>MWDM01000004.1 GCA_002070565.1 Bacteroidetes bacterium ADurb.Bin139
CGTTGTTAAAGGCGGTGTCTGGCAATCTTCTGAACAATTATCGGCTCAGCTGCTGGAGTATGTCGATACATACAACAAGACAAGGGCTAAACCTTTCGAGTGGACATACACCGGTAAACCCTTAAAAATATAGTTTACTTTTTAATTAATTACAACACTAGCGCATTCGGGAGCTTAGCTCAGCTGGTTTAGAGCACCTGCCTTACAAGCAGGGGGTCACGAGTTCGAATCTCTTAGCTCCCACCTCCAAAAGAAGGCCGGCCAAATTATTTTGGCCGGCCTTCTTTTTGCCGCGACACTCCATTCTTTTACTGCCTATCAGGAGTACCGCGTACACTTGATTCATTGTGCTGGATATCAGTACCATAACAAAAGAGCTTCCCGGGAGAGCTTTTTTGTTAATCACCTGTTAAACAAGGCAATACATTAAGTGTACGCGGTACCACGACCTGCGTTACTTATCCGGGTCTGTTCCTTTTGGTGTTGGAACTGACAAAAGGCAGGGGTATGTCTCCTATAGAGATGATCAAAGTTTAATCCTTTTGGTGTTGGGATTGACAGGGAGGTAGTAAGTAGCCAAAACTCCGGTTATGCCTTTAATATACACATTAACAACGCCATACGTGCTTTTATGATATAACCGCAACTTACCACCTCCCTGCAAAACCGCTGAAATCCAAGGAGGTGGTAAGTTGTCAAAAGGCCGTCCAGGCCTATAACACACACAATAATAGCAGGTTATGTGTTTTAGCAATAAAGCAATCACTTACCACCTCCCATAAAGCAACCAAGAACAATAATTGGAACTGCGGAGCAGCGCCTTAATTTGCACCAATGGCTTTTGGCGCACCGCCTTGAAAGACCACTCCGTACTTAGCACTCAGGCGACCGCCAGTAGGAAAGGTTGAAGCTTCGGCTTAAAGAAAAAGCTTTATGATCTTGAAGTGCAAGGAGCACGGAGCGCGGTACCCTACCTCAGTATGCAGTCCTTCCAACCCATCCCGTTGACCATGCGCATCCAGTGCAGGGCTTCGCTACGGGTGCGGAAGTATTGGGAAACATAATGATAACGTCCGTCTTCTTCCAGTACAGCAGTGATTTCAAGTACAGGCAGCCTTTGTTTCAGGCGTGTAAAGTAGTTGCTTCCGCTTTCCAGAGGTTTGTCTGTAACCAGGAATTGAAGGCGGTAACCGCTCTGGACAGGGCTTCCAGGAGCTATGGCAGGAGGTGTTTTTTTAGCAGGGCCGATGGCTGTTGTTTCCTTTTTGGCGGGAGTAGCAGTTGTGTCTCTTGCTGGAACAGCGGCCTGGGGAGCTACCCTGGCAGGTGATGCAGGTGTAGCCTGGGGAGCTACCCTGGCAGGTGATGCAGGTGTAGCCTGGGGAGCTACCCTGGCAGCGGAGGTGTCAGTAGCCTGGGGAGCCACCCTGGCAGCGGAGGTGTCAGTAGCCGGGAAAGCAGGCTGAGCAGGAGCATTGGATTGGATTTCAAATTCCAGATCGTAGATAAAATCACCGTCTACACTGGGTTCCACGGTAAAGGGAATGTATGCGGGAGTAGCAGTCATATTGAGCTTTCTCATCTGTTCCGGATCTATAGCTGCCAGGTAATCTCCCGGTGCCAGCCCCATATAACTGAAGAAGCCATCCGATTCGGAAAGTGTGCTGCTGATCATTACTGAATCGTTTTTGTAGAATTGTATGGTGATGCGTCCCTGACCACGCAGGGTATTTTTATCACGCAGGTAAACCTGCCCTGACACTTCTCCAACTACCATCACCGGAACTTCAATGCGCTTAAATTGGTTTGGGTCTACAGTTACGCTCATCGTCTGGTTGTGCATTCTCCAGGAAATGTTGTCAAACTTGCTGCCATTCAGGGTGACCAGGTACTGGGCATAGGGCTGCAGGTCATATATTCTTGTAACGGTATCTTTTTCTATATACCGGATCCGGCCTCCGCTCACCTGAACCTCCATGCCAAAGGCTCTGGGCTCTCCCTTGTCTCGTTTGCCGTTCCAGTTCAGGTCCAGGAAAGGATACAGGATCATACCACCCTTGCCCACACTGCTTCTGTTATTGACAGTAACAAGTCCGGAACGGGGATCTGTCATGATGCTGCCGCTTGCTGTTTCCACAAAAGAGTAGGTTTTGTTGCTTTTTCTTGCAGAGAAGCCAATTTGCGCGAATGAAAAATCATAACGGAGCCCCAATTCCACGTTGGTTATGTCACTCATGAAATTTCTTTCAAACGAAACGTTCAGGTAGCCGTCAGAGAATAACCTTTTTTCCAGCGCCACACGCAGAGAAACAAACTTGCCCTGGTTGTAGTTGAATTGTGTCTGGGGGGTCAGTATAAACGATGCCGGAAGTCTTAGTGACATGGAAAGGGAGCTGTATATGTTTGTTTTTGCTGTTGACGAAAAAGTTGCAAAAGTAGTCAGGTTTGTATTTACTCCCAGGACGCTCCCTGACAGCAAAACCTCTGCAGTGGTGTACCGGGTGGTGGGCATGATTATCTGATTGAGGGTCATCCGGGAGAAGAGGGAAAATTGTTTTATTCTGATAGGGATGGACATGGCAATCCGCCTCTCTTCCAGATAGTTGGTGTTTATGGCTGTTTGATTTTTATCGTATCGGGTGTAATTAACTTCCAGCTGTATGTCGGAGGGCAACCTCCAGTTCAATATTCCTTTTGCATTTACCCCGTGGTTATATTCACCGGTGAGCAACAACCCGGGAGCCAGTCTTAACGATGTGTGCACGAAAGGCATGATTTGACCCGAAGTAACAGAAGAAAGGTATTCCACACCGGCTCCGATGGTCATGAAACGGGTTATCCCGTAATCCATGTCCAGCCTAGAAAATTTGCTCCATAGCGAATCTGAAACTACTCCGGCCGAGAGCCGGTACTCAAAATTGCCTGCCGGAAGAAAATTGTAAGGAATATTGAGTGTTTGCTCTTTAGAGCGTTCTTCCCCCCAGGGACCATAGAATTGTAATTTTACATTGGTACTGCCGTAGACCATAGGGACTTCAAAAGTATAAAAGCCCGAAGCGTCGGCCTGCTTGTAGTCCACCAGGACATTGTTCACATACAGCTCAACGGTCCAGCCGGGCTCTGTGACATCGCTCAGGGTGTAGGTCCCGAAGGACTGCCGGTAAGTGGTAGGTGTGTTTGTAATCTGAACACCCAATACCGGTGAATTGATGGTAGACGTGGAGAAGCTGTTGATTTTTCCCAGGATAACCTGTCTTAGTGCTTTATATTTGTTGTTGGCATAGCGCCACTGGTAAAACTGGTTTTTTTCCTGGAAAGGTGCGTTGGTGGAATAATTCAGGTTTATGTTGGTTTCACCGCCTAGAACAACCCCGCCCAGGTTCAGGGACAAACGGGCTTCCTTAGGCCCCTTGATCTCTTGTGTTAAGATAGCAGACCAGTCTGCCATCCCGAAGTGAATTAATGGGAATCTCCTGCCTATGACCGTATCAGCCACAATCTCGCCGCTGATCTGTCCCAGGCTTTTACGCATCTGTGATTGCCTCATTTCCCTGATCACGGGAAGTTCAATGCTGGTGTTCATGGTTACAGACAGACTCCTGAAATTAAAGCTGCAGTCCAGACCGAATACCTGGCCAAAGTACTCAGATCTTAGAAATATATTGGTCTCGGAACGGATGATGTCTCCTGTTTTTAGCTGGAATTCTTTATCCCGGAATGTTATTTTGTTATTGGCCCTGTCTATGTTGTAAGGCGTATCTTCGGTGATAAAGAAACCGTTTACGGAATCAAACCCGGCCGTATATGAATTTTTGATTTTAAGAAAATCAAAAATTTCTATTACTGATAAATAGACACTGTTTTCTCCAATTACGGCTGAAATATCAGTACCCCCTATGCGTGGAACAGAAAAATAGATCACCATTTCTTCCAGGTACTCTTCTTCCTGTGCCAGGCCCTCTGCAGGGAGCAGAATTCCGGTGATCAGCAGGAAAAAAGTTACGATCAAAATCGCACGGCGGTGATGTAATGGATTCAATATCATCAAAAAAGATATATTGTAAATTTCGCAAAAGTAGAGAAATTTACAATATATCAGGCGGTTCTTTGAACTTTAAATTTCAATTATATGCGAGAATGACAGTATAAGACCCCTGATAGAGGCCGGAAGGCTGTTCCCGCAAAATATTGACATTACCGTTCAGGAGCAGTGTCTGATCTGCATCTTTCTGCTGATTGCCGGGTGTTTCACCAGCGTTTGCAGCGCTTCTTTCCAGAGAAGTGTCCAGTGTCAGGCTCTCCCCGCTAAATACAGTAAGGGAAGCCGGCTTAATCACAACGTCCCAGGCAACATCGGTACCTGAATGAACTAAAAATTCTCCCAGTAAAACGGGTTCATCATTTTCTTGTTCATCAGAATCCTGAGACCTGGTAAATTCCATTTCATTGACCGATGCCGAAGAAATGCTTGCAGCATCCACAATTTCAGCGGTGATGTGACCTGTAACAACAACCTGAGACATTAGCGGAGACACGATCGTCAGGCACAAAATGGATAGGATAATAATGTTTTTCATAGCCGTATATTTTTGGCTTGAACGTACAGTTCAAATATAAGGTATTTATATTTAAGAAACAAATTATTTTATCTTTGTTTACGATGGTATCTGTCATTATTTCGACGTACAACCAGCCCCGGTGGCTGGAACTTGTCCTGTATGGCTATAAATACCAGACTGTGAGGGGTTTTGAACTGATTATTGCCGATGACGGATCCGATCAGAGTACCCGCCAGGTCATTGAAAGAATGAGACATCGGGTTGCTTTTCCTATAATACATGTATACCATGAAGATCAGGGTTTTAGAAAATGCGCCATCCTGAACAAAGCCATTCTGGAGAGTAGCAGGGATTATCTGATTTTCAGCGACGGGGACATTATTCCCCGGCGGGACTTCATTCAGGTGCACCTGGAAATGCGGCAGACGGGCAGGTTCCTTTCCGGCGGGACAGTGAGGCTGCCCGGTGAAATTTCACAAATGATTGATGAAAGTGAGATTGCAGCAGGAATATGTTTTGACAGGCAATGGCTGGAGGAAAGAGGACTAAAACGTTCTTTTAAGAACAACAAGTTGGATTCTTTTGGTTTAAAAGCACGGCTGCTAAACCAGTTTACTCCGGCCGGCGCAACCTGGAACGGAGGGAATGCCTCGGCCTGGAAAAAGGATATTGTGCTGGTAAGGGGATTTGACCAGAGGCTTCGCTACGGGGGAGAAGACAGAGAATTTGGGGAAAGGCTGGAGCGGCTGGGCATAAGGGGGAGGCAGATCAGATATTCTGCCGTTACGCTGCACCTGGATCATCCGCGTGATTATGTTCATCACTCCGCATGGGAGTTTAACAGGAAAGTACGCAGGGAAAACCGGCGAAATAAAATTATTCAGACAGAATATGGATTAATTAAGGGGCTGCTGAATAATTCCTAATCAGGCACACAATTTCATTTGTGTTCTGAATGGATAAATGTTTATATTTCTCAGTTTCATCATGTTCAATAGTAACGAGATAAAATTAGGCTGGGGAATTGAAGTGGTCTAAAAAAACTGGACAGAAAAAATACTTACATTTAAATTTTACTGTCATATGAAAAGATCACGAAGAGTATTTAACGGAGAATTCAAGGCAAAGGTATCCCTTGAAGCAATAAAAGAGGAAAAGACGATTTCCGAATTGGCACAAATTTATCAGGTACATCCCCATCTGATTACCTCATGGAAGAAGGAGTTTTTGGCGAATGCCGAAAAAGTCTTTGACAGAGGGAGCGATGAGGCAGAACAGATAAAGCAACTGGAGAAGGACAAAGCAGAGCTGATACAACAAATAGGTCAGCTGACAGTAGATATTAACTGGTTAAAAAAAAAGCTTCCATGATTTCTTTGACGGATCGCAAAACAATGATAGACCGTGAGGATAAGGCTCATAGCATCTGTAATCAATGTATGCTGTTATCGATGAGCAGAAGTACGCTATATTATACGCCTTGCAGGGCTAACGATAAAGATCTGGTTCTGATGAAGGGACTTGATATTCTGTACCTGGAGGATCCTTCGCGAGGAACGCGAAGGATGGCTAAAGAGCTCAAAAAGATAGGCTACCAGGTGGGTCGATGCCATGTAAGACGATTGATGCAAATCATGCGTTTAAAAACGGTTTATTGTCGGCCACGTACCACGGTGATGGATCTTGCCCAATACAAATATCCCTACCTGCTTCGCAATCTGACCATTGACCGTCTAAATCAGGTTTGGTCATTGGATATCAGTTATATACCCATGCGCAAAGGATATATGTACCTTTTTGCCATAATGGATGTGTACGGCCGATTTATTGTGGGCTGGAGTCTGTCCAACACAATGGATACGAAATGGATTGTTGATGTACTGCAAACGGCGATTTATACGCATGGCACTCCTGAAATTATCAACTCGGACCAGGGAAGTCAATTCACTTCGGATGCCTACGTAGACTATGTGAAAAGCCTTGAAACGGTGAAAATATACATGGACGGAAAAGGTAGAGCTATTGATAATGTGTGGATCGAGCGGTTTTGGCGTACCATTAAATATGACAAGCTCTATTTGTTAGAATTGGTAACCGGAGAACAGGTAAGGCAGGCATGCGCGGAAGCGGAATTTATCACTTACTACAACTATAAAAGAGGCCATTCATCGTTAGATGATAAAAAACCAGAGAATGTTTATAAATCAGCAGCTTAAATAAGAAAATCGATGAACGTCCGGGCAAAGTTATTTCCAACATTTATTTTGAGCTCCAGTAAGGGCTCCTATAAATTTTAGAATAACTTTGCCTGAGAAACGGTACATTACGAAAACCAATTAACCAACGTAAAAAAACAGTCCAGGCAAGTTAGACCATCTCAGAACAACAACCCACCGGTTATTCTCATCTAATTTTGCCTCAAAGGGCATCTTGAATTCAGAAATTGAAAGTTGCATGGAGCTCTTGTAGCGTATCATATTATGCAAGGTTTATGAAGTAAAAATACTCAATTTCTTGCACTTATGCAATTTTTTATTGACTTATTTTATTGTCAGTCAACGTTTTATAAATTATTCAGCAGCCCCTAATTATTAACTAACACATACGATTATGCAGATCATTGACAACATTCCCGAATTTAAAAGAGATCCCCTGGTCGTGCTCCTTTTAGGATTCATCACATGCGGATTGTACCTTATATATTGGAACCTGCAGGCTGCCAAGGTTTTTAATGCCCTGAACGGAAGGGAGATACTGTCACCTGTTGTGGCCGTTTTTGCCGGTTGCATATGGCCGGTCAATATGTATTTTTTCTTTATTATTGGCCGTGATGGCTTGCCTGCTCTGGACCAGAGTCTGGGTATTCCTGAAAGAGACCAGTCCATTTTACTGATGTTGCTGGGATTTTTCTTTCCCATGATCGCAGCTATGATCGTACAAAGCGAGATCAATAAATTATACAATTAAATCCTCGTGGAAAGCAGGCGTGAAATAGTAGCAATCACAGCCTTGCTACTTTTTTTGCTCATGCCCCTGGTAATCCTCCTTTTTGATCCCGGGGCAGATCATTTGCAGTCCAGCCAGTCATTCTGTCCGTTTAAAATGCTGACCGGACTGCCATGTCCCGGCTGTGGCATGGTCAAATCCATGGTATCCCTCTATAGGGGAGCATGGATGGAAAGCCTGGAATTCCATCTTTTCGGGCCTGTACTTGTCCTCTTCTTTACCAGTACTCTGGTTGTGAAGATTGTCGGGCTGATACGCAAAAAAGATTTTCCCTGCAGATGGCTGTACAATCCCCGGGTGGCCTGGTCCGTTGCCATAATTTTGGGAATCTGGCATCTGACAAGGCTGGTCAGTTTTATCCTCACGCATAATCTGGAGCAGATACTTAAAGAATCCATATGGTCTTGAACGCAGTATCATGAAAATAAATGGAAGGCCATGCGTGCCAACGGTATAGACGAGCGGTACATAACCGGCCGGGACAGTGCCCAGGCGAAGATGATTGGGCACAGACGTTAAGAATCATGACAAATATACAAAAAACCGAAAGAGAAGTCTTAACGGCGTCTTGAAAAGAGCGTGATGTAATAGAACAGGGTGGCCAGTGAGCTGATAGCTGCTACAAAATAAGTATAGGCAGCCGATTTCAGGGCATCTTTAGTCATGGGGTATGTTTCATAGTTTGTGATTCCTGTGCTGTTGAGCCAGGCCAGTGCCCTTTGGCTTGCATTGACCTCTACAGGCAGTGTGATCAGACTAAAGAGGGTGGTTAGTGCAAACAGGATGATCCCTATGAGCATCAGTTGCGGAAAAGTATTGATAACAAGCATTCCGGCCACAATGACCCACATGACCCACTGTGAAGCAAAACTTACAACGGGGACCAGGGTAGAGCGCATTTTCAGGGGAACATATCCTTTAGCGTGTTGCAGGGCGTGTCCGCTTTCGTGAGCGGCTACCGCAGCCGCCATGATGCTGTTGCTGTTGTAAACACCATCGCTCAGATTCACTGTTTTGGTCACAGGATTGTAATGGTCGGTAAGCCTGCCGCGTGTGGAAGTAACCTGAACATTGGTGATTCCGTTTTCCTGTAGCATCCTGCGGGCTACTTCTGCGCCCGTAAGTCCTGAGCTAACAGGGATTTTTGAATATTTAGAAAATTTTGACCTGAGGGTTGCCTGTACAATCCAGCTTAGCAGCATGATTCCTATTAAAAGGATCCAGTACATAGAAACAGGTGATGTGGCTTGCATTATCAAATATTTTTTAAAAAAAAGAAAGCAAATTCAGTGCCGCGGACAATTATTTGTACATTTGCATTAATAAAACCATGATTATGCAACGTTTACACAAATTCACAACTGCCGTTTTGACACTAATTGCCTTTAGTGTCATACTATCATGCGGACCCCGTTACAGTTATCAGACTGTCGAAAGCGATCCGCTCAATGCGCGCATATATACACTGGACAATGGTCTTAAGGTATATATGACGGTTAACAAAGAAACCCCCAGGATCCAGACTTATATTGCCGTCAGGGTCGGGGGAAAGGATGACCCGTCAGAAACAACAGGACTTGCCCATTATTTTGAACACCTTATGTTCAAGGGAACAAGCAAATTCGGTACCCAGAATTATGAAATGGAAAAACCCTTGCTGGACCAGATCGAAGTGCTTTTTGAGGAATACAGGGTCACAACTGATCCCGAACAGCGCAAAGCCATTTACAGCCGCATTGACAGCATTTCACTGGAAGCCTCCAGGTATTCCATACCCAATGAATACGACAAGCTCATGTCGGCCATCGGGGCAACAGGAACCAATGCCGGCACAAGTTACGACCAGACTGTCTATATAGAGGATATTCCCTCTAACCAGATCAGGAATTGGGCCAGGATCCAGGCAGAACGTTTTTCTGACAACGTGATCCGTGGTTTTCATACCGAGCTGGAAACGGTTTACGAAGAGATGAATATGTACTCGACCATGGATAGCGAAAAAGTGATTGAAAAACTTTTTACCTCCCTCTTCCCTTCTCATCCCTATGGGACACAAACCATAATCGGAACCCAGGAGCACCTGAAAAATCCATCCATAACCAACATCAAAAATTATTACGCCACTTATTACGTTCCAAACAATTCGGCCATTTGTCTTTCGGGAGATTTTGATCCGGACGAAATGATTGCTGTAATAGATGAGTATTTTGGTTCATGGGCACCCAATCCTGATCTTCCTGAGCGTGCCCTGACACAGGAAGAACCCGTTACAGGGCCTCTGCAGGCTGAAGTATGGGGATTGGAATCGGAATATGTCACCATAGGCTGGCAGGGTCCTCACATTGCTTCTGATCAAGATGCCTTGTTTACCATTCTTGGAGAAGTACTCAGTAATGGAAGAGCCGGAATTATGGATCTGGATCTGAACCAACAGCAAAAAGTGCTGCAGGCCGGGGCATTCGCATACATGCTTGCCGACCGCAGCACGCTTGTCTTTGAGGGGAAACCCAGACAAGGACAAAGCCTGGACCAGGTGAAAGACCTGATGCTGGGAAGTCTGGATAAGATCAGACGCGGGGAGTTTGATGACACCCTGCTCAAGGCTGTGGTCAACAACTACAAACTCAATATGATGCGCAGGCTGGAGAGCAACCGCGGGCGCGCCAATATGTTTGTCAGTTCTTTTGTCAACGGGATACCCTGGGAACAGCAGATTCGTTTCATTGACCGTATGGAGGCTGTGACCAAGGATGACCTGGTGGCGTTTGCCAACCAGTATTTCAAGGATGACAATTATGCCGTCATTTATAAAAGACAAGGTCCAGACACCTCTTATAAAAAGATAGAAAAGCCCGAGATCACCCCCATTTACACGAACAGAGATACTTCTTCAGCCTTTTTGAAAGAGATCATCGCCTCTGCAGTTGAACCCATAGAACCTGTATTTGTTGATTTCGAGAAAGATTTTATGAAAAAATCACTTCGCCAGGGAGTCAACATGGTCTATGTTCCCAACACCCTGAATGACCTGTTTACCCTGATGATAGTCTATGAAACCGGAAGCGTGAATGACAGGGCTTTGCCCCTTGCGTTTGACTATCTTAATTACCTGGGTACTGCCGGTAAAACGGCCGAGCAGATCAGCACGGCATTCTATGAACTGGCTTGTACATTCAACACCTTTGTATCACAGAACACATGCACCATAAGCCTGAACGGATTGTCCGAGAACATGCAGCCTGCCCTGGAGCTTCTGACAGAGTTGATAACCGGTGCAAAGGCAGATCCGGATGTATACAAAACACTGACTGCCAATATCCTGAAAAGCCGTTCAGACGCAAAGGGAGACCAAAGGACCAATTTCCAGCGCCTGCAGAATTATGTACAATACGGACCCCTGAATCCCATGACCAACATTGTGCCCGCAAATGAACTCAGAACAATAGATCCGGGTTTGCTGCCAGGCAAAATCCGGGACCTGCTTAAATATGAGGCAGATGTATATTATTTTGGACCAGCAACCATGGACCAGGCCGGAGAAATCTTCACTGCTTCATACCCCATGGCCGACAGCCTTGTGCCGGTTCCTGAAAAAGAGTATTTCAAACCACAGATTACCACAGAAAACACCGTTTACCTGGCTCAGTATGATGCCAATCAGATGTACTACTCGACGTATTCGGCAAGGGAGAACGAAACCTACGAAACTATTCCCTATGCCGTGGCCAGGATGTATAACGAGTATTTCGGATCTTCAATGAATGCCATTGTTTTCCAGGAAATGAGGGAGGCCAGGGGTCTGGCATACAGTGCCAGTGCCCGGTTTTCAGAACCTGCCCTGAACAAAGAAGGATTTCCCTATATTTTCTCCAGTTTCATTGCCACCCAGAACGATAAGATGGGCCAGGCCATAGAAGCCTTTGAGGATATCATTAACAACATGCCCGAATCCGAGAAATCATTCTCTCTGGCAAAAGACGGACTTATCTCTACCCTCAGAACAGAGCGCATCACCGGAAGAAATCTGTTGAACTTTTACCGCCAGGCAAAAGAAAAAGACCTTTGGACAGACATGAGAAAGGTTGTTTTTGAAGAAGCCGGCTCCCTGACCCTGCAGGATGTGGTGGCATTCCAGCGCCAGTGGATCAGCAACAGACCTGTAACTTACTGTATTTTAAGTGATATAAAGGCGCTTGATTTGAAGGATCTTGCCTCTTACGGAAAAATTGTCAAGCTTTCGTCTGAGGATATATTTGGATATTGAGATTATCATGAAATTATTTTTAGTTGAAATAAATGGGCCGTTCGTTTAAGGAAAAGATACATTGGCAGATAATAGTCCCTTTCAAAGAAATACTGCTTGTTTAAATTAAACCGGACAGTTAACTTTGCCACTAGGATAAATAATGAATGGTTTTTTGAACTAAAAACGTACACAAAAAGATGCGAAATCTTTTTTACAGGTGGGAGATCTAAATCCCGCCTTTTTTTATTTTATAAATCCCGGGTTAATTGTATATTCGCAAACTAATGCCTATGACACAACCTCGCGTATACGAATTTAACCGGGAACTCAAAAAGCTGCGCCGGCTTGAAAATATCACATTATGGGGTATCATAGTAGTGGCCTTACTAAACCAGCTGTTGACACAGCAGAACGTCTTTCCTTTGTGGGCTATACAATTGCCTTTTTTATTAGGATTGATCATCCACCACTATATATACGTTCCGCTATTTCTGCTAAAGTCCAATTATTTCACCTATTTTTTACTGCTCTTCATACTGCTCCTGGGGATTGTCTTTTCAAGCGAGGCCATCATTGATATTCTGGATGAACAATATGGGATAAGATGGACCAATCTGATCCCTTACGAATCCACTATGCTGAGCAATTTTGTGGTTGCCATGCTCCTTATGGGTATGGATGTGGCTATCAGAATGATATTCAACAACATTAAAGAAAAAATGCTCGCCCACGAGGCTGACAACAAGCTGATGAACTACAAAATGGAATTTCTCCAGTTTCAGATCAGTCCCCATTTTTTAATGAATACGCTCAACAATATCCATGTACTGGTAGACACAGATGAAAAAAAGGCTAAAGAGGCCATAGTTAGCCTTTCCAGACTCTTACGTCATATGTTGTATGAAAGCACACCAGAATCCAAAGTGTCCCTGGAAAGGCAATTGGCTGTAATCAGGGCATACTGCGACCTTAACCTGTTACGATACGGTGAAAATGTAAAACTAAACATTACAGTGCCCCGGGATATCCCCAGCGTACAGATGCCCCCGCTGATCATGATTGTTTTTATTGAAAATGCTTTCAAACACGGAATCGTATACGGAGAAGAAACCCATATTAACATGAATTTCTGGGTAGAACCGGACTTCTTCCATTTTTCTATTTCCAACACGGTGTTTCCCGATAAACCAAAAAGTGTTAAACCGGGAGGCCTGGGTATAAAGAATGTAAAAGAACGGCTGAACCTGCTTTATGGTGACAGCTACAAACTTACCATAGAGCAGACACAATCAGAATATTTTGTACATTTGCAATTGCCCCTATAGTTTGTGAATTATGAACATCAGGTGTTTAGTCATTGACGATGAGCCGCTTGCACTGCAGCAGCTTGTGTCTTGTGTGGGTAAAATACCATACCTTGAGCTTGTAAAGGCCTGTTCCGGTCCGACTGAAGCTATGCAGGTCATGGCCAGTGAAAAGATAGACGCTATCTTCACAGATATTGAAATGCCCGATATCAACGGGTTGGAATACATACGTTCACTTAAGAATAAGCCAATTATTGTTTTTGTTACCGCATACGCCGACTTTGCCGTAGAAGGATTTCAGGTGGATGCTACAGATTATCTTTTAAAACCATTCAGTCTTGCCGATTTTATGAGAAGCGCCGATAAGGTCAAGCAGCAGTTTGACCTGCGCAATGCTGCATCTCCGGCCAGGGATAAGCCTGTTGCCAACTCTGAAGAAGAACCCGGTGACAACTGGAAGAAAAAAGCATCGGCCAGGTGGGAGAATGAATATATGTTTGTACGTGCCGATTCAAGAACGGTAAGGTTGAAGATTTCCGATATCCAGTATATTGAAAGCCGTAAGGAATACGTAGTGATATTCTCTGAGAACAGCATCCCGGTAATGACCCTGTTCAGCCTCAAATCCATAGAGGAAAAATTACCCAAAGATGTTTTCATGCGGGTACACCGCTCTTTTATTGTTAATCTGACCAAGATTACGGAAGTAGTTCAGAACCGTATCGTGTTTGGTAAGGATGCCAGCGTTCCCCTTGGAGATCAGTACAAAAAAGATTTTCAAAATTTTCTGAACCAGTATTTTCTCAAATAATTGGTATGTTGCCTGTACTGCAAAGTATACGTCCCCGGACATTATTCCTGTCGGTTTCCTCTGTGTTGGCCGGTTCTTTTTTGGCAAGGGCACAGGGTCACTTTTCCTGGCTTGTTTTTTTCTTATTGCTGTCTACAGCATGCCTTCTGCAGAGCTTGTCCAACCTGGTCAACGAGCTTGGTGACTGGAAAAAAGGCACAGACAAAGACCAGTCGGGGCGTAAATCCCTGAGCCTTCAAAGTGGCAGATTGACAGAACGGCAACTGATCATAGCCATGTTCACAGTCGCCATCCTCTCTATACTTTCGGGCCTGGGACTAATTCGTGCTGCCTTTGGGACACTCAGCGATACACTTCCCATGCTGTTTATTGTCCTGGGAGCTGTTGCATTGTTAGCCGCAGTATTTTATTCGGCCGGGAAAAGACCTTATGGTTATTTGGGGGCAGGAGACTTGTCTGTATTTCTTTTTTTTGGTCTGGCCGGAGTGGCAGGCAGCTATTACCTTTTCACCTTGTCTGCCGATACAGCCGTTTTGTATATTGCCTCGGCCATGGGATTGCTTATCACTGCTGTATTGAATGTGAATAATATAAGGGATTTTGATAACGACAGACGTTATGGCAAGATTACTTTTGCCTTGATATTATCCAGGTTAGCAAAAAGCGGTTCTACTGCACCCGCAAAAATTTATCAAATAGTTCTGATTTCCCTGGCCATGGTTTTGTCTGCTGTTTACGCCATCACATCCGAAACAGGGACTTTTTTATTTCTGGTCTCTTTGCCTTTGCTGGTGATACACCTTATCATGGTCATCAAAAGAGAGGGCGCCTCTCTGGACAATGCATTGAAAATGCTTATATTAGGCGTATTCGTATACGCACTATCCCTATTTTAGCCGTTTTCTCTTTGGATAGGTAATACGGGAATGGTACATTTCCTGGATCTGAACTTTTAAAGTATTTTCTATCCGGCGCACGTTTCTGTAAGTGATTTCGGCATACTGCAGCTGGTCTTCAGAAATTCTTTGCCGAACCATCCTGTTTACCATGGCCGAGATACTTTCAGGGGTGTAATCTTTCAGACTCCTGCAGGCGGCTTCCACAGCGTCTGCAAGCATGACAACCACCTGTTCGGGTGTGGTGGGCAATTGACCGTCATAGGTAAAATCCTCCACGTTTAAGGGGTCTCCTCCTTCGTTACACCAGGTCGTATAAAAAAATTCGGTACGTGTGCGGCCATGGTGTGTTTCAATGAAATCGCTCACCAGAGAGGGAAGGCTATATTTTTTAGCCAGTTTTTTTCCGTCTTCCACGTGCTGGATCACGATCCGGGCGCTCTCCCTGGGGTTGAGCAGGGAATGGGGATTGAAACTGGCAGTCTGGTTTTCGGCAAAATACTGGGGGTTGTTGATTTTGCCAATATCGTGATACAGGGCACCGACACGGCAAAGAAGCGCGTCGGCCCCGATTGTCCGCGCAGCGGTCTCGGCCAGGTTGGCTACCTGTAATGAATGTTGCATGGTTCCGGGTGCTTTTTCAGAAAGTTCTCTCAGGGCTTTATTTCCTGTATCGGCCAGATCCCTGAGTCGCGATACGGAAACAAATCCAAATATTTTTTCAAACAAAAAGACCAGAGGGTAGGAGGCTATCATAAGGATTGAAGCAACCCCGTAATTTCTGAAAACTCCCCAGGTTAAGCGTTCTAAAGTTCCTTCAGAGATCAGGTGAATGGCCAGGTCAATGAATAAATAAGCAATAAAAACCAGTAAGGCAGACAGGAATTGCTGCCAGCCCCTCCCCCAGAAACGGAATACATATATGGCAACACCACCGGCAATAATGTTGATGAGGGCAATGTGATAACTGTCTGTGATCACTGCCAGGGGTATGAGGAAAACAATGTATAAAGGAAGTGAAAATCGGGTTGGGAAAAATGAGTCCATAAACAGGACAATCACAGGAAAAGGAAGCAGGTACAAAGCAGCCGGGTCAATTTTATATACTATTGATGATCCGCTCACAACGATCACAAACAGTAACAATGTGAAAATCAGTTCCGGTGTGTTGTGAATCAACTTTGGACGGATGGCCTGGATAAGAATAAACAACAGAAAAAGCGAAAGAATGATAATCAGGCTCTGTCCTACTATCAACAAGGTGATATTGCCTGAAAAACCAATTTTTGAATTGTATTCTGCACGGAGTGAGTTCAGGATCTGTTCCGTTGTGCCGGTAACGACTTCTCCCTTACTGATAATCCGCTGTCCTGTGTGCACAATCCCTTTGGTTAGCGAGATATCCTGCAGGCTGCTTGACTGAACGGCAAGCGTAGTGCTTTCGTCATACAGCAGGTTGGGCACCAGGAATACGGAAAAATCGATACCGGCAGACTTCATTTCGCCGGCTTCCTTTCTGGATAGTGTTTCCAGATTGCTCAGGAAATAATCGTTTGCAGATGAAAGTGAGAATACCTCTGTAAGCGCTTTTTTATCAGCCATCTTTCCCTGTACTATGGCAAGACCGGTTTCCGGATTCAATTCATCATAACGGGCATTGTCCATGATGCCCCTGCCATATATAGTCTTGTAAAGGGTAAGCAGTTTGCCCTGAAGCTCGTCTGAGAGTCCTGCCTGTGCAGCATCTTCCGTGAAAGTCCTGAGTTGAACGGCTTCAATATCCGGTTTTAAAAAGAAATAAGGAGTGAAGTGTCTGGAGATTTTCTCACGTTCCAGGCGTAATTCTTCTTCAGTTTTCAAAATCGGAAAATCAAAGGTTGCGTCCAGGTTATCATACATCCAGGGACTGCCTTTCTGATATTGGTATTTGAACTGGCCCTCACGCGGCAGTGAAATGACCATAATGAATGCAGCCAAAACAAATAACAATAGTACGATAAGGATATATTTCTCTTTCTTAATCATTGTATTTTTCTCTTTGACACATAGAAATAAATGGACAGTGTATGCAATTGTCTACAAAATCTGTTTGTTTGAAAGGAATGTTAAAATTAAACAATTCTTCCAAAAGATTGCTTAAATAAGCAAGAAACTCCTCCTCAATGTCTGCCAGGGTCTGTCTGCTATTCAGGCTGACTCTCTTATAACGGATGTTCCCGGTTGTCTTGCGTGAAAAGGGGGCGTTCAGGTAAAAGAGAAGGGGTAAGGGAAGTCCTGATCCACTAAAAGCCTTTCTGTATAGAAACACATAACATAGCACCTGGAAGACATCTTTGTTCCTGCCCGATAATTGTGGATCAAAAAGATCTTCAACGCCGGAAAAAGAATTTTTTTCAGAACCTGTTTTGTAATCAACAAGGAACAGTTCCCCATTGCGGGTGTCTAAGCGGTCTATGATTCCTGAAATCACTGCCTTCCCATAGGGGCATCTGAATTTTTTCTCAACGGCCAGCAAATGCGCCGGCCCCTGTTTGGCGTCGTATCTGATGAAACGTCCGGCATAGAGACTGGCCACTTCAGAAAACAGCATCTGCCTGCCGGGTTCGATATGTATTCCTTCCCTGTCTTTTTTTTGCAGATATTCTTGCGTCACTTCGGAAACCAGATGGCCCAAAAAGCTACCGGATTCTATCTTATGCAGCAATTCTTCTTTATCTATAACCTTTCCGATATATGGCCTGTAAAGGTTTTCAAGTACAGCGTGAACGATATTGCCAATATGCAGGGAATCAGATTCTTCTGTAACTTCTGCAGGCTCTTTCAGGGACAGCACATGCTTGTAAAAAAATTTCAGGGGGCAAAGGATATACGTTGTCAATGCCGTTGGGCTCAGGGTTTTTTGGGGGAAAGGGGTTAAGTACTCCTGTAACAGGTCTTTCACCGTCTCTGTTTTTGGCACTGTAACCTGCCTTGTTTTAGGCAGGGTATAGTCATAAACCAGGGGAGTGGTAATTACGGGCGAGTCTGGCAGTTCAAAAGAGATCTGGCGGACAAAACGGCTGACCTCACCACGGGCGGGACCATCGGGATTGCTGTTCCAGATAAGAAAAACTTTTTTTGCCCGTTGCAGCAACCTGTAAAAATAGTATGCCTGAACAGCTGTATGATGTTCAGCGGACGGAAGGCCGAATGCTTTACCAATGTTACGGGGTATCAGGGAATTGTCTTTGAACATCTTTGGCATCACGTTTTCCTGGGCAGAGACGATAATTACATTCTCAAAATCCAGGCAACGTGTTTCCAGAAACCCCATAATTTGCAACCCTTTAAGCGGTTCCCCGCTGAAAGGAATAGTGGCAAGGGAAAGGTGTTGCCTGATAAGCCGGCAAAACAATGCCATATCTATCTCTATGGAAGACCGGGATATGGCAAGGTACAGTTTGTTAAGCAGTTTTCTTGTTTCCCTGATAACGGGTGACAACATTACGTCGCTCAAAGGTAATGTGTTCGATTCGTCTATCGTATCCAGGATCCGGAGAAAAGTGGCGTACAAATCCTTGGTGTTTTCCGGCACTTTTTGTAAGGACCAGGCAATGCCCAGTTCCTGCACGTAAGGATGCATGCTTACAGGCCGGAAATCCTTTTCGGTACCGGGCCGGTCATAATAGCGCAAAAGCGAATCAAACAAGCCGAAAATGGATGTCTGGCGGAGCGGGAATCCCATGGTTACATTCATTTCCCAATTCTTATTCTCTTGTTGCCCCAATCCATAAAGCAGCGGCAGGAGCAGGTTTTCATCTCCCAGGACGACAGCTGTTCTTGTGTCCGGCGGGAGGTTGTTATCTTTTATGATCTGGGAAACGATCTTGGCCTGCATGACGTAGGAAGGAACAGGAACCTCCCTTATTTCCCGGTGTTCAGCCAGCGGAGAATAGTCTTTGCAATAGCCTCCGGGAGGGGGGAATTCCTTTAGATTTTCTCTTAGGAATAATCCGGATTCCTGGACTGAATCTTCAATGTAATACGCATCGTAATCCCAGAAAAAATCTGCACAATTTTCGTCTCTCAGGAACCGGAATAGTTTTTTTTCACAACTGTTGAGGGCGTTGAACCCGATAAAAACAAACCTGTAAAACTTATTGCCCCAATCCAGGTCTTTGTCCCCTTCCAGACTTTCGGCCATTTGCCTGTAGATCATACCTTCGTAGCATAGCCCCTTATTCTTGAGCACTGTGTTGAACTGCTGATATAATTGCGGCAATTTTTCCCATATCGAAATAAAATGCCGATTCAGCAGATGGTCTGGCTGCACCTGGAATGAGGACCAGAAAGACATCAGGAGCTGTTGTTGTTCCGGGGAAAGAAAACTGAGATCCTGTCCGATCCGTTTCAGATCCCTTACATTGTGGAATAGTTCTTCTGCTTTGAGCAGGAATTTATCGACCTGGTCAAAATCTTGTAGAATAATATTGCCCAGGGAATAAAAACCATGCAAACCGTCGTCCTTGCCTGTAAGCTTTTTATATAGCTGGTACAACTCTGTAAGCAGCAACAGGTGTTCTGTCTTTTTTCTGCCGGTAATTTTCTCTGCCAGCTGACTGATCCCCATAAGGGATGGCATCCAGATATCGTGTTCAAGATAACGTGATAATTCTTTCTGAAAAAAAAGACTGGCCCTGCGTCCCGGAAAAACCAGGCAACAGTCCGATATTCTTTCCCCATATGTTTGATAGAGTGTTTTGGCAACGAAATCAAGAAAAGAGATCCCTTTCATCTTTTCAGCCTGAAATACTCCGCTGTACCGCTATGTCCGGGAAATGTCCCGGTATCACCAATATAGTAACCAAGCAAAGACTGCATATTGTTATAGTAGAATACCAGGAAATATGATGCTTCGGGATCCTGTGTCACGGGGTTGTAACGAGATTCTATGGTATTTCCGTAATTATCACATATATAAGTGTATTGTCCCATTAATGACCATGAACCATTATCCTCATCCCATTTTTCTTCATCTTCTGCTACAATCTTGCCTTTCCTGTCATGAGTACGTGTGTAACGGTATGCAGGCTTCCATGCATTGCTTACATGGTCCCACCTGTCAACCTGGTCTCCTGTTATTACCCCCTCATTATCATAAATATATGAATCCCTGATGAGGTTTTCCCAACCGATTACAGGGGTAATTACATGCGCCTTGATTAAAAATTTTCCACGCAACTTGATATCCCGCACAAATTCCCCGTTATTCCATTTTTCACGTACAATATAAAGCAAACGTCCGTTAGCGTCATAAATATAGTGATCTCTTAAAGAATCTTCCCAAAGGCTTTTATCTGAACGATAGATCTGATGGGTTTCTTTTTCCAGTCGTGAAGTTTCAGGTGAGAAAGAGCAAATGACTCTTGACACAGGGATCCATTTTCCGGACTGGTCATCTGGTTTTTCCTTCAGGGCACCCGTACGTATGCCATATATGTCGTAAGAATAGGAGATCCTGTAATCTTTGAGCCATGATTTGGTTTCGTTGCTCCAGGTGTCGCCGGTCTCTGTGAATTTGTTACCTCGTTCATCGTACGTAAATTGATACCTGCCCACAGCCTGACCGTTCTGATCGCTTGTAATGATGGTGCGTGGTTCCCACCAGGAATTTTGCATGCACCCGGTTAGGAGGATTAAGGCGGATAAGATAAAATTGAACTTTCTCATGGTTTGATGTTAATAAATCCAGTCCGTTGTTGTGGAGATGGGCGGATTCGAACCGCCGTCCAAACAGAGCATCCAAAAGCTTTCTACACGTTTAGCCTTCATTTGTTTGTCGGGAGGATACTGCCTGCAGGCGGGCCATATACCCCGTATCTCCTGAAATCTTATTGTAAAGCCGGAGATTCTTTACAACCAGCCCTTCGTAAACGATACCCCTTATGCAAAAATCCGGAGGGCGGAAATTCCTGCGGGATACTCGTCACCCCGGGCCTGGCCCGGAGCGATTAAGCGATCATTCCCAGGGAAGATCAGGCAGCGAGTGCGTAATTGTTATTGCCAGTTATGGCTTGAGTCCTGATATTAGGGAGCCGGGACACGAAGCTCCACGTGCTTACTTTCCAATGTCGTCTGCTGTCAAAACCAGAACATCCCCATTGTTGTTACAAAGATATGTAAAAAATTAATGAATCAGGGTACGGAGTAAACCGGAAAGACCTTTTGTCGCTGCCACTATACCAAGTACCATGATGGCAAGACCGGCCACCCGGTTTATGTTCCACAATTGCCGGAGTCTGATTTTTTTCCTGAAAAGGCTTATGATTGTACTAAGCAAGAACCACCATGATGAAGAACCAATAAATACACCCAAAAGGATAGCGGATATGATAAAGGAACCAGAATTGCGGTCCACGGTGGTGCCAAGAAAAGCAAACACCCCGATTATCAGGAACAGACATCCCGGATTTGTGAAAGACATCAAAAAGCCGGTAAAATAATCTTCCCAGAATTTTTTTGATTCACGGTTCTGTCTCAATTGCTTTACAGGGTTGGTAGAGTAAATGACAATTCCTATAATCATCAGACCCAGTCCGCTTATGAAAAAAAGGGGGTTTTTATTGTTTTCTATCAGGTTTTTTATGAAAGAAAGACTCAGGATGGCCAGAGAAGCATAGATAACATCCGAACTGGCTGCTCCCATGCCCACGACCAGTCCGGAGCGCTGTCCTTTGCTCAAAGTCCTTTGAATACAAAATAATCCTGCCGGACCAAGCGGCATAGATACCGAAAAACCGGCAATCATACCCAGCAGCAGATTCAGTGGAAAATCATTCATGGCCGGCAAAGTTATTAAAATTTAAAAATTAATAATAATTTGTAGATTTGTCTTATGAACTCTATACGTAAGAACCTAACTTTGTCCGTCTTATCGGGCATTCTTTTGAGTATCCCATTCCTGCTCCCGCATACCGGCCTTGTCATGTTATTCGCTTTCGTCCCGCTTTTATGGATGGAACATGCTTTTACCATATCCGGAAACAGAGGATGCTGGAAATACTATGCCTTGACTTTTGTCCTGTGGAACGCACTTACTGTGTTCTGGATTTCCTATAGTACACTTATTGGCGGCATCTTTGCCATTCTGGCCAATGCTTTCCAGATGTTTGCAATTTTTGTGGTTTTCAGACGGGTCAAAAAATGGTTGTTGCGAAAAGGGAAGCCGGAAATTTTTGCCCATTTATTCCTGGCATCCCTATGGATAGCCTGGGAATTTTTTTATTACAATGCCGAGATATCCTTCCCCTGGCTTGTCCTTGGCAATGGCTTCGCCAGCAACGTAAGCCTGGTGCAATGGTATGAGGTTACGGGGGTTTTGGGTGGGAGCCTGTGGATATGGGTGCTTAACCTCTTGTTTTTTTATGGATTCAGAGGTAAGCTAAAAAGCTGGAAGTCAATAGCTATAGTAATAGTTCTAGTCGTACCTGTCATACTTTCTCTGATCAGATTTTATACCTATAAGGAGCCCGGCCGGCCTGTGGAGGTGGTGGTTGTCCAACCCAACATTGATCCGGTTCATGAAAAATTTTCCTCCATGCCCCAGAGCGAACAGGATAAAAGGATCTTAGGTCTGGCCCGAACCATGATAACACCGGAAACCCAATTGGTTGTAGCTCCGGAAACCAGTATCAGGGAAGTAATTATCGGCAATTATTTTTCTGCACCATCTATGCTCCTGTATAAGGAACTGGTAAACGAGAATCCCAATGCCGCATTTATCTTTGGTGCCACCATGGTGGGTTTTCATCCGCATTCAGAGCGCAGGCCTACAATTGCATCCAGGCCATATTCCGGTGGTTGGTACGAAATTTTTAACTCGGCAATAATGCTGGACACAACAGACCGGATACAGATCTATCACAAGTCAAGACTTGTCACCGGGTCAGAGAAGATGCCCTATACAGACCTGTTTCCCTTCATAGAGCAGTTAGCTCTGAACCTGGGAGGAACATCCGGCACACTGAGCACGCAAAGCGGACGCACCGTGTTTACCCCTGCAAGCCGGGATTATACCATAGGTGTGGCCATCTGTTACGAGTCCGTATACGGGGAGTTTCTGACAGGTTACGTGAAGAATGGCGCGAACCTCATGGCCGTCATAACAAACGACGGGTGGTGGAGGAATACTCCGGGTTACAGGCAGCACGTGAGCTACGCATCCCTTAGGGCCATAGAAACAAGGCGCAGCATTGTACATTGTGCCAATACGGGTATATCGGCTTTGATCAATCAGAAAGGGGTGCGGACCATACAGACACCATGGTGGGTTCAGACAGCCATCAGTGGTACAGTTAATCTGAATGAAAAACTGACTCCGTATGTAAAATACGGTGATTACACGGGATGGATCGCTGTCTTTTTTATGATCCTGACAGGCCTTTATTCGGTTATCTGTGCATTTCCGGGACGCAGGAGGGGCTGAATGACAAGGGAAGGAGAGCGTACCGGGTCTCCGATTTTCAGGCGTTCCCAGTAGCTATCAACGTTCCGGATGGTTTCTGTGGAAGAGCAGCACACATTGGGCCAGGGCCTTGTAACACCCCGGTCACCCATTTTCTTGATGCAGGCATCTACATAGAGAACACCGTTTTCTATCCTGACGTCCCGTATGGGATCGGCCTGGTTGATAGCAATCCAATAGCACATTGAAAGGTTTTTCAGATTAATCTCTTCATCTACTGCTATAAGGATGCGGGCTTGAGGATGGCCGATCAAAGGATCGGCCTCTGATTTATGGTAGAACAGGCAGGGATTATCACCTCTGTCAGAGGTATGTGGCACAGGAACGCATTTATCGGTTGCATCGATGCACATTTTGCCCCCGAACCCTCTCTGAGGAGAAGCATGGTCGGTAATACTCAGCGGGCCCCTGCTGAAAAAAGTGTCCCGGGACGGATTATAATGTTTCCTTAAGCAATCGTTTACCTGGTCAGGGTCAAAAACATTGACATGCTCATCAACCACGATAAGCAACTTGTTAAATGCTGTAAGGTTAGATCCCCAGATGGCATGGGCCACCTTATGGATTTGTCCGGGATAGAATTTTTTCACGGCAATTATGGCTACCGAACCCGGGCTGGAGAAATAGGGTAAACACAATTTCCGTACTTCAGTGGCTAGGGACTGTTCAATTTTTATTTCCATAAAGACAGAGAGTGCTTTTGAGAAAAAAACCATAGAACGGTTCAATCCCAGAGAGGGAATGCTCAAAGGCAGAAGGGGTTTTTTCCTGTGGGTGATACAGGTAACATGCATCAGGGGTTCTTTGCCGCCAATAGAATAAAAGCCGGTATGTTCCCCGCAGGAAGCAGCTGGAACTGTTTGCGCATTCTTATCTATATATCCTTCAATAACCAGGTCGCTTTCTTCAGGAACTTCCAGCGGCTGGCTTATACAGGGAGCCTTGATAATGGCTTTTTTACGTAAATAGCCTGTCAGAAGCAACGGGTCAATATCTGCAGACTGCGGAAGAATGCCTGTTAGCGTGTAAAGTGGGTCTCCTCCAAGAAACAAGGCCAACGGTATTCTGCTTTTAGGGGAATCATTGATAAATCCGGCAGCATGGGAACAGGGTTCCAGCCTTATCTGGATGGTTGTCTTGGAATGCCACTGGATCCGGGCCGATTCAATGATATAAGAATTCAGGTATGGATTCTTCATTATGAAAGGCACGTCGTACAGGCTGTGTGCCTCGTCAAAAGGACGATTCCTCAGAAAAGGAATCCTGTTAAGATCCGGTGGAAACAGGGCGATTTCCTGACAGGACCCCGCATGGGTCGTTCTTGGCATATATTGGGCCAATTCAGATACCGGAGATTTTTTCAGGAACTTGCCAGCGGTATGGTACTGGGATATGGCTTCATAAAACGCAGATATCCTGGTTTCGACATCTTCCATATTATCCAGGCCAAAGGCCAATGCAAATTTTTTTTTAGAATTTAAAAAATTGGTGATGACAGGAAAGCTGGTCCCGTTGTTTTCAAACAGCAGGGCTTTGCCTCCATGGGGCAGACTGGCCTGCCTGTCGGTAATTTCGGCTATTTCCTGGTTGGGATCTACAAAACGGTTTATGGTAATCAATTCTTCGTTCTGCCTAAGGATTTTCAGGTATTCGCCCAGGTTATGAATCATACAACTTATTGATTTAGTTGATTGATAATTATGCTAAGAGCACCGGGAGAAAGGTAATCTGCAACAATGCCTTTTTCCCTGTCAAGAAGCAATATCAGGGGTGGATCAGATATATTATAAACCTTATGAATGCGGTCATCCGCAGCTGGATTCCAGACATTGATCCAATCTGAATATCCTCCCTCTATCAGCCATTTTTTCCAGGACTGGTAATCGTTGCCTGTATAAACGGCAAAAAAGACAAGGCCTTTATCCCTGGCGCTCAGGAACAACTCATATAAACGGGCTGTCACCAGGCCGCATACAGAACATGCCGGATCGTAAAAATACAGAATAGTGTAGGGAGCCTGTATCCCATACAAGGTACAGGAGGTGCCGTTATCTGTTTCCAGCATCAGATCGGGTGCTTTGGGCAGGACAACCTCCTGCTTGCCGCTATGGTCCCTGATGAGCCTTTCCAGAGTTTCGGTATCCAGGTCTCTGCCAATTATTGTCTTGTTCTTGTCCAGAAGATAAATCCTGGGGGTGCTCCTGACATTGAATTTCTCATCAAACCCGGAACTGAAATCCGGATCCCAAAGAGTAGTCCAGTTTGAGGGGAAATAAGCCGCATATCTTGTCAGGATATCTTTGTTGTCTTGTGTGTAAACCGCAAAGTACTTCACATCGGGATCGTTATAATCCCGGGCAAAACGGGTGAGCTTGAGTATTTCACGGCTGCACGCAGGGCAATTGTCTTCAAAAAAGAACAAGATGGTATACCGCGCTGCTGTCTGGTGCAGTGACTGCATCCTGCCATGCACATCGGGCAGGTTGAGTTCGGGAGCCCTCATGCCCAACAGGCATTGTTTGTTAAAACGGACAAACGTTTCCATCTCGCGCGCCAGCTCACGGTCCGGACAAAGGAGAGAATCTGCAAGCAACCAGCTGTCTGCCATATGAAACGCGGCATTTTCCATTCCCATGATCTCACTGGTAAAAAACAGGGTGAAAAGGTACCGGGCAACATAGCCTTTTACCTTTGGATGTATGTCTTGCTTCAGGATGCGGTCTGCATGAAAGATCAGAGAATCGGGCAGGGGGGGCAGGATTCCGGTAAAGAATTCTTTAAGTCTTAGAGGAAGTATGGACGTGTTCAGGATGCGGGGATCAGTAAAATCAATATTACCCAGGTAATGCATGGTTGCTTCTCCCGGCCCGGCTGCAGGAGTGAATATGTTTTTAGCGATGATTCCCAGCATGTACCCTTCATACTCCCTGGCAAGAAAAGCAGCATACTCCCTGATGGTGGCTTCAAGATGCTCCACCTCTGCCAGTGATTTTTCCGGATCGTGTCCCTCTTCCAGGATTTCATTGGCCCGGGCATAATGCTCCTGCAGGAAACGGTTAAAGCGCATATAGGCATTGTTTTCTTCTGAACCTTCTGCCTGTACCTCCAATGTCCTGCCATCTTGCAGGTTTGCAGAAAAGGACAACTTAATCGCTTCGGGGCAGGATATCAGAAAGTTGAACAACCTTCTGTTGTTCTGAACAAAGACATACTGTCCGGCTTCAAGAGAGAAGTCTCCTTCGAACCTGGCACAACCCCGGTAGTCCGGACTGACCGTATCTACCGGGATCACGTATTCTCCCTGCTGAAGGGCCAGAATTACCGGCGCATTGCTTCCCCCGTTCATACATAGGGAAATGCTGTAGGAAAAGAGAATTATCAGAGACCACATGCGGGTCTTACATTTTTAAATATTTTTCTAAATCAAGTCCCGCAGGCAGCATACAACGGGCATCTCCACCATTAAGTAGCACATCCCGTACCACAGTAGAAGAGATGAAAGAATATTTTGGACCCGAGGGAATGAAAATCGTCTGGATTTCAGGCGCCATCTTTGAATTGACCTGTGCAATGACCTGCTCCAATTCAAAGTCAGTGGTGGTGCGGATTCCTCTGAAAATAAAATTGATGTTGTTTTTTCTGCAGAAATCGATCGTTAGCCCGGTAAAGGAACAGACTTCCACGTTGGAAAGGTCTTTGATCACTTCGCTAATGATTGCGACCCTGGCTTGAGGCGAAAAAAGGCTCATCTTCTGTTGGTTGACACCTACAGCCACGACGATTCTGTCAAAGAGTTTTCTGGCAGAGAGCAGAACATCCAGGTGTCCGGAGGTAAAGGGATCGAAAGAACCGGGGAAAACGGCAATTTTTTCCATGTTAGAAGTGATTTGGTTGTGCTCCCAAAAGTAATAATAAATATCGGACTTCGTTTCAAATACTGTTACAGGCGCCAATCAACCGGTTGTAAACCTTTTGATTTAAGATAAGCGTTGGTGGCCGAGAAAGGCTTTGATCCCAGGAAAGCCCCCCGGGCCAGAGGCGAAGGATGTGCAGCTTCCAGAATACAGTGCCGGGAAGCATCAATCAGATCTTTTTTGCTGCGGGCAAAACTTCCCCACAATAAAAACACAACATTGTTTTTTTGGGCCGATACCGTCCGGATCACAGCATCTGTAAATTCCATCCAGCCTGCCTTGCTGTGCGAGGCTGGTTTTCCTGCTTCTACAGTGAGTATTGCGTTAAGGAGCAGAACTCCCTGTCTGGCCCAGGCTTCCAGGCAGCCGTGCGACGGAGGTGAGATTCCAAGATCGGCTTTCAGCTCGGCCAAAATGTTCTGAAGTGAAGGAGGTTGCGGCATATTGCCGGGTACAGAAAAGGACAAGCCGTGTGCCTGCCCTGGCTGGTGGTAAGGGTCCTGTCCCAGCAGGAGTACTTTCAGGGCAGGAAAAGGAGTCAGTTCAAAAGCGTTGAATATTAGTTTGCCGGGAGGATAGATGGTTTTTCCCTGCTTGATTTGGTTATGTAAAAAAGAGGCAATCCCCTCAAAATAGGGTTTGGAGAACTCGGGCTGCAATACATTTTTCCAGCTTGCCTCTATTTTTATATCCACTTTACAAAACGTATTTGATGACTTCGGGTATGGTTTTCATAAATTTGAACTCCAGCCCTTTGATAAATTCCGGTTTTATCTCTTCAATGTCTTTTCTGTTGTCTTCCGACAAAATGATGGTCTTGATACCGGAGCGTTTTGCGGCAAGAATCTTTTCCTTGATGCCACCAACCGGAAGAATCCTGCCGCGCAGGGTGATTTCTCCTGTCATGGCCACGCCCTTTTTGACGCATTTTTTCAGGAAAGAACTGGCCATGGAACAAATCATGGTTATCCCGGCAGAAGGACCGTCCTTGGGGATAGCTCCCTCAGGAACATGCAGGTGGATGTCTGTTTTTTCGAACACCTGGGGATCGAGTCCCAGAAGGTCTGCGTGAGCCTTCAGATACTGTTGTGCAATAATTGCCGATTCTTTCATCACATCTCCCAGGCTTCCGGTAGTGGTTAGTATGCCTTTCCCCTTGCTCAGGCTCGTTTCCACAAATAATATTTCGCCTCCGGTCTCTGTCCAGGCCAGTCCTGTGACCACCCCGGGAAATTCGTTGCCTTTCTGCACATCCTGTATGATCCGGTGCACACCCAGTATTTCCCGTATGTTGTCCGGTGTGAGCATGGGATTGTATTCTTCGCCGAAAGCGATCTTTTTTGCCACGTTCCTGGCCACCTTTGCCAGTTGCTTGTCCAGGTTCCGTACGCCGGATTCCCTTGTATATTCATTAATGATCACATCTATGGACTGAGCGTTAAGCCTGAGTTGGGATGGTTGCAGACCATGTGCCTCAAGTTGTTTGGGCAGGAGGTGTTTTTGAGCGATCGTTCTTTTTTCCTCGGCCAGGTATCCGTTAATTGGGATCATTTCCATCCGGTCACGAAGGGCCGGCTGTATACCTCCTATGTTATTGGCGGTGGTGATAAACAGCACCCTGGACAGGTCGTAATCCACATTCAGGTAATTGTCATGGAATGTATTGTTCTGTTCCGGATCCAGAACTTCAAGCAAAGCCGAGGAGGGATCTCCCCTGAAATCTGTGCCCACTTTGTCAATCTCGTCAAGAACAATGACCGGATTGGACGATTTGCTCCGTTTAATGCTTTGTATGATCCTTCCGGGCATGGCCCCGATGTATGTCCGCCTGTGGCCCCTGATCTCCGATTCATCGTGAAGCCCGCCCAGGGATATGCGTGCGAAATTTCTTCCCAGTGCCCGTGCCACCGATTTGCCGAGTGATGTTTTACCGACTCCCGGAGGACCATACAAGCAGAGAATGGGAGATTTCATATCTCCTTTAAGCTTAAGAACAGCCAGGTGTTCCAGAATCCTTTCCTTTACCGTGTCCAGGCCGGAATGATCCTTGTCCAGAACCCTGCGGGCGCGTTTCAGGTCCAGGTTGTCCTTTGTATATTCTTCCCAGGGCAGGTCTACCATAAACTGCAGGTAGTTGAGCTGTATACCATAATCTGGCTGATGCGGATTGGCTCTTTCCAGTTTTTGGACTTCCTTCTCAAATATTTCTGCAATTTCTTTGTTCCATTTCTTTTTAGAGGCTTTTTTCCTGAGGTTTTCTATGTCCTCCATGTCTTGTGTTATACCCAGCTCATCCTGTATGGTTTTGAGCTGGTTGCTCAGGTAATATTCTTTTTGTTGCTGATCAATCTCCCCCCGGACTTTCTGATGGATCTGTTCCTTGAATTTGAGCAATTCAAGGTGTTTGTAAAGCAATTCCAGCAGGTATGAAGCACGGTCCTTGAGCTTGTCGGTAGCCAGCAGGACAAGTTTTTCCTTGATCCCGTCAAGGTATATGTTGGAGGCTACGAAATTTACAAGAAAATCATCCTTATCAATGTTTCTAAGCGCGAATTCCGCTTCTCTGGGTACGCTTGGTGTGAGCTGAAAAATCTGGGCAGCCACTTCCTTGATGCCATCTACAATGGCTTTGTAACCGGTGTCGCCCTCTATGGGTTGTATGTCTGACAGAAAGCTTACCTGGGCTGTATAATAGGGTTCTTTCTGGACTATCCGGTCAATCTTGAAACGGCGGAAGCCATGCAGTATCACAGTGATACCCCCTTCCGGCATTTCAATGATCTTCAATATTTTTGCAAGACACCCGTGGTCGCTGATCATGCTTTCATCGGGGTCATCATCCATCGGGTTCATTTGGGTGACCGTCCCCACCCACTTGTCACCGCTCAGGCTTTCCCTTACCAGTTTTATGGATTTTTCCCTGCCCACGGTTATGGGGATCAACGTACCGGGAAATACAACAGCGTTCCGCAACACCAAAAGGGGAAGTATTTGCGGTAAACCGTCCTTGATCATATCTTCTGCCGGCTCGTCCATATCCATTTCCATTAAAGGGATCACGGTCATTTTATCACTAAGTATCAGATTCATATTATTTATCCTCACAAATATGCAGTCAATCTTCGTGCCAGATAACGCTACTGACAAAATGACCGACAATCAGATAAACGGAACTTTAATGGAAAAAAAGAAATTCTTCCAGGAGAAAATGCCGTGATGGCACTCTCTGTTGACCGAATAGTCTATCCCGATAACCATATCGTAATAGGTGACCAGGTCCAGACCAAGGCCTGCGGAATACAGCCATTTGTTGCTCAGGGAATTCAGATGGTAGTCCCATTTGTTCTTTGCATAACCCGCATCAAAATGAGCATTAGCGTATAGGGAAATGTGAATCTTGTTGAATTTGGGGAGGAATGAAAGCCAGTCAAGTGTGAAGGTCTTTTTCTTTAGAATATTATATTTCAGTGTGTTGTTGGATATGACATAAGACTGGCCGTCTGCCACGGTGTATTCGTAACCGCGCAACATATTGTTGTCATACCCAATGGCTTTTTCCAACATATATGCCTGGGTATTGGAAAGGGAATAGCCTCCTGAAAAAACGGAAGAGACATACCAGCGTGAAGAGGAGATCTGTTTAAAATATTGAAGTCCCAGCGTAATCTGGGCATATCGTACAGTAGCATCGGAGGTGATGTAGGTGTTCAATCCTGCCTGGAGAAAATAACCGTTCAGGGGGTAAGGGTGGTAGTCCCGGTGATCCAGACGGTACCTGTAATTAAGCCTGAAGGCGTTCCTTCTGAGCTGGTCATTGCCCCAGTAATCAGGATTCAGGCTGAGAACAGTATCGGCCAGCATGGTGAATTCATGCGTAAAAGAAACGTTGTGGATTGAGCGGATGTCGGGCCTGTATGAATAATTGATACGGGTATCGATGGTCTTTTCCAGGAAAATGTCCCGGATGTTATAACGGGCCGGCTTGTCCTCTTGCGTAAAAATGTCCAGGTTGTGGCTTATGTTGGCCTGCAGGTCCAGGCTCATGAAATGCTTACCCTGCCTGTCCAGGGAAATGTCCCGGTAACCGAGGAATATACCCCACTGATAACCTCCGTGTACAGCGAGTACCAATTTATGTTTCAAGCCCAGAAAATTGTCTATGCGCGCACCCCCTTCTATGGTGATCTTGGTGAAATCCCAACTTTGCAGCCAGGTGCTCAGGTTGCGCTCTTCCAGCTTTACTTCTATCAGGGGCCAGATGTACCATCTTTCTTCAACCTCTATGATCACTGTTACCAGCGAGCTATCACCCACAGACCGGAGGGGTGATATTTGCACATAGTTAAAAAGAAGCAGGTTGTTCAGATTTTCCCGCGCCAGTCGGATTTTGTCAGGAAGATCATTTTCGGGGATCGTGTCGCCGGGTGAAAATGGCAGCTCTCTAAGTATGATAAAATCCTTGGTTGTCTGGTTCCCTGTTATCTGAATCCCGTCAATCCGCAAGTTTGCGCCCCATCCGGAAAACGGGATCAGGGCAAACAGGGCGGGAATTACAAGACGAAGAAACAGGCTGGATTTCATAGGCCGGCAAAATTAGGTAAAAAATCCAGATATTTTTCTGTCAGTCTGGATATTGCATACCTGTGCATATCCTGCCGGTCAATCTGAATATACTCTTTATCAAGTCCGGGAGCAGAGTCAAAGAGCCTGATTTTAAAGAAAACCGGATATATAATCTGGTGTGTCAGTTTATGAGGACTTACTTCAACAGAGCCAACCATCGTACAGGCTGAAGAGCCTAGCAATCTGACAAATTCCTCTGTCTGCTCTAGTTCCTGGAACCCCGATTTCTGAGGGGTTTCTATCAGGGGAAATTCATAGAGACCTTTCCAGATGTCTTTGCCGGTCCTTTGTCTTAAGAAGGTTGATTTCCCAAATTCTATGTCCAGGTAATTGAAATGCCTTATCCTTGATACATTCTTTTCCTGTTTGAAGGGTAATTTATCTGTCAGTCCCTTTTGACAGGCAATACACGTTTTAGCCAGAGGACACACAGAGCAGGCAGGACGCGGAGTGCAGACAAGAGATCCGAAGTCCATCATGGCCTGATTGAAGGAAGCGCTGTCGTGTGTGGGAAGCAACGATTCTGCCAGTCCGGAAAAGAACTTCTTTGCCCGGCTTGTCCCCACCTTCAGATCTATGCCAAAATACCTTGCCAGAATTCTGTATCCGTTACCGTCAAGGGCCGCAACCGGCAGTCCGAAGGCAAAAGAAGCAACGGCAGCAGCAGTGTAGTCACCTATGCCATCAAGACTTCTTAATAATGTAACATCTGCCGGAAACGTTCCGTTATATTCTTCCATCAACCTTTTTGCGGCTTTATGCATATTTCGTGCCCGGGAATAGTAACCCAGTCCCTGCCACAATTTCAGCACATCATCTTCCCGGGCCTGTGCAAGATGGACAATAGTGGGAAAGGCTTCCAGAAACCTTTTGAAATAATGTGTTCCCTGCTCAACCCGGGTTTGCTGCAGGATCACTTCAGATACCCATATAGTATAGGGGTCTTTGTTTTTTTTCCAGGGAAGATCCCGCTGGTTGACGTTATACCAGTCAAGGAGGAGACTTGTGAAATCCATGGTGCAAAGATAGATATAAAGACCTTTTTTTTGTTTTTTTAACTGAAACGTCTTGATATTAAGAATAAAATGTTACTTTTGCAGTCCATTTGGAAATGCAATCTATTTAAATAACTCTTAAATTTTTCGTATTATGACTAAAGCAGATATCGTAAATGAAATTGCCAAATCGACCGGCCTGGAGAAAATCGTTGTACAGAAAGTTGTTGAAAGTTTTATGGATAACGTAAAAAGCTCTTTGATACAGAATAATAATGTATATCTTCGCGGTTTCGGAAGCTTTATCCTGAAAAAACGCGCTAAAAAAACAGCTCGCAATATTTCGAAGAACACCACTTTAGTTATTCCTGAACATTACATACCTGCTTTTAAGCCGGCTAAAATTTTCATGGATAAAGTAAAAAACAGCGTTAAATAATTTCAATATGCCAAGCGGAAAAAAAAGAAAAAGGCATAAAATGGCTACGCACAAACGGAAAAAACGTTTGCGCAAGAATCGTCATAAAAAGAAATAAGCCATAATGTCTGATGAACCGGGAAACCTAAAGCAACTTTTTCTAAAAGACTCTTTAGGTTTCTTACTTTTGCCACAGAATGGAGAAAGATTTAATTATTGATGTTACCTCTTCTGAAGTTTCCATAGCCTTGCTGGAGAACAAGAGACTAGTGGAATTGCACAGGGAAGAGACAAGCGACAATCATTTCTCGGTGGGCGATTTGTATCTGGGTAAGGTCAAGAAGATCATGCCTGCCCTGAATGCCGCTTTTGTAGACATTGGCCACGACAAGGATGCTTTTATTCACTATCTGGATTTAGGATATGCCTTTTCTGCAGTCAATTATTTTACCCAACAGGTAATTACAAGGAAAAACCCTCCCGCCGAGATCTATTCCAGCCTTAAACTGGGTTCGGTACTGCCCAAGGAAGGGAAGATTTCGGAGGTATTGAAGGTAGGGCAGGCCATACTCGTTCAAATTGTCAAGGAACCCATTTCTACAAAAGGTTCGCGCCTGACCTCCGACATATCCATAGCCGGAAGAAATATGGTATTATTGCCGTTTTCTGAAAAGGTAAATCTCTCTTCAAAAATCAGCCTCAAAGAAGAGCGGGGCAGGCTGGAAAGGCTGGTTCAGAGCATTCTACCTCCCAATTACGGTCTTATAGTAAGGACAGCTGCCGAAGGAAAAAGGGCAGCAGTCCTGGACATCGAGCTCAACTCGCTGATCCATAAATGGGAAGAATCCTGGTCTGTTATGCGCAAGGGGAAAGTCCCCTCACGCTTATTGACAGAAAACAGCCGCATTACGACCGTAATCCGCGACCTGCTAAACGACACCTTTACCAGTATACATGTCAACGATAACACGGTATTTGAAGAAATCTGTTCCTATATTTCCACCATAGCCCCGGAAAAGGAGAAAATCGTAAAGCTTTACAAAGGCAAGGATCTGATATTCGATGCTTTTGACATAAACCGCCAGATAAGGAGCTCTTTCGGGCGGGTGGTTCCCCTCAGGCAGGGCATCTATATCATCATAGAACATACAGAGGCCTTGCACGTGGTTGACGTGAACAGCGGGATCCGCTCAAAAATCGCAACCGGTCAGGAAGACAACGCCTTTGAAGTGAATATGATAGTGGCCGAGGAGCTTGCGCGACAACTCAGGCTCAGGGACCTGGGCGGCATCATTGTGGTCGATTTTATAGATATGGATACCGCTGATCACCGTCAGAAACTTTACAAAAGAATGCAGGAGCTTATGGCCACGGACAGGGCAAAACACAGCATCCTGCCCCTGACAAAGTTTGGGCTTATGCAGATTACGCGCCAGCGGGTAAGGCCGGCCATGGAGATCAATACCAGTGAAAAATGTCCCAGCTGCAATGGAACGGGAAAAATCGCACCCAGCCTGTTGTTTACAGAAAATATTGAAAACCAGCTGGCTTTCTTTGCCAACGAAAAGAAACTTAAAAACGTTATCCTGGAAGTGCACCCCTTTGTGGAAGCTTATCTGACCAAGGGATTCGTGTCAAGAGCCAAAAAATGGTCCAGAAAATACGGATGCCGTCTCAATGTCAGGGTAGCCCCTGAACTTGCCGTAACGCAGGCCAGGTGGATGGATGACAATAACGAAAAAATTGACGTCTAAGGCTGGTTCAGTTTTTTGCCAAAGGAGTCTTTCAGAGTACAGATCCTGTTGAACACGGGCCTTTCCGGCGTTGATTCGTAATCAGGAACAAAATAACCCAACCGTTCAAACTGAAAACGGATACGCGTATGGTCCTGACCGCTGACCGCTTGATTAGCAAGAAGGGCAGCCGTGTTGTCAATGTACGCCTGCACTGTTTTTAGGGAATCGGGATTCAGATAATCCCTGTAATCCCTGTCCCCGGGTATGGACCCCATGTAGGCTTCTGTAAACAGCCGGTCAAAAAGGCGGACTTCTCCGGCAATGGCATGCCTGGCCGAAAGCCAGTGTATGGTCCCCTTTACACTGCGCCAGGTTCCTGTACCCGGTTTTGTACCGGGATCCAGCGAGCAGTGCAGTTCCAGAATTTGGCCGTTGTTGTCCTTCACCACCTTTTCACATTTTATGATGTAACCGTATTTGAGCCTGACTTCTCCCCCGGGCATCAGACGGAAATATTTCTTAGGCGGATCTTCCATAAAATCATCCCGCTCTATATAGATCTCACGGGAGAAGGGAATCAGCCGTTCCCCGGCCGAGGGGTCTTCAGGGTTGAGGGGGGCTTTCATGTACTCTTCCCTATCTTCAGGGTAATTGGTTATGATCACCTTAAGTGGATCCAGTACCGCCATATGACGGGGTGCCGTTTTATTCAATTCATCCCGTATGCACCATTCCATAAGGGAAATGTCTATGACATTATCCCTTTTGGCAACGCCCACCTTTTCTGAAAACAGGCGGATTGATGACGGGGTGTACCCCCGGCGCCTGAGCCCGCAAATGGTGGGCATCCTGGGATCGTCCCAACCATTGACAAGGCCGGTCTGCACCAGCTCAAGGAGTTTCCGCTTGCTCATTACCGTATGGGTTATGTTTAACCGTGCAAATTCATACTGGCGGGAAGGGAATATGTCGAGCTGCTCTATGAACCAGTCATATAGCGGCCGGTGTACATCAAATTCAAGGGTGCACACAGAGTGGGTGATATGCTCTATGGAATCACATTGTCCGTGGGCATAGTCATACATGGGGTAAATGCACCAGTTATTGCCGGTACGGTGATGTTCTTCGTGAATGATCCTGTACATCAGGGGATCCCTCATGAGCATGTTGGGATGGCTCATATCAATTTTGGCACGCAGGACCCGGCTTCCATCTGGAAACTCCCCGGCCCTCATCCGGGTAAACAAATCTGCATTTTCTTCAATGCTGCGGTTTCTCCAAGGACTGTCTTTTCCCGGGGTAGTCACCGTACCGCGGTTCAGGCGGATCTCTTCCTGCGACTGATCATCCACATAGGCCAGGCCTTTGCGGATCAGCCCATGTGCCCACTGGTACAATTGTTCAAAATAGTCCGAGGCATAAAACTCATTGGCCCATTCAAATCCCAGCCAGTTTATGTCTTCCTTGATGGAATCGACGTATTCTGTATCTTCCTTTGTGGGGTTGGTATCGTCAAAACGAAGATTGGTCTTACCTCCGAATTTCCGGGCCAGTCCAAAATTCAGGCAAATACTCTTGGCATGGCCTATATGCAGGTATCCGTTGGGTTCGGGGGGGAATCTGGTAATGATGGACTGGTGCTTGCCACGGGCCAGGTCCTCCTGTATGATTTCTTCAATAAAATTGAGGGAACGTTCCGATGTCGTCTGTGTATTTTCTGCATTCATATGCCGGGATGATTTTGTTGGGCAAAAATAATCATAATAATGTATATTTGCTGAAAATTAGATTCAAATGATTCGTTCAATGACCGGTTACGGAAAAGCTGAAGTTTCATTTTCCGGACAGAAGTATACCGTCGAGATTCGTTCTGTGAACGGGAAAACGGCCGATATCGGTTTTAAAACATCCCATATACCCAGAGAATACGAGCACGATTTACGTAAAAACCTGATAAACAAATTACAACGCGGCAATATAGATATGTTCATAGGGGTTGACCAGGAAGTGGTTGAATTGGGAAAAACATTTAATGTAGAACTTATCAGGCAGTATTATAAAGAATTGCAGGACATTTTCAAAGAAATTGCTCAGGAAGTCAACCCCACGGAACTGGCCGCTGCCCTGCTCAGGATGCCAGAGGTGAGGGAAGTGCAGAAGAAAGAAATGGATGCCGGGGAATGGAAAATCCTTGAAGCGTGCATTTATCAGGCGGCAGACAATCTGGATGAATTCAGGTGCCGGGAAGGGGAGAGGCTGGGACAGGACCTGTTGTCCCATTTAGAAAATATTGAAAATTACCTGCATATTGTAGAAACACTGGACCCCGGAAGGATGGAGTCGATAAGAAAACGGCTGGATGACAAATTATCAGGATTGGGCGAAGATGTATCGATAGATCAGAACCGGCTGGAGCAGGAGTTGATCTATTACCTTGAGAAGACAGATATCAGTGAAGAATGTGTGCGCTTAAGCCAGCATTGCACCTATTTCCGGCAGACAATGGACCAGGAAGAATACGCAGGCAGGAAACTAAACTTCATTGCACAGGAAATGGGAAGAGAGATCAATACGCTGGGTTCCAAGGCAGCTCATGCAGGAATGCAGCAATACGTTGTGATGATGAAAGACGAACTTGAAAAAATTAAAGAACAGGTACTCAATGTCCTATAAAAGTATATTGCTTGTGACAGCTCTCATGCTGCTCACAGCCTCATGCGTAGAGCAGCGGGAGGAAACGTACACCTATACCGTGGAAGGGGATGTCAAAAATATTGTCAACAAGCCCCTGGAAGGTATCCGGGTGATCATGAACAGGACTTATAGCGGCAAAATGGAAGCAGATACGGCTTATACCGATTCACAGGGCAAATACTTGGTATCCCTGACTGTCACTTCCCGGCAACGTGTTTTCCTGGTGGACTATTCAGATCCAAAGCTCAAATACAGGGATACATTAAGGCGGTTTACATTTGATGACCAGGGTAAGCTTTACGATTCCATGATGCTCAGAACACGGAACCAGGTAGATCCTTTTTAACCGGACAGGACCACCATTCAGGAGATCTTGCTGAAATCGGCCTGCCTGTTTCCGAGGATTTCAAGCTGCAGCCTCAGTATTTTATTTTTTTCCAATTCAAGGAGCGGATCGTTGTCCAGAATTTTCTGTGCCTCCATTCTTGCCCATTCAAGGATTTGTCCGTCCCTGGCCAGGCTGGCTATATGCAGGTCAAAGGCCATACCACTCTGTGCGGTGCCTTCCAAATCGCCCGGCCCGCGCAGGCGCATATCTGCCTCGGCAATCTCAAAACCATTGTTGCTTTCGCACATCAGCTTCAGGCGCTGCCTGGCCTCTTTGCTCAGGGCATTGCCGGTCATCAGGATACAATATGATTTTTCTGCACCACGGCCAACGCGTCCGCGTAACTGATGAAGCTGCGACAAACCAAACCGCTCCGCGCTTTCTATAACCATCACCGTGGCGTTGGGTACATCTACCCCCACTTCTATGACAGAGGTGGCAATCAGTATCTGGGCATGCCCCTTGACAAACATATTCATGTCAAAAGCCTTGTCTTCCGGTTTTTGCTGACCATGAACCACGGCAACAGAATAAAGGGGGGCAGGGAATGCCATGGTGATGTCGCGGTAACCTGTTTCCAGGTTTTCATAGTCCATTTTTTCAGACTCACGGATCAATGGATAGACAATGTAAACCTGCCGGCCCTCTTTGATTTGTTTTTTCAGGAAGGAGTATACTGTTCCCCTGCGTGAAGAGGGATAATGGATGGTTTGTACCGGCTGCCTTCCGGGAGGCAGCTCATCTATGACCGATACATCCAGGTCTCCGTACAGGGTCATGGCCAGTGTCCTGGGAATTGGTGTGGCGGTCATCACCAGGATATGGGGCGGTGAACCTTCCGTTTTTTCCCACAGCCGGGCACGCTGCTCCACCCCAAAGCGGTGTTGTTCGTCTATGACCACAAAACCAAGCTTTTTAAAGGAAACCGTATCTTCTATCAGAGCATGGGTGCCAATCAACAGGTGCATAGATCCGTCCTGCAACGATTCATGCAGGACCTTGCGTTCAGAGGCTTTGGTGGAACCGGTGAGCAGTCCCGCTTTAATATCCTGGCCCCGGAGGAACCGGGAAACGGTATGGTAGTGCTGGTTGGCCAGGATTTCTGTAGGGGCCATCATGCAGGCCTGGTAGCCGTTATCTGCTGCAATCAGGGCGCTCAGCAGGGCAACCAGTGTTTTACCGCTGCCCACATCTCCCTGCAGCAGGCGGTTCATCTGTCGTCCGCTCCCCAGATCGGCCCTGATTTCTTTGATCACCCTTTTTTGCGCCCCTGTAAGCTCAAAGGGAAGCATGTTGTAACAATTACTGAACGCCTGGCCTACCGTGGAAAACCGCAGGCCGTCCCCGGACCTGAGCCGGACAGAACGTTGTTTGAGCAGGCCGAGTTGAATAAAAAATAATTCTTCGAATTTCAGCCTTGTTTGTGCGGCTTGCAGGTTTTTAAGATTTTTGGGGAAATGGATCTCTTCCAGAGCCAGGGACAGGGGCATCAGCTTAAGCTCCCTGAGCAAGTCCGGAGTGAGCGTTTCCACCACGTGGCCTTCAATAAGGGTTAGGGCCCGGGCTATGAGACGGGAAAAGACTTTTTGGGTGAAACCCTTGTTCCGGAGCAACTCTGTGGAAGAATACACTGCCTGAAGCCCGGCGCTGCCCCGCAGGCTCTGATCGTCGGGCAGGTCTATTTCGGGATGGACCAGGTTGATTCTTCCGTTGAACAAGGAGGGCTTTCCAAAGACGATATACTCTGTGTTCAGTTTGATCTTATCCTTTATCCAGCGGATCCCCTTGAAAAAAACCAGGTCCACACTGCCTGTGGGATCTGCAAAAAGAACTACCATTCTCTGCTTGCGGGAGCCGGCTCCTATGATTTTCATATCCCTTACCTGGCCCCGTATCTGAATGAATGCCAGATTGGGGTCAATTTCACGCACAGCGTAAAAGTGCGTCCTGTCTATGTAGCGGAATGGATAATGACGGATCAGGTCGCCTACTGTTTTTATTTTCAGCCCTTTTTCAAGCTCCCTGGCCCGCACGGGACCTACACCCTGAAGAAATTGTATGTTCGTCTCCCATACAGAAGTCATAGCCATGCAAATATAACGATATCTTACGTATATTTGCGGTATGAGCATACTGGGAAACATACTCTGGCTTCTGTTTGGAGGATTTATCATTGCCCTGGAATACGTCATTTCAGGCATTTTGATGTGTATAACCATCATAGGGATCCCATTCGGGGTTCAAAGCTTTAAATTAGCGGCTTTTGCACTCTTGCCGTTCGGAAAAACCACCAGGTCCGTGGAGCCGGGAACAGGCTGCCTGAGCACGGTTTTGAATATAATATGGATTTTCCTTGGGGGTATCTGGATCGCACTGAGCCATCTTTTCCTGGGGGCATTGTTGTGTATAACCATAGTGGGAATTCCTTTCGGAAAACAACACTTCAAGATGGTATCCCTGGCGCTGACGCCTTTTGGAAGGGAGATCATTGACAAAAATTAACACATTATGCATAAAAAAATAATTGTAGGGATTACGCAGGGTGACACAAACGGCATAGGATACGAAGTGCTGATTAAGGCCCTGGCCGATTCCCGCATCAACGAACTATGCACCCCCGTGATTTACGGTTCTTCCCGTTTGCTGGGATTTTACAAGAAATTAAGCGCCGGGGTGGAGAATTTCAATGTCCATATAACCCAATCGGCTTCTGACCTTCATTACAAAATGGTGAACCTGATTCCCTGCGTTTCGGATCAGTTTATGGCCGAGCCGGGAAAAATGACCCGGGAAGGAGCTCAGGCAGCCATGCAATCACTCGAAAGGGCCGTTGAGGATCTGCGCAGCGGGAAGATACAGGTACTGGTGACGGCTCCCTTTAACAAGCAAGGCATGAACCGGGAGGGATTTGTTTTTCCCGGCCACACCGAGTACCTGGGCAATGCCTTCGGAATAGCCAGTCCTTTGATGATGCTCTGCAGCTATGGCCTGAGGGTAGGCGTTGTGACCGGGCATGTTCCGTTGAGCCGGGTTCCTGCTGAACTCACAAAAGAGAAGATTGTGCAGAAGATACGGCTGATGGATAATACCCTGAAAAAAGACTTTACGGTCATCCAGCCCAGGATAGCCGTTCTGGGGTTGAATCCACACGCCGGAGACGGGGGAATTATTGGAACGGAAGAGGAAGAAATCATTTTACCGGCCATAGAAGAGGTCAATCAGTCAGGGATACTGGCCTTCGGCCCTTATCCGGCCGACGGTTTCTTTGCCAACGCAGGGTACAGAAAATTTGACGCCGTTCTTGCCATGTATCATGATCAGGGACTGATTCCCTTTAAAGCGTTGTCTTTCAGCCAGGGGGTCAATTTCACGGCCGGACTGCCTGTCATCAGGACATCCCCGGACCACGGGACAGCTTACCGCCTGGCCGGTGAGGACAAGGCTTCTGCCGAATCCATGCTTGCGGCGATCTTTATGGCTTGTGACATTTACAGGACGCGGCGCAGGAACCAGGCCATAACAGAGGGCATGCATGAGGGTTGATATTTTTACCGATGGATCTGCCCTGGGAAATCCCGGACCCGGAGGATACGGGGTTATTTTGCAAAGCGGCCGTCATTATAAAGAAATCTCTGCCGGATACCGCCTGACCACCAACAACAGGATGGAACTGATGGCCGTCATTGCCGGCCTGGAAGCGTTGAAAAAGCCAGGAACAGAAGTCTGTATCTATTCAGACTCGGCCTATGTTGTAAGGGCTGTTGAGGAAGGCTGGCTTCAAAACTGGATTGCCAGGGATTTTCGTAAAAAAAAGAATGTTGACCTCTGGAAGCGTTACCTGGAAGTCGCTTCAAAACACAAAGTGCGTTTTGTCTGGGTTAAAGGTCATGCCGGTCACCCTCAGAATGAGCAATGTGACCGCCTGGCTGTTGCCGCGGCATCGGCAGGCGAAGAATTCCTGTTGGAAGACAAGGGATTTACAGACGCGATTTCATGATCGCCTGTAGCGCATCCGGATGAACTACCTGGTTGGACGAACGGCTGATCAGAACAAAGTCAGGAGCCCCGTTATCCCAGTAAAACGGGACCATACCGTGCCGGATTGCAGCCTCTGTGATATATTCAAGGTAGTAGGAACGGCTTTTTTTATGTTCCGTCAATTCATCTCCGGTCAGCTGCAGACGGTAAAGTGCCCCGTATTCACCCAGGATAATGGGGAGGCCACGGTCAGTGAATTTCTTCATTTTTCCAAAAGACGATTCCACCCAGTCTTCCTGACCCCAGGCTGTAACGGGCCCGGTGGATACTGAACCCCAGCGGAAATCATACGGTTCATCCTCCTTCAATGCAAATTCGTACGGATCGTAGTAATGCACCTCCACCATGAGTCTGCCGGGCGTGGGGTCCTGTGGAATGATGAGTGATTTGTATGCCAGGTCAATATTGGTAAGATAACTCTGTATGACCAGGTGCCGTTTAAGGTTACGTCCTCCCGTTTTCCTTACGGCATCCACGAAAGTCTGATTGAAAGAGTTTTGCACAGACAAATATTCAGCCGGCGGGCTGGAAGACCAGTCACCTTCCATATGGACTTCGTTGGATCCGGCAAAAAGGAGCCGGTCGTCGTAATCTTTGAAATATGTGGCAATCTGGGTCCAGATCGTATTGAACCTGGCGTTGATCTGTTGCCGGCTGCTTTCCCTGGGATCGTTCATCCATCCGTTGTCCCAGTGGATATTGATGATGGCAAACATGTCCTGGTCCAGGACATAATTGACCACTTGTCCTACGCGCTGCATCCAGGCATTGTCAATCTTGCAGGTGCTCTGGTCTGTTACATGGACAGCCCAGGATACGGGGATACGTACCGATTTGAATCCCGCTTCCTTTACTGCTCTGATCAGGTCTGCCGTAACCTTTGGATTACCCCAGGAAGTCTCTCCTCCTGTTGCCTCCAGGGTATTGCCCAGGTTCCATCCAATGCCCATGAGCTTTGATAATTCCATGGAAGTCATGTTGCGCATGGCCGCATCATCGCTCCCTGTTTCGTTTTTGCACTCTAAAAAAAGCAGGCAACAGAGCAGAAGAATTGTGTAAGTTTTCATAAACACCTATCTTTGGATTACGTAAAATTAACAGAATCAAAGATATGAAAAAATGGTTTTTTGTCCTATTGGCGGGACTTTTATTATTGTCCTGTACCGGCAGCCTGAATGTTGACAATAATAGTGTGACGGTCACCCTGTCTGACAAGTCAAAAGTCATGATCCAGCCTGTGAACGGTCAGATTTTCCGCATTTCGGCTGTACCTGAAGGAGAGCGGTTCTCTGCCCGGCCCAGCCTGATGAGGGTTGCGGGGGAGACGCCTCCGGTACCATTTGAATGTGTGGAGGAAGAACAAAGGGTCATTGTAAAGACTGAATCCCTGCAGGCAAGCGTGGATAAAATTACCGGTGAAATGATTTTCATGGATTTGGAGGGCCATGTGATCCTGCAGGAAAACAAGGGGGGCGGAAAATCATTCGAGCCTGTGGAAGTGGACGGGGACAAAGGGTATACCATCAGGCAGGTTTTTGAATCACCTGAAAACGAAGCCTTTTACGGTCTTGGCCAGCATCAGTCAGACGAATTCAACTACAAGGGCAAAAACGAAACCTTATACCAATACAACACAAAAGTTTCTGTTCCATTTATTTTATCAAACAAGCACTACGGCCTGCTGTGGGACAATAACTCGCTATCGCGGTTCGGAAATCCTGAAGATTACCGGCAATTGGACGTGTTGGATCTTATGGATGCTGACGGACAGGAAGGAGCCCTAACGGCTGTCTATGCCAGTAGCGACGGAAAAACGGAATACCTGCGCAGGAGGGAACCGGTCATCGATTATACAGATCTGGACAAGGTGAAAAATTTCCCGGAAGGGATTCCTTTCCATAATGCCCGCATTACCTGGGAAGGGACGGTTGGGGCAAAGGAAAGCGGAATACACCATTTTTTACTTTACTATGCCGGTTATACCCGGGTGTTTTTTAACGGAGAGGAAGTTGTCGGGGAGCGTTGGCGTACAGCCTGGAATCCAAATAGTTACAAATTTCAAATTGATATGGAAGCCGGGGTGGCCTATCCACTTCGCATAGATTGGGTACCCGACGGAGGGATTTCCTACCTGGGCCTGTCACTCTATACACCGGTTGATCCCCTGGAACAGGAAAAGCAATCCTGGTGGTCAGAAATGGCCGATATGATAGATTATTATTTTATCTATGGACAGGACAGCGACCAGATCATAAGCGGATATCGTCTGCTGACGGGCAAAGCCCAGATCATGCCCAAATGGGCCATGGGGTACTGGCAGAGCCGGGAACGTTACAAAACTTCAGATGAATTGCTGGGGGCCCTGAATGAGTACAGAAAACGCGGGATTCCCATTGACAACATGGTGCTCGATTGGTTTTACTGGCCCGTAGATTCCTGGGGAAGCCATGAATTTGACAAAGAAAGGTTCCCCGATCCCAAAGCCATGGTTGACAGTGTCCACGCACAGAACGCACGGATCATGATCTCTGTGTGGCCAAAATTTTATCATACTACGGAACATTACAAGGAATATGAAGATAACGGGTGGATGTACACCCGGGCCGTGGAGGACAGCATCCGCGACTGGATCGCACCGGGATACATCGGCTCATTTTACGATGCTTATGCTCCGGGGGCGCGCAAGCTCTTCTGGCAGCAAATGGAAGAGCATCTCTATCCCTTGGGATTTGATGCCTGGTGGATGGATGCTTCGGAGCCGGATATCCAGTCCAACGCCAGCCTGGAATACCGCAAGGAATTGTCCACGCCCACTGCGCTGGGCCCCTCGGCAAGATACCTGAACGCTTATTCCCTGGTAAATGCCCAGGCCATATATGAAGGTCAAAGGAGCACTGACCCCGGCAGGCGCGTTTTTTTGCTTACCAGGAGCGGATTCCCCGGGTTGCAGCGTTATTCCACCGCTACGTGGAGTGGGGACATTGGAACACGCTGGGAAGATTTGAAAGCCCAGATTTCTGCCGGCATCAATTTCAGTATATCCGGGATCCCTTACTGGACCATGGATATAGGTGGGTTCTGTGTAGAGAGACGTTATGAAAGGGCCCTGGAAGGTTCCCCCGACATGGAAGAATGGCGCGAGCTGAATGCCCGCTGGTTCCAGTTTGGGGCTTTTTGCCCGCTTTTCCGCAGCCACGGTCAGTATCCTTACCGCGAAATCTTCAACATTGCCCCTGAAAACCATCCTGTTTACAAAACCATGGTCCAATACAACAAACTGCGTTACCGTTTAATGCCTTATATATACACGCTGGCAGGAAAGACCTGGTTTGAAGACTATACCATAATGCGTGGTCTGATCATGGATTTTGCGCAAGATGAAAACGTTATTAATATATCCGATCAATATATGTTTGGAAGTGCCCTGATGGTGTGCCCCGTATATGAGTTCAAAGCCAGGAAACGCGATGTATACCTCCCCCGGTTGAATGACTGGTATGATTTCCATACCGGTAAATACCTGCCCGGAGGACAACAATTCACGGCCGACGCTCCCCTGGACACCATGCCTATATACGTGAAAGCAGGGACCATTTTGCCTGTTGGTCCTGAAATCCGGCATACCGGTGAAAAACCCGGTGGCCCCATCACGTTGTGCCTTTATACCGGCGCCGATGCGCGTTTTACGCTCTACGAAGATGAAGGGGTAAACTACAATTATGAGAAAGGTTCCTATACCAATATTCCCTTTCAATATGACCAGCAAACAGGGATATTTACTATTGGGGCCAGGGAAGGATCCTTTGAAGGCATGACAACCAGCCGGGAATTCCAGATCCGGAAAATTACCCCCCAGGAACCCGGAACCCCCTTTGCCGGCGGAGCATCGCTTACAACAGTCACTTATAACGGAGAAGCCCTGACCATACAACTATAAGGCTTATGAAACGAGGGTATATCATAGCAGCAGCCATCCTGATATTGGGTTCATGCAACAGGGATTCCCTGCGGGAAATCACCGATTTCAACGCTGACTGGGAATTTGCCCGGACCGGGGGAATTGATGATTCACTGGAATGGCAGGTTGTGGATCTTCCACACGACTGGAGCATTGAAGGACCTTTTGACAAGGACCATCCTGCTACTCCGGGAGGAGGTGCTTTGCCTGGGGGCAAAGGTGTTTACAGAAAAAATTTTACCCTGGGACCCGAGACGCAGGGAAAGCGCATATTCCTGGAATTTGACGGTATATACCGGGACAGCCGCGTCTTTGTGAACAGTCGTATGGCAGGACACCGTCCCTGCGGATATGCATCTTTCAGCTATGAAATCACCCCGTTGCTGAATCCTTCGGGTACAGAGAACAGGGTGGAAGTAACGGTTGACAATTCCCTGCAACCTAATTCCAGGTGGTATACAGGATCAGGGATTTACAGGAATGTACGTCTGGTGGTTACTCCCGTGGTTCATATTCCATATTCGGGTACTTACGTTACCACACCTTATGTTTCGCCGGAACGGGCACAAGTCCTGGTCAAAACATCCATTTCCTATCCTTCTGCAGCAGCCGGGAATTACTACCTGCTCACAAAAATCATAGACCCTTCCGGACGTACTGTAGCCCGGGAATGCCATTATGTGGAACCTTCACCTGAAGGTGAAATCCTTATGGAACAGACTCTGGAAGTAAAAAAACCGGCTCTCTGGGATGTTGACACCCCCAATCTTTACACGATAAGAAGCCTGTTACTAAAAAGTGGAGCAGTCATTGATGATTACAGGACTACGTTTGGGATCAGAACGTTCCGGTTTACAGCCGATTCGGGTTTTTTTCTCAACAATCGACCCCTTAAGATACGGGGAGTCTGCATGCACCACGATCTGGGAGCACTGGGAGCCGCCGTGAACCGCAGGGCGATGGAACGGCAGCTGGAAATGCTGGCCCAAATGGGATGCAATGCCATCAGGACCTCACACAATCCCCCGGCTCCTGAATTGCTGGACCTCTGTGATAGTATGGGTTTTCTGGTAATGAACGAAGCTTTTGATGTCTGGCGCAAGAACAAATCTGCCTACGATTATGCCATGTTCTTTGAAGAATGGCATGAAAAGGACCTGAGAGATTTTATCGTTCGTGACCGTAACCATCCTTCTGTGGTCATGTGGAGCATAGGGAATGAAGTACTGGAGCAGTGGAACAATCCCCAGGCCGATACGCTGGATCTGCAACAGGCAAACCTGCTCCTGAACTTTATGGCAGGCAACGACAGCCAGGTAGATGGTGATCTCCCCTTTGACGCCCTTTTGACCAGGAAGCTGGCCACCATGGTAAAGGAACTGGACCCCACCCGCCCCGTTACAGCCGGGTGCAATGAACCGGGAGTATACAACAACCTGTTCAGGGCAGGGGTGCTGGATATCATAGGCTATAATTACCACGAAGGCGATTACCCTCAGGTGCCGGTGAATTTTCCCGGGAAACCCTTTGTTGCTGCGGAAACCACCTCTTCGCTCCATACACGCGGTTTTTACCAGATGCCCTCTGACTCGGTAAGAAAAGAACCAAAACAATGGTGGCTGACCTATGACACACCGCACCACATGTGCTCCGCCTATGACAATATGTGCGCACCCTGGGGAAACACCCACGAAAGTGCCTGGATACAAGTCCGCGACAACGATTTCATATCTGGCATGTTCATTTGGACAGGGTTTGATTACCTGGGAGAACCCACTCCCTACTGGTGGCCGGCCAGGAGTTCTCATTTTGGGATCATAGACCTGGCAGGATTTCCAAAAGATGTGTATTACATGTATCAGAGCGAATGGACCAATACGCCGGTACTCCATTTGTTTCCCCACTGGAACTGGAACCCGGGAGAGACGGTAGATGTATGGGCTTATTACAACCAGGCAGATTCTGTGGAATTATTCCTTAACCAAAGGTCGCTCGGGGTTAGCGCAAAGGATTCCCTGAAACTGCACGCCTGTTGGCGCGTACGCTATGAACCGGGAACGCTTGTGGCAGTCTCTTACAGTAAGGGTAAAGAATTTTTACGCCGGAGCATTTCAACCTCCGGGGCACCGGCCCGCCTGAAACTGACCTCTGACAGGGTTATCCTGGAGGCCGGAGGCAATGATCTGGCTTTTGTGACGGTAGAAGTTCTGGATGAAAAAGGGAACCCTGTGCCTTATGCAGACGATATGGTCACATTCCGTTTGGAAGGCCCCGCCAGCATAGCGGCTGTGGACAACGGCAGTCCCATAAGCCACGAGCCGTTCAGGGCTGGTTACAGGAATGCCTTTCATGGTAAGTGCCTTGTTGTGATCCGTTCAGGAAAAACAGCAGGGAAAATCAGGCTGACTGCCCTTTCAGAGTCGTTCGCGCAGGAGAGCACCCTGGACCTCGAAACCCGGCTTGTCCAGTAGGGCGAACATGTTTTTTTTGTAGGCTTCCACGCCTTCCTGGTCAAATGGATTCACTCCCAGGATATAACCGCTTATAGCACAGGCTTTCTGGAAAAAATAGAGTAGTGCTCCCAGGTTGTATGCATTCAGAAAAGGCATGTCAATGCGCAGGTTGGGTACGCCCCCGTCTGCATGGGCCAGGCAGGTGCCCAGTTCTGCCATTTTATTGCAATGGTCAATGGATTTCCCTGCCAGGTAATTAAGTCCGTCGGCATCCCCCTCTTCAGCGGGTATGGCCAGTGAACGGTTGGGACGGGCAACGCTGATGACTGTTTCAAAAAGATGGCGTTCCCCGTCCTGGATATACTGCCCCATGGAATGCAAATCGGTAGTGAAATCTGCTCCTGCAGGGAAAAGGCCCTTGTGTTCTTTTCCTTCACTTTCGCCAAAAAGCTGTTTCCACCATTCTGTCACATAATGCAGTTTGGGGTGGTAGTTTACCAGCAATTCAATTTTTTTCCCACTGCTGTACAATGCGTTGCGCAGGGCTGCATAGCTGATGGCGGGATTGCTGTCTGTTTTCTGCGCTGTGATTTTTTCCATTTCCACGGTCCCCGCCATGAGTTCTTCAATATCAATACCGGCCAGCGCTATGGGAAGCAGCCCGACCGGGGTAAAGACCGAAAAACGTCCCCCGACATTAGCCGGTATGATGAAACTGCGAAAACCTTCGCTGTTTACCATTTGGCGTAAAGCACCGTAAGATTTGTCTGTGATGGCCACGATCCGACGTCTGGCTTCTTCCTTTCCGTAGCGGGAGAGGATGTGTTGTTTTACCAGGCGAAAAGCAATGGCAGGCTCTGTGGTGGTTCCGGACTTGGAAATCACTGTGCAGGCGACCGACTTTGTAGCCATGAGATCTTCCAGTTCTGCCAGGTAATCCTCCCCGATGTTCTGACCGGCAAAAACAATGCGTGGCCCCGAAGATGGCATTAAAGCTGAAAAGGAGTGGGAGAGGGCTTCAATGACAGCCTTCGCTCCCAGGTAGGATCCTCCTATGCCGATAACCACCACCAGTTCAATGTCTTTCCAATCCCGGCAAATGTCGTTGATCTGTTTGATGATGGCCGGTTCAGTTTCCGAAGGGAGGTGAAGCCATCCCAGAAAATCCGAGCCCTTTCCTTTGCCCGATTCAAGGAGTTCAAGAGCCCGTAGGGCTTTTTCCTGCCAGGCGGGATATTCACTTTGAGAAATAAACCTTATGGCAGACTTTTCATTGACGGTAATGATTTTTTTCATGTGTTATTTCAACTGTTCGCTCAGTGCCTTGAAAACGATGGCAGGCGAGCGGAATTCGTGCAGGATTTTGTACATCGCTTCTGCAATGGGCATCTGGACTTTGTATTTTTGATTGATCTGGTGGATGCACAAGGTCGCGTAGTAACCTTCTGCAACCATGTTCATTTCCAGTTGCGCTGCTTTGATAGAGTACCCCTGGCCTATCATATTGCCGAAAGTCCGGTTGCGGCTGAACTGAGAGTAACAGGTAACCAGCAGGTCTCCAAGGTATCCCGAGAGCGATGTGTTCCGTCCTTTGTCCGGATAGGAGCGGTTCAGAAACGACCGGATTTCCTGGTAAGCGCAAGAGACCAGGACAGCCTGGAAGTTATCCCCGTATCCCAGGGCGCGGCTCATGCCCGAGGCGATGGCGTAAATGTTTTTCAGGACAACGGAGTACTCAAGTCCGTAAATATCTGTGCCAATGGTGGTGCGGATGTAAGGACAGCGGAATGCCCCGGCAAGCTTATTGGCCGTTCTTTCCTTTTTGCAGGTGACACTCAGGTAGGAAAGCCGCTCCATGGCGACCTCTTCTGCATGAACAGGACCTGCAATCACGCCCATGTTGTCGTAAGGAATGTTGTGGATGCGGTTGAAGTACTCTGTGATAGAGATGTTTCTTTCAGGTATGAGTCCCTTAATGGCGGTGACAATGAATTTGTCTTCCAGGGAGACAGTCAGGGGGAGCATCTCGCTAATGAAATAGGTAGAAGGAATGCAGAAGATCAGCACGTCTGCCTGGTCTGTGATTTTGTTGATGTCAGAGCTCATCAGCAGGCGGGAAGTGTCTAGTTCAACGGCCTGTAGGTAGTGGGGGTTGTGTTTGTTCTGATCTATGAAACTGATCATATTCTGATCCCGGACAAACCATAGCACTTCCTCTTGTGTGTCGAGCAGGATCTTAGTCAGGGCCGTTGCCCAGCTTCCCGATCCTATGACCGCATACTTAGTGTTTTTGTTAAAATAGCCCTTCATAGTTTTCCTGTGTGGGTCAGCAAAGATAAGCTTAATTTGTCTATCTTTACTTTTTAATAAACATGATGATAAATTCTTATTGTTCCGACAAATACCAGTATACTATGGCCAAGACCTTTGTAGATAAAGGATTGGATAAAACTGTGGCCATATTCAATATGTTTTACCGTACAGCACCCGATAACAACAACTGGGCTGTGGTAAGCGGTATCAATGAGGTCCTGGAAATGATTGAAGGATTTGGGACACAACCTGAATCTTTTTTCAGAAAATTCCTTCCCGGTGAAAACTATGCAGACTTCTGCCGGATGCTCACAACGGTGCGTTTTACCGGGGATATGTACGCTATGGAAGAAGGACAGATAGCATTCCCCCGCCAGCCCCTTATAACAGTGGTTGCCCCATTGCTTGAGGCCCAGATCCTGGAAACCCCCATGTTGTGCATCATGAACCACCAGATGGCAGTTGCCACCAAAGCATCCCGTGTTACCCGCAGCACGACCAAGCCCGTGAGTGAATTCGGTTCCCGGAGGGCCCATGGTCCCTGGGCTGCCCTTCACGGGGCCAAGGCTGCCTATACAGCCGGATGTGTAAGCACCTCAAATATCCTGGCAACAACGGAATTCAACATTTCCAGCACCGGCACCATGGCCCATAGCTATGTTACGGCTTTTGGCTGCAGCGTAAAGAAAGAGTATGATGCGTTTGATGCCTATATCAAAAGCCACCGGGGAGAAGGGATCATCTTGCTTCTGGACACCTATGATACACTCAAGAGCGGTCTGCCCAATGCGTTGAAAGCGTTTAAAGCCAATGGCATAGACGATTCCTACCAGCCTTTTTACGGGATCCGGCTGGACAGCGGGGATTTGGCGTACCTTTCCCGTAAATGCCGTGAAACTATGGACAGGGAAGGGTTCACCAAATGCATCATCTTTGCCTCTAATTCGCTGGACGAGTACCTGATCTCGGACCTGGAACGTCAAAATGCAGCCATTGATAGTTATGGCGTGGGAGATGCCATTGCCACCAGCAAGCACAATCCCTGTTTTGGGAATGTATATAAGATGGTACAAATTGGCGATACCCCGGTCCTGAAACTTTCAGAAGACAAGGCAAAAGTCATCAATCCCGGATTCCAGATCACGTACAGGATATACCAGGAAAACGAGAGCAAGGCCGATGTTACCTGCCTGCGCTCAGACAGTCTTGCATGTGCCATAGAGGAAGGGAAGGAGATCCTGCTCGTCGACGAAAACGATCAGACCAGGAAGACAATTTACAGGGAAGGATCCTATACCGCGGAAAAATTGCAGCACAAGGTAATGGAAAACGGTAAAAGAATAAAGCCTGATACAACACAGCAGGAAAAACGCGAAAAATACCTTTATGAGTTGTCCCGTATGAATCCCACAGAGCGCAGGATCATCAATCCCCATTATCACAAGGTAGATATATCGGACGACTTGTACGATTTAAAAATGAAACTGATCTATACAATTAAAGAGGAACTGAACCATGTATGAACAATCCAGAACCCACATAGTGGTGGATATGCTGAACGATTTCATATCAGGGTCTATGGCTTGTCAGAACGCTGAAAACGCCATGACCCACAGTATCAATTACATTAATTTGCACCCCGCGGATAAGGTCGTTTACGTTTGCGATACACACCCCGAGAATCACTGTTCCTTTACAGGATACGGAGGACAGTGGCCCCCGCACTGTGTGATCAATACCTCGGGGCAGGAAATTCACTTGTCCTATTATACACGGGTGAACGATCCCAACATGAGGCCCCACCTGATGAGGATATTCCGAAAGGGCTCTTCTGCCGTGAAAGAAGAATATTCGGGGTTCAATGCCGTCCGCTCAGACGGCAAATCCCTGACCAGCATCCTTACAAAACAGGTCATAGTGAGCGGCATTGCCACCGAATATTGTGTTTTTGAAACGGTTAAGGATCTTGTCGAAGCCGAGTATGATGTACAGGTGCTGCTGGAAGGTCTGGCCTATGTGAACCAAAAGGACCACCGTGCCGCCATTGAGAACATGAAAAGCCTGGGTGTAAAATTTGTTTGATAATTGTAAGGTCTTAATATGCGAGCTATTGGTGTTGATCTGGGCGGAACTAAGCTTCATGCAGCGCTCTTTTCACTTCAGGGAGAAATTCTTGCCGAACGTACAGTTTTTCTGGAAGGCAGAACCGGACAACAGGTTGGTGCGCTGATAGTCACAGTTTGTAATCTCCTGCTGGAAGATCAGGGAATCTCACCGGACGAGGAAAAGAGGGTTGGAATATGCGTCCCAGGGATTGCAGATACCCGCACAGACAGGGTTTGGGCGCCCAACATACCGGGTTGGAGCAATTTTCCCCTCAAAGAATATATCACCAATGCTATGCCCGGAACAGAAACCATTATTGCCAGCGACAGAACGTGTTACATACTGGGTGAGACATGGCAGGGGGTAGCAAAAGGTTATGCAGATGCCATTTACCTGAGTGTGGGTACGGGAATTGGAGCGGGGATCATGACAGACGGCCATGTGATTCACGGAGCGGCAGATATAGCCGGCGCTATAGGATGGATGGCCCTGCAGCCGCCTTTTTCGGAAGAATACAGCAACAGCGGTTGCTTTGAAACGTATGCCTCCGGAACAGGCATTGCTGCTCAGGCACGAAAACTTTCCGGCCAACCCGGGGTGTACCAGGATGCGCGGTCGGTATTTGATGCCTACGAGCGGGGAAATACGGTGGCTTTAAGGGTTATAGACAAGGCGGTCGAATGCTGGGGTATGGCCTCGGCAAACCTGGTGAGTCTGTTTAATCCCCGGATGATTGTCTGGGGAGGAGGGGTTTTTGGTCCCGCTGTTCGTTTTCTGGACAGGATTTATTATGAAGCATGCAAATGGGCACAACCCATAAGTATCAGGCAATGCCGCTTCGAGGCTTCGGCCCTGTCCCAGAGGGCAGGTATCCTTGGAGCGGGCCGCCTGGCAATGGAAGCAATGAAAGTATATGAATAAACGTAGTATTCTGGCTGCCGGTTATGCCGGCATCTTTTTTTTCGGAATTTCTTTTCTCACCCTGGGATCGGTCCTTCCATCCCTCAGGGAGACACTTCACCTGGACATGGCGCAATCTTCTGCACTGGCAGGGATTCTGCCTTTTGGCGTATTGGCAGGCTCTGTAGTATTCGGACCCTGGTGTGACCGCTACGGTTATAAAATGCCTTTTCAGTGGGCAGCTGCCATGGTGGTTCTTGGATTCATAGGATTGTCATCCTTTACGGCTATATCCTTGTTGGGAGCCTGTGTATTCATTACAGGGGCGGGGGGAGGTATTCTGAACGGGGCCTGCAACGCCCTTGTTACCGATGTATCCGATGACCGTAACCGCAGTTCAAACCTGAGCATTCTGGGTGTTTTTTATGGTCTGGGCGCCCTGGTTATGCCTTTGATACTGGGAATATTTGATTTTGTTCCCTACGCAACCATTCTTCGTTATGTGGCTGTATTCCTGTTCCTGGTATTTGTGTATTTTAGTATAACACGCTTTCCCGAGGCCAAAGTCCGGCAGGGATTTCCCATTAAGGAGGGATTGTCCATGCTTCGACAGCCGGCTTTGCTCTTTTTTAGCTTTATCCTTTTTTTCCAGTCTGCCCTGGAAGGATTATGCAGCAACTGGATCCCCATTTTTTTACAGGATAGCCCGGCTTACAGGCTGTCCCAGCAGAATCCTTTATTTCTGCTGACTTTTGTGGTAATTGGAATGACAGCCGGGAGGATCCTTCTGAGCTGGCTTTCATTCCGCTATAAACCCTGGAAGATCCTCTGGTGGTATCTGCTGGTGTTGGCTGCAGGATTTGCGGGATTGGCAGCCGGGATCAAGCCGCTGGTACCTGTGATTTTGATAGGAACAGGGCTTGGGGCAACATTTCCGGTCATTATTTCCTATATCGGGGCCCGGTACAAATCATTATCCGGGACAGCCATAGGGATAGCCATGGTCATAGCCCTGGCCGGCAATACATTGTTGAATTATTTACTGGGTTTTCTGCCTATTCGCGTTTTTCCCATATATTTGCTTGGGATATGGGGCGCAATGACTCTCCTTTATTTTTTTATGACACGCAGAGGAAAGCTTGAAAAAACTTAAATTTATTGAATATGCTGGCAATAGAATGGCTGGATAAGGTCCGGGTACTGCAGGACAGGATCCAGGAAACACAGATGGATAATATACACAAAGCGGCAACCCTGATGGCCGATAGCATAGAAGCCGGCCGGTGGGTACATACTTTCGGATGTGGCCATGCCACGCTTCCCATTGAAGAAATGTACCCCAGGATTGGTGGATTTGTGGGATTTCATCCGCTGATAGAACAATCCCTCACCTTTTTTACCCGTATAACAGGAGAAAGCGGAATCCACCAGTTCCTTTTTTTGGAAAGGGCAGAAGGATATGGGACAGCTATCATGAGTTCCTGGAATTTCGACGCACGTGATACGCTTTGGATATTTTCTCACACAGGAATCAATGCAGTCAATATTGATGTGGCACTGGAAGCAAAAAAACGGGGTATGAAAGTGATCGTGTACGGATCGGCAGCCGAATCAACGGGGAAAAAACCACGTCATTCCTGTGGAAAGAACTTATTTGAACTAGCCGATATTGTGGTAGATTCCTGCGCGCCCCTGACAGACGCTTCGGTTACACTTAAAAACCATTTTGACAAAATCGGCCCGGTTTCCACCATGTGCTTTGTGACATTGGTCTGGATGACCGTAACCACCTGCGCCGGCATACTTGCAGACCGCGGGGTGAAACTGCACATCCATCCTTCTCACAATGTGCCGGGGGATACAACGGCAAGGGAACGCCTTGACGGCTGCATAGAAGCCTATAAAAAAAGAACATTCGGGTTATAATTTTAATATGGATTGTATATGAAAAAACTGATTTTAAGTCTGTTACTGATGGTTCTGGCATATAGTGCCTACGGACAGGAAAACAAATCCGCCATTCCGTACTGGTACAGAAATGAGTTGTTTCTGGAACCGGCCCGTTTTTTTGAAGGGACTTTTGCCCTGGGTTACCAAAGAAACTTTTACAATTCGGCCCTGTCTCTGATGCCCTCCATAACCCTGATGGGTGAATCTATATTCCGTAGTGAAGATTCATTTTACAGTGAAATGGAAGGTTTCGGGCTGGAGGGCGTATACAAGGTATATTTTGCGCGCATGCCTCGTAAAGTACAGATTTACCTTGGCCCCTACGTTGCCTACCGCTATCTGAAAGAAAAGAACAGGTTGCCCGATTACGTCGACTCCCAGGAACTGCCCAACATTACCCAAAGCGATTTGTATACACGGTACAATACCGTTATGGCCGGGGTATTGTTTGGGGTTCATTTCATGTGGGGACGTTTTACCATGGATATGAACCTGGGAGGCGGAATCCGCTATCCTTCCATATCCGGTTTCAGAACAAATTATCCGTCCATCGTATCGGTCCCAACCGGTTTTGGGGAGTTCGGATATAAGGGGGTAGTTCCCAAAGGTAATTTAACACTGGGAGTAGCGTTCTGATTATGAGAAAACTTCTTTTGTTTTGCCTGGGAACATTATTGTCCCTGGGAGCTTTAGCTCAGTGCATAGAACAACCGGCCTCGTGGAGTTACAGTGTAAAGGCTGTTGAAACAAACATATTCGAAATACGTTTTCAGGCCTCATTAAGGGAACCATGGCACATGTATGATCTGGGGCCTTATCAGAATGGTCCCCAGCCAACGCGCTTTACTTTTGATTTGCCTGAAGGTGTATATCTGGAAAAGGCTATGCATATGGAATCGCCTCCGGCCAAAGCCTATGACCCCTTATTTGGGATGGAGATAGGTTCGTTTGGCGGGAACGGGGTATTCATTCAGAAAATACGCCTTGAGGTTCCGGTAGCCCTGATTCGCGCAGTTGTGGAATGGCAGGTATGCGACGGATCGTCCTGCCTGCCTCCGGAAACGGAGGAATTTGAAATCAAGCTGGGAGAGGGATCCCTTGTTGCCGGTGATGCCGTTGATGCAGGTGTTGCAGGTGTTGCAGGTGAGTTTTCTGCCGATACTGCAGCCGGTACAGCAGTTGATACAGAAGCTGATGTCGCAAGGAGACCATCTCCCTCGCTTTGGGGTATCATCCTGCAGGCGATCGCTTTCGGTCTGGTAGCCCTGTTTACACCGTGTGTTTTTCCCATGGTTCCCATGACCGTTTCTTTCTTTCTGCGCGGGAGTGAAGACAAGCGTAAAAGCCGCCTACATGCGGCTTTATACGGGGTTTTCATAGTACTTTTATATACGGTGCCCATTGCCGTGATTATTGGAATCACTTATTTTTCAGGAGGGGCATCGGTTACCGCCAATATCTTCAACTGGCTCGCTACACACTGGATTCCGAACATCATTTTCTTCCTGTTGTTCCTGGTATTTGCCGCTTCCTTTTTCGGAGCCTTTGAACTGGTACTCCCCTCAAAATGGACTACAAAAACTGATTCCAAAGCTGACAAAGGAGGTGTTTTGGGGATATTCTTCCTGGCGCTCACACTGGTACTCGTATCTTTCTCCTGTACAGGTCCCATAGTAGGGGCAGTTCTGATCAAATCAACCCAGGGGGCAGTCTGGGAACCCATACTGACCATGTTTGCTTTCTCTGCCGCTTTTGCGCTGCCCTTCACCATACTGGCTTTTGTGCCATCCCTGTTGCAACGGCTACCAAAGTCGGGCGGTTGGCTCAATTCGGTCAAGGTAATACTGGGATTTATCATCCTTGCGCTTTCCCTAAAGTTTCTGAGCACTGCTGACCAGGTATACCAATGGGGGTTACTGGGACGTGATATTTACCTGGCTTTGTGGATTGTTATATTTTCAATGCTGGGCTTTTACCTGTTGGGAAAGATACGTTTCCGCTACGATACGCCTTCGGACCATGTGGGGGTTTTTCGTTTTTCTTTGGCGATAGCTATTTTCTCTTTTGTGGTCTATCTGATCCCCGGTATGTGGGGAGCACCGCTCAAAGCCCTGTCCGGTTATCTTCCCCCGCTGGACACACAGGAATTTGTTATGGACCGGGCCACTCAGGCCCCCGCTCCTGTTGAGCAAGTTCAGCCGGCAGACAGGAAATACAGTGATATTTTTCACCTGCCTTACGGTCTGGATGGTTTCTTTGATTATGAACAGGCGATGGCATATGCAAATAAAGTCAATAAACCTGTATTTCTTGATTTTACAGGTCTTGGTTGTGTCAATTGCAAAGAAATGGAAGCCAGGGTATGGAGTGATCCCCGGGTACAGGCAATGCTGCGTGAGCAGTTTGTGATACTTGCCCTGCATTCAGATGCCAAAAACCAGGCAGACCAGGAAGACTGGGTTATTGACCAGCGTGGGAAGGAATTGCGTACCCTTGGAAGAATAAACTCCTGGTTTGTACGCAACCGTTATCAGATCAACGCACAACCAACCTATATCATTCTGGACAGGGACGGAAATCCGCTGCTCCCTCCCCGGAACTACAATCTGGACATTGAAGAGTATATCAGGTTTTTGCAACAAGGACTGGAAGCGTACCATAAATAAAGCATCATGCAAGACATACATATTTTTTTCAACAAACTTAGCAGTGTACTGTGGGGCTGGCCTATGATAATCCTTTTGCTTGGCACCCATGTTTTTCTGACCATACGGTTAAAATTTCCACAACGTAAACTATTTAAAGGTATTGCCCTTTCAGTCAAGAGCGATGGTCATTCCAAGGGTGATGTCAGCCAGTTTGGTGCCCTGGCCACTGCGCTGGCCGCTACCATAGGGACGGGAAATATCATCGGGGTGGCCATAGCTATTTCACTGGGAGGGCCCGGGGCCGTGCTGTGGTGCTGGCTTAGCGGGGTTTTCGGAATAGCCACAAAATATGCAGAAGGGCTGTTGGCGGTAAAATACCGGGTTACAACCTCAGACGGCACCATGCTGGGTGGGCCCATGTATGCGTTGGAACGTGGTCTGGGCATGAAATGGCTGGCCACCCTGTTTTGTATTTTTACCATTATTGCTGCCCTGGGGATCGGTTGCTCTGTCCAGTCTAATTCCATAGCCACCATGCTTAAGGAAACCTTTAACGTCTCACAATACGTATCGGGTAGCATTATGGCGGTTTTGGTGGCTCTTGTAATCTTTTTCGGTATCAAGGGTATTGCCAGGGTATGCGGTTTTCTGGTCCCTTTCATGGCTTTTTTTTATGTTGTGGGCTGTCTTGTCATCCTTATTATAAACGCTTCTTTCCTGGGACCGGCCCTGACCCTGATCTTCAAATCGGCTTTTTCTGTTAAGGCTGTAGGAGGCGGCATGGCAGGCGGGGGACTTATGATAGCCATGCGTTATGGAATTGCAAGGGGATTGTTTTCCAATGAATCGGGTATGGGTTCAGCACCAATTGTTGCCGCGGCAGCAAGGACAAGGAACCCGGTCAGGCAGGCCCTTGTCTCATCAACGGGTACTTTCTGGGATACAGTTGTTGTCTGTGCCCTTACAGGCCTTGTTCTTGTCACCAGCATTATCAGATACCCAGATATTAATTATTCAGACGGTGCCTTGCTGACAAAAATGGCTTTCAGTAAGATCTCTGTTTTTGGACCTCTGCTCCTTACAGTTGGGCTTATCACATTTGCTTTCTCCACCATCCTGGGCTGGAGTTATTACGCAGAAAAGGCCATTGAATATTTGGGAGGCAAGAAAACGATCGTATATTACCGCATCCTTTGGATTGTGGGAGTCTTTCTGGGTTCTGTTGCCAATCTGTCCATGGTTTGGGACCTGGCCGATACCATGAATGCCCTGATGGCCATTCCCAATCTGATTTCGTTATTGCTCCTGACAGGTGTCCTTGTAAAGGAAACTAATCAATATCTGTGGAGCAATAAACTGGATGCTTTTGATCAGGATATGGTGTCCTAAAAGGCCCATTCAAGTCCAAAGCTCACGCTGTTAGTAACTGCGGATCCTTTTTGTCCCGCCAGGTACGCTGTGCTAAGGGACAGCCCGCGATAAGTGAATCCCAGTCCAGCGCTAAAATGAGGCGGAATCCCTTTTTCCGGATCTCCATAATGGCCTCCCAGGCGGACCGAGATCATCCCGCTGTAAACATATTCCAGTCCAATTCCGGCCGTTAACCCCGATTTTTCAATTAAATACCCTGCCTGTGCGGCGGCGCGGAGCATATGCTTTTCCGCGGCGTGGAAATCATAGCCTGCTCCCAGCCTGATCTGTGCCGGAAGACGATACGGTCCGTAACCATAATCAATTTTAGAGCCAATGTTTGTGGCGGTAAGTCCCAGGGAAAAGTTCCCGGGATGATACATCATGCCCAGGTCTGCAGCAAAAGCTCCGCCAGAAGCATTTTCCCCCATCCTGGAAATAACATAACGAAAAGTGGCGGCTGTGGAAATCGTTTCTGTAATTTTATAAGCGTAACCCAGGTCAACAGAAATTTCCATAGGTTTATAAGTTCCTGTAATGTTTCCCTGATTGTCGCTCAAATTATTGGAAGGGTTTAGAAAAAAACGTGATCCGACTAAGAAAGCGCCTCTTTTTCCGGTTTTGATATAACCTGACAGGTTTGCCAGGTTGCTGCCTGTGGCACCGGGTAGCCACAGGGTATAGGAAGCGGCTAATGCACCCTTGCCGGGAGCAAATGCAGCGGCAGCATTGTTGTTATACAAGGAAAAGGCATTTGGTGGCGCCACCACACCGGTGCCCCCCATGGACATTGTCCTGGGGTCTGCGGGCAGTGTCAGGAACTGAGCAGTCTGGGCCACTAACGTATTACAGGCAGCCAGGGCAGAGATTATTACGAAAATATAGAGTCGCTTCATGATTGGCTTACAGTTTCACGATATTTCTGGTTATTATTACCCCTTTTATGTTAATGCTCACTGAATAAACACCTCCGCTCAGAGTGGTCATATCAATCCGGGCGGGTTGGAACGGTGATATTTCATATGTGCCTTTCAATACCCGTGCACCGCTGGAAGATGTTATGGTAACTTCTGCCCCTGTTTTTTCTCCTGTTCTGATGTTCAGGACATCAGTTACCGGGTTCGGATAAAGGTCCACCGGTTGGTTTCCATCACGGGTAAGCACCAGAATATCAACACTGCAACTTGCTTTTAATGCATCGGTTGCAGTAACGGTCATGGTGGTCAGCCCGAATTTTTTCCCGGCAACGTTGAGCATCCCGTCACTGATGGTACCGGTAGCAAATCCCTGGGGATTGAATGTTACGGTATAAGCCAGTGTTTCTCCGTCGTCATCTGTGAAATAATCGGTCAGTTTTAACGTTTTGCCTGCTCCTGTTCTGTTCAAGTTAATATTATCGGGAGTAGACAGGATCCTTGGGGTTGTGTTGGGCAGCACGGTATAATCGATTTCAACGATTGTCGTACCTCCGTAAGGATCGCTCACTTTCAGGGATACAGTGTAGCTGCCTGCCTGTGCAAGCTTTCCGTCAACCTTAACAGTTACCAGGGTATCTTTCAGTGCAACTGACAAGGCAGAAGAAGCCGGTTCCAGCGCAGCAGTCAGGCTGTGCCCATCCGGATCAGATATCTTGAATGATAGTGTTTTTTCCTCGTGGGACTTAAGGACCAGCCGGGTTCCGCCAAGCGGTTCAATGATGGGAGGATTATTCTCTTTTGTACGTACAAGTAAGGGTTCAGATGCCCCGGCCCGGTTCCCGGCGAAATCACTTGCGGTGATTGTAAATAAATAGGGGGTGTTGAAATCAAGGTCCGAAACCTCCAGGGAAACAGTATCCCCGGCTTCTTTGTTCCCTGTCTTCACGTGGGCCAGTTTCAGGCTGTCCCCCTGGGCAGAGGAGGTCAGGACGTCAAAGATAAAGGCCTTTACATCATCCTCATCTTCCGGTACTTTCCAGGTTAATTCTATGTTATTGGAATAGACCCGGGCAGTGATTTCATCCACTGTATTTGGGGGGATAGTGCTTAAAGAGGCAATAGAAGCGAATGCATCAACCACTCCGCTCCCCATGGAACTTACGCACTGTGGATAATAGCTGAACATGACAGGGGAGGCGTTATCCACTAGGATTTGTTTCAGATCATCGCTTGTAAAGCCAGGTCTTCCTGCGTGTGATACAACCAGGGCTGCCACACCAGATACATTTGGACATGCCATGGACGTTCCCTGCTTAAAGCCATATTGGCCATTTGTCAGGGTGCTGTAGATTTGACCCATAGAATAGTATGCGTCACCGCCCGGTGCGCTGATACTAACCCAGTTTCCGTAATTGGAATAATAGGCTTTTTGATAATCCGGGGCAATGGCTGCCACAGAAAGAACTTTTTCGTACATGGCGGGGTAGGAAATATTGGTGTTGTCGTTTCCTGCAGCAAATACGACCAGGCCGCCGGCCATAGGGCCTGTCTGGTTGCCACTTTCGTCATAGCCCGCATAAGTGATAAAGTAATCGATGGCTTCTTTTGTGCTCTGGGGCAAATAGCTGATATCAGTATAGCTCCAGCTGTTCTGGCATATGACGGCTCCGTTGTCTGCAGCGTATTTGATTCCTCCGGCTTCGTCCCCTATGCTGTTGTACTCATCCATGATCTGGCATATCATAAGCCGTATGCCCGTCCCGTTACCTTTTCCCCCGGCAACCCCGCATACTCCCAAGGAGTTGTTATTGGTTGCCGCTACAATCCCCGCCACATGTGTTCCGTGTTCTTCCGGCCTGATATATGCTGTGTGGGTGATGAAATTGGCTCCGTATAAATCGTCAATGATGCCATTGTTGTCATCGTCCACACCCTCCACACCATGCAGCTCTGCCTGGTTGACCCATAAATTATCCACCAGGTCGGGGTGGGTGATGTCCACTCCGGTGTCCACTATGGCTACTATAACCCGGCTGTCACCCGTTGTATAATACTTCCAGACATCCTTAACGTTGATGTCTGCTCCGGCAATGAAATCGGAACTGATGGACCCATCGTTGTAGAGATGCCATTGTTTTGAAAAATAAGAGTCATTGAACGGGAACAGCCCGCCTGTCGCTTCCTGTGTTTTCTTTCGTGGAATATATTCCACCTGCTGCACCCCTTCAAGCTCCGACAAACTGATGGCTGTTTTGGTCAAGGGTCTGTTCTGATCAAAGGTGACCGTATACCATAAATGAAGGCCTGCTTCCCGTGTACGGGCTTCGAACTTTCCGGCAAAAGGAAAAACACGGCGACAGGAGCGGACATCCAGCCCGGCAAAGACCTGTTCTGCAGCTGAAGTTGATTTACTTAATAGTTCAGCCATCTGGCCGGTGACCTTGATACGGGCAATACCAGGATAGACTTGAGCTGTATCCTGCAGTCTTTCCAGGTTTTGATTGCCTGGTTGCTGAAAGGTGGTTTTTTTCTCACATCCTGCTAGTAGAATTCCACAGATCAGAAGCCAATAAAGAGTGTTTTTCATAGAGAGTAGCATTACTATGCAAATATAAGAAAAAGCCCCTTGTTCAAGAGGCTTTTTCTTATAAAGAGCGCTATGCAGGACTATAGTATGTCGTACAGGTTTGGTCCGCCCGGCAACGAAACATAGGAATAGTAATCGGTGTTTTGCCATCCACCCACTCCGTCCATATAAATGGCGGGCCGTAACTGAACTACTTTATCCTGGATAAACTTGCTTTTAGCATCGTGTACGGCCAGGGATGCTCCTAATGCAGAGGGATAATAGAATTTGATGGGATTTGCTGCAGCGCCCTGGTATAGCAATCCTGCATACCAGTTTGTATCCCATTTAACGTGCTTTTCATTATCAATTACCCAGAATTCTATATAAGCACTTTGAGGGCCACCCAGCCAGCCTTCCCACTCAGCTTCCAGAAGCAATTCCTTGGTGTAAGGTTTCTGGACCCTCCAGCGCTCGAATCCCTCGGCCTGAAGGATCTCCACAGTGGGAATGCTGTACAAAGTAAAGCTGTCATAAAATTGCCCGTTCCCGAGTGAAATCCAGTTGTAGGCCAGGCTCACTTTTAAATCAATGGCACCAACCCCCCCCGCGGAAACTTGTTCAGAAGCTATGGTGAGCTTGAGGTTATAGATTAATCCAATAGCGGCTTCGTTTGTCAGCGATATCGGCAAGTCTGCAGCTCCTTCCCCGTCTTCAAATGTTAAGGCAGAAGGTACTGTAAAAACGTTTGCCGAAGGTGTTGCAGCAATGTTGACAGTAGCTGAACCTTCTCTGGTGTTCCTGAAAATCTTTACAGAAAACTCGGGATTGGTAGCAGGAAGTGTAAAGCTTCCAGCTTTGTTAATAAAGCTGTAGGCCGGACCATCAGGTTCATAAACTTTTGTGATTTGCTCTGTGTTGCACGATGCCAGAAGCACGGCAGACAGAGTAACTACAGCAAATATATTCAGTAATTTTTTCATAGTAATAATTTTATGCTTTCAATTAAACACCGTCATCCATAGGATTCTGATCAACAGACTGATCCAGGTTTTTGTTGCCGTCAAACTCAGCCTGGGGTATGGTCAGTACCCATGCGTAGGATTCCGGATTCTGGGTATTCCTACCGGTAATTAAAGCAGCTGTGGGCCATCCCATGCCGTCGGTTCCGGTTCTTGTGAAACCTTGTTTCAGTCTCCTGATGTCATAGATACGTCCGTACTCGCCCCAAAGCTCTATACGGCGCTGGATCAGGATCTCTTCAAGCAGGGAGCCGGTCTCGTCCGAGGTGAGGGCGCCAAGTGCGGTGCCGGATTTGTTGACGGTGTAGTCAGGGTCACGTTTTGCCATCAACTGCATCAGCAGGTCGCGTGCAGCCTGATCGTTTCCAAGGCGGCATTCAGCTTCTGCCTGAGTAAGGAGCATTTCTTCATTACGCATCCAGATATAATCGCCGGTGTAAAGGCTTTTGTCTAACCATCTGAACTTCAATTGCTGGTAACCAAGTTCTACTCCTTTGTCAGTTATATTGTTTGGATGGGTGGGATCCCACCAATCGGTGCGAACGTCATTGGGACCCATTTTGGCATACAGCTGCTTGTTGATTTGTTTAAAAGCCGTGTTGCCGTAACCAGGCGACTTGCAATCCATGTGCATCAGGAAGGAGGCGTAAATACCGGACTGATCAGCAATGATCTCGGCACCCCACATCACGTTCTTGGGAGTTCTTGAGTTCATGCCGGCAGTAAGGTCAGCTTTGTCACCTATGCTTGAGTTCTTGCGTGCTTCAGCAGCAGCATCCCTGGCCTTGCTCCAGTTTTCCATGGTAAGGTAAATTCTGGCGGCAATACCCTGGGCAACGTAGTAGTCAATGTGTGACTTGTGCATCTGCGGTTTGGCATCTTTAAGCAGGGCAACACCCTTTTCAATGTCAGCCACAATCTGGTCGTATACCTGCTGCACCGTGGAACGCGGCTGGCCTTCGGTTCCGGCGGCACTGGGTTCAGTGTACAGGGGAACACCCTTGTCGGATTCATGGCCTTTGTAGGTGCGGGCAAACGATTGTATCAGCATGAAGTAACTGTAGGCACGGATAACGTAACCTGCTCCTATGACGTAATTCACGTCACTGGGCAGACCTTCC
>MWDM01000005.1 GCA_002070565.1 Bacteroidetes bacterium ADurb.Bin139
TTACCGCCGTTGCGTGTAGGGACCTCTGCGAACCGCGAACCCATGTGCTTTGTGCGCAACAACACCATCTCGGGCCTTGACTGGGAGTTGATGATGCGCATAGGCCAGGCCCTGGGCAGAGAGGTGGTATTTGTAGATATGAAATATGCGGCCCTGATTGCAGCCTTGCAATCAGGTAAGGTAGATGCTGTTGCGTCTAATATGACGGCAACGGCAGAGCGCAGGAAACAGGTTGATTTTTCGGCGGTCTATTTTGTGAACCCACAGGTACTGGTTGAATGGATTCCTGCAACGGCAGCGGTCGGGGCAGCAGATGTATCCCGCCAGGGTTTCTGGGAGAAATTTGCTGATTCGCTGTACCGGAACCTGCTGCTTGAAAAGAGGTACATGCTTATTTTGGACGGACTTTGGGTCACCATCCTTATTTCTGTGTTGTCTGTGATCTTTGGCACTCTGGCAGGAGCAGGGATTTGTGCCCTGCGGATGTCCCGCAATACGGCTGCACGTACTTTTGCAAAAGGCTACATCACCCTCTTTCGTGCAATCCCTCAGGTGGTTATCCTGATGGTGATGTTTTATGTGGTATTTGCAACGGCCAGAATCAGCGGGATTTTTGTCTCGGTCCTGACCTTTTCCATGATTTTTGCTTCCTATTCATCGGAGCTGTTCCGTACATCCCTGGAGGCCATACCTGCGGGTCAGCGTTATGCCGGCTATGCCATGGGATTCAACAAGTATCAGACTTTCAGATATATTTTGCTGCCACAGGCTGCCCGTATAGCTTTACCCGTATATAAGGGAGAAATCATATCGCTGATCAAGATGACGGCAGTTGTTGGGTATATTGCAGTTCAGGATCTGACCAAAGCCGGGGACATAATCCGCAGCCGCACGTTCGACGCTCTCTTCCCACTGCTTATGGTGACGGTTATCTATATGTTGATTATTTGGGGGTTTACAGGTGGAACCTCAGCGCGCCAAAAAACTAAACGTTTTCATAACCGGCAGAAAATCACCTGAATAGAAAATTGTTATTGAATTTGGCGCGCTGAGGTTCCACCTCCGACCCTCTGATAATAATTGAACATGTGCTTTGGCAGCGCAAGGGGATAAAAAATGGCTATCAGATCGGCCAGGATCAGGTGTGGATTGACGGCTCCTGATTCAAAAAAATCGCTCCCGCCTTCCGGCGTACTGCGCAGGTTGTTGTTCCAGACGTTCCCGTTGCGGAAGGCGGGAGTCTCGGCAAAACGGGGATCCAGCCGGGCTAGCGAAGTTAAATTGTCGTACTGGTTGGTGTTTATCCAGAAATCGGCCTGTTGGGCATAAAGATATGCCTGTTCCACGCTCAGGGCGGTGGTTTTGGATCCGGAGCCGGAGCCGGTTCCGGAACCGGAGCCCAGGATCATACCTCCGGCATCTTTGACCAGGATATTAAAGTGGCTGTTTGTTCCGGGAACATACCACACATCTTTGAAGGGTGCGTTTACAAGGACTTTGACTGGTTCAAAACCACCGTCGGCCGATTTGGCAGGACGTTGCGTCGCGGCCGTTTCTCTGGCCAGCTTGCAATATTCCAGGTAGGTGTGGCTGATCTTGCTGAATTGTTCAATTGCCATGACTTCCTTATCAAAGAAAGCAGCAAAAGCAACCAGGAATTCGGCTTTACCAAGAGGATGATTTTCAAGGTATTCGGGGATTTGAACAATGTTTAGCCCCAGTTGACTGATCTTTTCCAGGTAGTCTGCTCCTTCGCCGTGGATGGCATAGGCAAAGATAATATCGGGCTGCAGTTGCAGCAGGGCTTCGTAACCAATGGCCGATTCGTACCCCAGGTCTTTAACCTTGCGTACGTTCCTGTTGTATATGTACTGCGCGCCCGAAACGCCCACAATGGCGTTTGTTTCGTTAAGGGCATCAAGATAGGCGATGTGCGTCGAGGAAAGGCATACCACATTGCGAACCTTGTTGACAACGTGGCGTGTGGTGTTGTAGGTCACGGGGTCAGTCAGATAGAGGACTTTTTCTCCGTCTTCCCATACAAGATAGAAGTTGTTCGCATAGCGTGGCTTGTAGATGTAATTGATGTCACCTTCCGATAAGCCGTACTCTTCCAGGGGATGTTTGCTAAAAGGCTTGCTCCTGTTTGTAGGGCATGATTGAAATGCAATTGTGCAGAGCAATATGCAGGTGCCAATAAGGCTTCCTCTGAGCATTCTTGGTTTAACCACAAGTTGTTATTTTTGAGCCTTCCACGGGACTCGAACCCGCGACCTGCTCATTACGAATGAGCTGCTCTACCAGCTGAGCTAAGAAGGCAATGGGCTACAAAGATAAGAAAAAATCTGTAGGAGGCTCCACATCTTCACTTCCACATCTTCACCTCCAGCGGGGGATCGGGCATGTCCCGATCGAGCGGGTACATGGGCCTTTCTATGCGCCGGTAGGGGAGCTCCAGCAGGTTCTGGTCTACGCCGCCCCGTGTGAGGGCCATCATCCAGTCACCCCGCATGTTGTAAACACTTTCAGGCAGGTAACCCACCTTGATCACGATTATGTCGGTCTGGCGAGGCTTAATGCCGAGGTTTTCGAAATCGCTTTCGTAGTGGTAGGGTTTGCGCTTTTGAGTTACAATCACATACATGCTACCGGTTTTGATAACCACCTCTGTATTTGTGTCGCTTTCCCTAATGAATTCAACCGTTCCGCTTAGCAGCACCGGCGGCTGGTACCGGTCATCCACCATGGCTCCCACAGTTTCTTCCACTGTGGCGCCAATACCCGAGGCCAGCGCTTGTTCCACCATTTTTGGTCCGGGGATGGAGGCATATATGAGTTTTACGGACCGAGGCGAGCTTGCGCTCACATATGAGCCCTGATCCGGGGAAGTGCTTGCGCTCACGTATGAGCCCTGATCCGGGGAAGTGATTGCGCTCACATATGAGCCCTGATCCGGGGAAGTGCTTGCGTCTTTGGAAGAGCGGAACTCGGGCCTCTCTAAAAGCCGTGCCAGCGTCCAGGTGACGTCGCCAGCTCCGCCGGCGGTCGGATTGTCTCCCATATCGCTGATAATAAATGGCTTCTTGTCGCTTGCCAACGCTTTTTCCAGGCATTCGTCCAACGTGGCAGTAGGGGCAATGAAATCGAATTCGTGTCTAACATCCCAGAAGGCCCGTGCCAGTTCTGAGGCTGTTGTTTCAACCGCGTTTTCGTCATCTCCGGTAACCATCACCACAGCGTGATTGCGGGGTTCATCGGCCCAGGCATAACCAATCCAGATGGCTGCATCTATGACGCCTTCACGGGCTGCTGCAGGAGCGACCCTCTCGTACAGGGATTTTGCAGGTTCCACGCGTGTGCTTGTCTTTTCACCGGGCAGGAGTATGGGAACTTTCACCCAGGCTTTGCAGGCAGGACGACCTTTGCCCGTTTGGACACGCTCCAGCAGGTTGGCCACTGCCCGCCTTTTGGATTCCATGGCATCTTCGTGCGGAGCCATGCGGTAACAGGTAATCAGGTCTGTGTTTTCTGCAAGCCTTGGTGATACATTCCCGTGCAGGTCCATACAGGTGGATATGAGGGGTTTACTGCCTATGACTTTTTTTATCCTGAGAATCAGGTCTCCTTCCGGGTCATCCAATCCTTCCACACTCATGGCTCCATGAATGTCAAAATACAGGGCATCGTAGGGAAGGTTCTTTTTAAGTTCTTCCAGTGTCTGGTTCACGAGCGATTCATAGGTTTCTCTGGTAACGATTCCGCCGGGAGTCGCCCTTGAATACATGGCCGGAAGCCAGTGTGCTTTCTGGCGTAAAACTGAGTCCGGGGCCAGGAAATCGTACCTGCTGAACACTTCTTCCGCCTTGCTTATACTGAAATCCGCTTCAACTGTTTTGGCCGGAGAAAACGTACTGCATTCTATGGCAATACCTGCGATTGCTATCCTTGGAAGCCGCTCCCGCCTGCTGCACGCAGTTATTAGTAACAGGACGCACATAAATAATAAGACGCCGGAAGGCATCTGCTTGCCAGAATACAACCTCTTACCGGAGGACAACTGCACTTCTGCAGGCGTAGGTTTATTTTTATTCATTACAGAGTTTGATTTGTTCGACACGAGTTATTAGATACGAATGTAAGGATTATTATCAGCCCGGGCAATTTACATAAATCGACGCTTAGTGTTATCTTTGCAGTGTGAAGGAAGCATTCATGAACCGGCTGGCGGTGAGGTGTGAGCGATTTGCAAATACTTTTGCAGTGTAAAGGAAGCATTCATGAACCGGCTGGCGGTGAGGTGTGAGCGATTTGTTATAATTGTATACATGGAAGTAATTGTAATAGGGGCGGGACCGGCAGGTATGCTGGCTGCAGGCACGGCAGCTGAAAAAGGTAACCGGGTTGTTTTACTTGAAAAGATGGAAAAACCGGGCCGCAAATTGGCCATTACCGGAAAAGGCCGCTGCAATATCACCAATCTTAAGAAATGGGAAGACTTCAGTCCCCACGTACACCCGGTCAACCGGTATTTCAAGCCGGCATTTTACAATTTTACCAGTGAGGATACGGTGGCTTTCTTTAATGGTATAGGATTGCCCACTGTTCTGGAGCGGGGAACCAGGGTGTACCCCGCCTCACAAAGGGCATTTGATGTGATTGATGCTCTCAAGTCCTGGCTCGAGCGGCTGGGTGTCCGTATCATCTGCAACTGCCAGGTGCTTGAGTTCCTGCAAGAAGAAACACAAATTCCCGGTGTCCACTCTCACGGCAGCTCCGAACCAATGTCCGGAGACCAGCAAACAACTTCCTGTGCAAACGTTACTGTTGGCAATGCTACTGCAAGCGGTGCGGCACCAATGTCCGGAGACCAGCAAACAAAAGCCTCGGCAAGTGCCTCGCAAGAAACAAATAATAAAATCAGGCAACAAAGGATCAAGGCGGTGAGGGTCAGGAGCTCACAGGGTGAAGAAAAGCTGTTGACTGCAGACCATTTTATTCTGGCTACTGGCGGAAAGACATACCCGGGTACCGGCTCGACAGGGGACGGCTATGCACTGGCCTCGGCGCTCGGTCATACCATTGAACCACTTTTTCCTACGCTCACCGCGCTTATGCCTGTGGATTACGACCGGCGGCTTGAGAGGGTGGAGCTGCGCAATGTCCGTCTGGATCTTTACATTGAAGATGTGCTGAGACGGTCCGAGGAGGGAGAACTTCTTTTCAGCAACCTGGGCATTGAAGGTCCTATTGGGTTTCGTGTGAGCAGGCAGGCAGTGGTGGCTCTGAACAAAGGGCAGCGGGTGTCCCTGCATCTGAACCTGAAGCCCGCACTGACACGCGAACAGCTGATGTTACGCTGGGAACGGGAAAATTCTCTTGCCGGGTCTGGGTCTGGGAGTGGAAGTAGAAGTGGGAGTGGAAGTGGAAGTGGAAGTGGAAGTGGAAGTGTAAGTGTAAGTGTAAGTGTAAGTGTAAGTGGGATGTCAGCAAAGTATTCGGTTGGGGCAGGAGGCAGGAGTGCGGTTGATGCTGATCTTGTTAAACGGCTTAGGGCATATATGCCGGAAGCACTGATAGGGCCTTTTATAAAATATCTGACTGTGAGTGGTTTGCATCCTGTTGATGCTATGATCAGATGGGTTTTTCCCATAACTTCCTACGGAGGTTGGGCCCGGGCTGTGGTGACGGCAGGCGGGATATCCATGAAGGAGGTGGACATGCGTACGATGCGTTCAAAATTGATTGAAAACCTGTCGTTTGCAGGTGAAGTGCTGGATCTGGATGCAGACAGTGGCGGATATAACCTTCAAATAGCGTTTGCTACAGGCAGGCTGGCAGGAGGTGGAACCTCCGAACGCTGGTGACGGGATTGGACCGAGGCCTACAGACTCAATTTGATTTCGGTCAGCACTTTTTTAGTGTCCAGGGTGAAGTCGCCTTTCATGATCCAGTCATAGTAGGAGGGTTCTGACTGCAGAACATCTTTGACACTGCGGCCTTTGTGTTTGCCGAAGTTGAAAACCGGCAGGTCTTTGTCATCGAGCACGATACGGCCGGCATAATCCAGATTGCGATTCCTGGTAGAAAAATCAGAGAGAAAGTTTATATCGTTTTTAAGATCGTCGGGATAACGGTCAAGCTGGGCTTCAAGGATTTCCATGGTTGCAATGGTGTCGGCTTCGGCACTGTGGGCATTGTCCAGGTTTTTGTCGCAGTAGAAACGGTAAGCTGCTTTAAGTGTACGTTGCTCCATCTTGTGGAAAATATTTTGTACGTCTATGAGTTTGCGTTTTCGGAAGTTGAAGTCAATCCCGGCCCTGAGAAACTCTTCAGACAGCATGGGTACATCAAATTTGGTGGAATTATAACCGGCTATGTCACAGCCTTCCATCCATTTGGCAAACGATTTGGCCACCTCCCTAAAGGTGGGTTCATTGGTAACATCTTCGTTTGAAATGCCATGTATTGCTTGTGCTTCGGGTGATATGGGAATGGTTGGATTGATACGCCGGGTCTTGATTTCCCGTGTACCGTCCGGATTCAGCTTAAGAACGCAAATTTCAATAATTCGGTCTGTTGCCACATTCAGGCCGGTCGTTTCCAGGTCCAGGAACAGAATGGGTCTTTTAAGGTTGAGTTTCATTTTGAATTAGGTCTTGATCATCGGCAAAAGTACAAAAATAAATGGAGTTTCTTCTTGCCGGGGCCGGGGTAAAAAAGAACCTGGTACTCGAGTTGGTAACGTAGAGATAGAGACGGGAGCAGAGCAATTTTAATTGGTGCTGCGGAGCAGCATATGATATGCGCCAAAAGCTTTTGGCGCACCACCTTAACTACCATGGGCAGCAGCAGCAGAAGCAGGGGCAACAGCAGTGCCGCAAGAGCAGGGGCTCTGTTGTTTACTGGGTGATCATCATGGGCATGAGCAGGGCGCAGATTTCTTCGTTTTCGGGTTCTGTGTAGATGGGTGTGATGAGGCCTACACGGGAGGGGTCGCTCAGGGCAATGTTGACTTCTGTGCAGGGCAGGTTGGCCAGGATTTCGACCAAAAATACCGATTTGAAGCCCATTTCTATGGCCGGACCGTCATACTGGCACGATATGCGTTCCTGGGCGGCTATGCGGAATTCAACGTCCTGGGCAGAAACAAAGATCTGGTTGGCAGAAAAGAGGAGTCTTATAAGGTTGGTGGCCTGGTTGGCGCATACGCTCACCCTACGCACGGCGTTCATCAATTCAACACGGTCGGCGATAATGTTGTTGGGGTTGCCCTGGGGAATGACGCTCCTGTATGCAGGGTAATTGCCTTCAACAAGACGGCAGGTCATACGATAGGAACCAAAGTTGAAAAAAGCGTTGGTTTTGTCGAAGGATATGGTTACATCATCTTCAACCTTTACAAGTAGGTTTTTGAGTATGTTGGCCGGTTTTTTGGGCAGGATGAAAGAGGCGTCTTCTGTTGATTTGATATCGGGCCGGGTATAGCATACGAGTTTGTGTGAATCCGAGGCTACCAGGTTGGCTGCATCTGTTTTCAAGTCAAAGAATATGCCGTTCATCACAGGGCGCAGTTCCTCGTCGCCTGTGGCAAACAGGGTACGGTTAATGCCTTCGAGCAAAATGTCCGGGGAGAAAGTGATGGAAAGGTTGTCGTTGGGTTCCCTGGCTATGGGGTAATCTTCTGCCGGGAAACCGGGTACCTGGAATTTCCCGGTGGCCCAGGTGAATTCAATGATATTCTGTTCTTTGTTGAATGCAAAAGTCAGGGGTTGTTCCGGGAACTCTTTCAGGGAATCTGTAAGGATACGGGCAGGTATGGCCACACTGCCTTGTTCCATCACGTTATCTATAGGCATGGTGGTGTGTAAGGTGGTTTCCAGATCCGACGCCGTTATGGTGAGGGAATCCCCGGTCAGGTTAAACAGGAAATTGTCCAATATGGGCAACGTGTTCTTGGAAGCGATAACCCTGCTTACGGATTGTAGTCTTCCCAACAATTCTGAGCTTGATACAACAAATTTCATAGGTCAATATTTTTTCTTACAAATATACTAAAAAAGTGCGTTGGAAGATTCAGGTGCATAGGATTTTTCCATGCCCAGAAGCTTCTGTTTGCGCCCCAGTCCCGAGGCATATCCTACCAGTGACCCGTCTGCTCCTATAACGCGGTGGCAGGGAATGACTATGGCAAAGGGGTTGGCGTTGGTTGCCTGTCCTACAGCGCGTGCAGCTTTGGGGTTGCCGGTCCTGCGGGCCAGTTCTGCGTAGGAAATGGTGGTACCGTAAGGGATCTTTTTGAGGTGCTCCCATACGTTTTTTTGGAAATCGGTGCCTTCTATCTGTAACGGCAAATCAAAGGTGCGCCGCGTTCCCTTGAAATACTCGTCCAGCTGTTCAAGAGCCAGCAACAGAACAGGGGGTTTGGGCTCTTCCGGGTCCATGGGCTCTCCGCTTTTGTAGTAACCCTTGAGGTTGGAATTATCTTCGAATTCACAGGCGGTGATTTCTTCAAACTCGTTTGCCGAGATATAGAAATTGCCCAGCGGGGTGGTTGTGTAAACCCTGTAACGCGGCACCTTGTGGCCGCCGGTCAGCAGGATGTACATATGACGGGCAATGCGCTCCGAAGCTCCGTCCATTCCCAGGATCCTTGCCAGACGCTTGTAATCTGCCAGTACGCTCCTGCGCTTCTGACGTCCTTTGAGCAGCAGGCGCAGTTCTTCTTCCATCCGCTCCGGATTGCAATCCTTTTGAATGAGTTCACGGACCGAGTTCTTTTCCAGGATCAGGTTTGGCAGCGAGATGTGCTTTACTTTGACGATGAGCCGGGCGATGGCCACAGAGAGTGGATTGCCACCGTAGCATACAACCTGCGGACAATTTAGCAGGGCTGCCTCGAGTGTGGCAGTGCCGCTGGTGACAAGCGCCGCCTCGGCCTGTTGTAAAATCTGGTGTGTGTGGCCGTACATCACGCGCACCGGAAGGTCTTTCAGGATGTCGTCGTAAACCGTGATGGGGATAGAAGGCGTTGCAGCTACGATCCACTGGTAATCGCTGAATTTATTGATGATCTGCCTGGCACGCGGAAGCAGGAAGTTGATCTCGTTCAGGCGGCTTCCCGGGAGAATAGCCAGTACCGGTTCCGGTCCGATTTTGTACTTCTTGCTGAAAACATCGGGAGGATCGGCCTTTTCCAGTGTGTCTGCCAGGTTGTCGAGGACTGGGTTTCCAAGATAGACCGCTTTAATATTTTTTGAGGCAAAGTAATCTACCTCGAAGGGGAAAATGACATAGAGCCGGGTAACATACTTGCGAATTGCCCTTAGGCGGTATTCCCGCGAGGCCCATGTTTTTGGCGCTATATAGTATAACGTTTTGATTCCCTTGCAGGAGGCGAACCTGGCCATGGGAAGGTTGAATCCCGGGTAATCCACCAGAATGAGCGCGTCGGGGCTGTATTCAACGAGTTCTTTCTTGCAGCGGCGTAATTCCTTTAAGTGTGTGCCAAGGGATGCGGCAACTTCTGCAAATCCCATTATAGCAGACCTTGTGCCCGGGCCTCTGTATCTGAACTCGGCCAGGGGATCTACTTCTGCAAGAGCCTGCATAAGCTTTTTGGCGTACTGATCGCCGGAAACTTCTCCTGCAATTACAAAATATCGCATTTTACTTTATGTTTTCCTATCTTGTGTTAGGTCTTTCCATTCCTCCTTCAAACGTTCCAGTTCGGAATAGTGTGTATTGTCAATTTTATGCGGTACTATGGTTACATAATGGTGTTCCAGAAGGTTGTGGTCGCAATCGGGCTCGTTGGGCTCAAGGTTTTCGTATTCACCTATCATCCAGTAGTAGGGATGGCCGTAGGGGTCCATTCTGGTTTCAATTTCCTTGATCCAGGCCCCCATCCCAAAGCGGCACAAACGGATTCCCCGGATCTCGTCAATGCTTCCCTGGGGTATGTTCACGTTAACATACGTAAAGGCAGCGGGGGGAGATGCTATGAACTTTTGGATGATCTGCTTCCCGTAATATATGCTGGCGGAAAAATCGGCGTTGGCGTGGTGGTCGTTCAGACTGAAGGCTAAAGATGGTATTTTGTACAGTGCTCCTTCGCGTGTGGCGGCCAGGGTCCCGGAATACAAGACTGCAGAAGAACCGTTGAATCCGTGATTGATGCCCGACAGCAACAGGTCCGGGCGGCGGGTGTCAAAGAGCAGGTTCAGGGCCATTTTCACACAATCTACCGGGGTGCCGGAACAGTAATACCGTTCTATGCCTTTTTCCGGGAACCCGTCGGGATTCCCGACAGGGACCATCCGCAGCAGCTTGCCAATACTGACAGCGTTGGACATGGCGCTTTGGGGATACTGGGGAGCAACTACTGTGATATCGCCAAATTGCCGGGCCATTTCTATCAGAGCCTGAAGTCCTTTGGAAGTATACCCGTCGTCGTTGGTTATCAATATGTGCATAATTTGCGAATTTAATGATTTTTTTTGAGCTTTTCGCTGTATATATTAACTTTGCAGTGGATTTTAAAACAAAACAAAAAAATGAATAAGATTAAAGTGGGAATTAACGGTTTTGGCCGCATTGGACGTCTGGTTTTCCGGGCCGCCCAGGATATCGAAAATATAGAAATAGTGGGTATCAATGACCTGATAAGTGTAGATTACATTGCCTACATGCTCAGGTATGATACCGTTCACGGACAATTCAACGGGTCCATAGAGGTAAAGAACGGCCAATTGGTTGTCAACGGTAAAGCCATCCGCGTTACGGCAGAGAAAGATCCGGCCAATCTGAAATGGAACGAAATTGGGGCAGAATATGTAGTGGAAGCAACCGGTCTATTTCTGACAAAAGAAAAGGCTCAGGCTCATATCAATGCCGGAGCTAAACGTGTGATCATGTCTGCTCCTTCAAAGGATGATACCCCCATGTTTGTATACGGCGTAAACCACAAGCTGTATAAGGGCGAAAACATGATATCCAACGCATCCTGTACAACAAACTGCCTGGCCCCCGTAGCCAAGGTTTTGAATGATAAATTCGGGCTCGTGGAAGGGCTTATGACAACAGTTCATGCCACTACGGCCACCCAGAAAACCGTAGACGGACCTTCTGCCAAGGATTGGAGGGGCGGACGTGCTGCAGCGGCCAACATCATCCCTTCTTCTACAGGCGCCGCCAAAGCGGTGGGCAAAGTGATTCCCCAGCTGAACGGAAAGCTTACCGGAATGTCGTTCCGCGTTCCCACCGTTAACGTTTCTGTTGTGGATCTGACATGCCGTCTTGAAAAACCAGCCGGCATTGAAGAAATCAAGGCTGCCATGAAAGAAGCCTCGGAGGGTGAAATGAAAGGTGTCCTGGGTTATACAGAAGACGCCGTGGTTTCTTCCGATTTCATACACGATCCCCGTACATCCATATTTGATGCCGGAGCCAGCATTTCACTCAATCCCAACTTTGTGAAAGTGGTTTCCTGGTATGACAATGAATGGGGTTATTCGTGCAAGATCGTGGAAATGATCCGGTACATGGACACTGTAAAATAAATCACATAAAGCTATCTTTACCGGGTGTTTTCCAGGGAAGACATCCGGTTTTTTATCGTTGCGTATGGTTTCTGTAATAATGGCCGCGTACAACGCCCAGGATTATCTGGACACTGCTTTGAAAAGTGTCTTTGCTCAATCCTTTGAGGACTTTGAGGTTGTAGTTGTGGACGATGCCTCTTCTGACAACACACCGCAAATACTGGCTGCCTGTAAGGACCCGCGCCTGAAGGTTTTCAGAAATGAAACACGCCGGGGTGCAGCTTTTTCCAGGAACAGGGCCATAGCAGAAGCTTTGGACAGGAGGTATGTGGCCATTCTTGATGCCGATGACTTCTGGGCTCCTGAAAAATTGGAAAGACAGGTGCGTTTTATGGAGAAGCACCCCTATGCTGCCGGGCTGGGCACTTATGTTTATGAGACCGACCAGAACGGACGGCGAAACAAGGCGGTACGCTTTCCCTTATACCCTGGACAAATAAGGTGTTCCACACTATTCCGCTGTTCCCTGGTTCATTCCTCTGTCATGATCAGGCGTTCTTTCCTGGTTGAGAACAGCATCAGGTACAACGAGTCTTTTTCTTTTTCACACGATTATGAATTGTGGAGCCGGGCAGTGTTTGCCGGGAACTTTCACCTACTGCCGTGTTACCTGACCTATTACCGCAGGAGACCGGGCCAGATTTCTTCCAGCAATGCCTCAGCGCAGAACAAACATGCTTTGCAGGTATATTGCAACATGCTGAAAAAGATGGGCTTTCAGCCAAAGGATGAGGAACTGTCTGCCCACATCAGGCTTACGGGAATGGCATCGGGGACGGTCAATGAGCAGGAGCACTACCGCGATATTCTGTTGTGGTGCATTGCCTTGTATAAGAAAAATGAAAAGAATCCGGTTTTCAGGCCATATCTTTTGGCTAACGAGATTTTGCTCAGGTTTCTTAAATATTGCACCATGAATTCGTTGGGTCTGCTAAAGACCTTACGGCTTATGGTTTCACTGCACTGGAATTTATCCTCCCTGTTTTTCCCGTATTTTCAGTTATTCCAGCGAATGAGCAGAAAAATAAATGATGTATGACACAGTACAATACAGGCGTAAAGAAGTAGAAATTCAACGGGTTGATTCTATTATGCGCATGCTTCCCGCCCAAGCGCAACAGGTGCTGGAAGCCGGCTGCCGTGATGGGTACATTACCCTTAAGCTGGCAGAAAAATATCCGGCAGTCACAGCGCTGGATTTAAGCCTGCCTTCCATAGATCATCCCCGGGTTGTCTGCGTGCAGGGCGATATCACTTCACTGGCTTTTGCCGATAAGTCCTTTGACCTGGTCATTTGCACCGAAGTGCTGGAGCATATTCCCCCAAATATGCTGGAAACGGCTTGTGCCGAACTGTTGCGTGTTACCAGCAGGTACCTTCTTATTGGAGTCCCTTACAGGCAGGATCTGAGGGTTCATGCCACCCGCTGTGTCCATTGCAATAGTATTAACCCAACCACAGGTCATGTCAATTCTTTTGACCGGGAACGGCTGATGTCTCTTTTTGGAAACAGGCAGTTCACAAAAATAGAATACCCGGGCAGGGGTGTCTATAAAACCAACCGGTTATCCTATGCCGTGTATGAACGTTTTGGCTTTCCCTACGGAACCTACCAGCAGGAGGAGCCTTGCATACACTGTGGAAAGCGCCTGGTAAAACCCCTGTTGTCATTACCAGCCCGCCTGGCATGTCTTTTTGCCAAAGGACTTGAAACCATACAAAACAAAACAGGGCCCTCAAAGAGCCCTGTCTGGATTCATGTTCTGTGGGATATTACAGTTCAGGATTCATTGAAATGTCAATAAAATAGTCCTGTTTCAGGATTTCATTAATGAATTTCTTTACACTTTCCGGGGTTATCCCTTTGACAATCTGTTCGTAATCTGTTACCATATCCAGATCTTCTCTGTAATAACTGATGAGCGACTGCTGCCAGAAATTGTTCTTTATGACGTTTTCCTGGCGGTTTTTGAGGAAATTTTCTTTTGTTTTGCTCACATATTCCTCTGAAGGCCCGTTTTCTGCAAGATTCATAACATCGTTTTTGACCACCTGGCGCATTTTTTCCTGTCTCCCGGGATCGGTATCAAAAACTATGAGTATGGCGCCATACTCTTCGGGCAGATTGGAGGTTATTTTCTGTACAGAGGCTCCATAGGTTCCTCCTTCGTCTTCCCTGAGGGTTTGAACGTAGGTCATGTTGAGAATGGACTGCACGGCATCGAAATAGATTTCGTTTTTGAGGTTGTAATCCATGTCTGCCGAATAGATGTTGGCAACGCTTGTCTTGGGGGTTTCCATAACTACCTTGAAATGATTTTCCACAGAGCCTTTCCGGATGCGGTTATCGTCTTTTACCCAAACGGCAGGTTGCGTGGCTGAGGGCAATGAGCCCAGGTAAAGTTCCACCAGGGGTTTTAAAGTTTCCGGGTCTACATTTCCTACTATGGTAACAACAGCCCCGTTGTTGTTTACAAAGCATAACCGGTAGGCCTTTTCCAGGTCGGCCAAAGATGCTTTCTGGATCAGTTCACTGGAAATCAACTGGCTGCGCACGTTATTATTGAATAATGTATTGTAGACCTCTTTCTGGAAAATAAAATCGGGTGTTTTTTCGATATTGGGAATTATTGCCTTCAATTGGGCTATGGAAGCTTCATATTCGCTATCCACAAACCGGGGGGTGACAATATGGGCATATACCAGTTCCAGGAGTGTCTGGATATCCTGTGGCGATGCGCTGCCTGTGATGCCCTGGCTGTAGCTCCTTATAAATGGTACGGCAGAAGCGATTTTACCGGTCAGTTTGCGTTTGAGCGAAGTGGCACTGAAATTTCCCACCCCGTTGTTTTGTGTCCAGAAGCTAAAAACGGTGCTTTCTACCGAGGGAAGCAAAGCTTCCGGTATTATGGACAATCCGCCGTTGTTCTGCAGGGAGAATAACACTTCGTCCTTTTTGTGGGTGGTGGGTTTTACTACTACCTTAATCCCGTTGGATAGTGTCCACACCAGGCTTTCATAGGCACCTTGCTTTTCTTCAAGGATCTTTCCGGGAACAATGGTATTGGTGTCGACTATGGGTTCGTCGGACACTTCTTCTTCGTATGCCTGAATGTCCATCTCTTCCACTTTTTTGATTATATCCAGAAATGCCTGTTCGGAAGGGATCTGCAGATCTTCCCGTTTAGGACTGGAAACAAGCAGAATGCGGTTTTCTTCCGTTATGAATTGCTGTGCCAGCTGGTTAAGCTGATCCAGGGTAATGAAAGGAAGGTATCCTTTCGCAACTTCCAATTCATATACTGGATCCAGGATGGGCTCATTAAAGGCATAATGGTTTATCATGGCATTAATAAACTCACTGTTCATGCGGTCTGCCGTATTTTCTGCAGCGCGTTCACGGCGACGCAGGAAGTTGGTTTTGGCACGTTCCAGTTCGGCATCTGTGAATCCGTAACGTTGCATTTTTTCAACTTCGGTCATAAGGGCCTCGAACGCCCGGGCACTTTCGCCGTCCCTTGCCTGAGCCGAGAAGTACATGGCATCTGCAGAGGTGGTTATGGGCATAAAACTTAAGTTGGCACCCAGGAACGGAGCATCTGGCTGTTGGGCTATCTCCTGGAAACGGTCGTTCATCATTCCAGCAATAAAGGATTTGAACATATCTACCATGTAGATCATGCCCAGAGAACGCATTGTATAGGGAACAGGTTCGGATTTGATGATGAATTCCACACCGGTGCCTTGTGCTTCAGGATCTGTAACTATCCCAATGATGGGATCGTCGTTTTCCGGAACGGGTATCAATTTCTTGGGACTGGGAGTGACAGGGGCCGGTATGTCTGCAAAAAGTGCTGTAAGTTTGCTTTCAACCTGGTCTACGTCAATATCGCCAACCACAATGACAGCCTGGTGATCGGGACGGTACCAGGTTTTGTAGAAGTCCTGAAGTTCCGATGCCGGGAATGACTGAAGTCCTTCGATGGTGCCTATCAGGTTGCATTCGGCGTATTTGGATCCTTTGTACAGGTAGGGGAGAGAAGCTTCAAACATGCGCCACGAGGCTGTTCTGCGGGTACGCAATTCTTCAATGATGACACCACGTTCCTTGTCAATTTCTGCAGGGTCGTTGGTTACAAAGGCAGCATAATCGTGCATGATAAGCAGGCAGGTATCAAGCACCCCTTCCCGCAGCATGGGTATATTGTTGAGCATGTACATGGTTTGCTCAACGCCGGTTCCGGCATTGATGTTCCTTCCAAAACTGCATCCTATGCTTTCCAGGTAACTGATAAGCATCTTTCCGGGAAGGTTTTTGGTGCCGTTCAGGGCCATGTGCTCCAGGAAGTGTGCCAGGCCGGCCTGGGCCTTGGTTTCCTGTATGGCTCCCACGTTGGTGAAGAGGTAAAATTCGGCGCGGTTTTCAGGTTTTGCGTTGTGCCTGATGTAATAAGTGAGCCCGTTTTCAAGTTTTCCAATACGTACTGCAGGGTCATTTTTTAAAGGTTCCTGTGGATTGGCCATTTGTGAAAAACAGGTAATGCCTGCCACGAGCAAGACAAGCAGTGTGGAAAAAAATTTCTTCATAATTCAGTAGATTGTGTTTGTGATAAGAGAATCAAAGATAAGAAAAAATCGTTCCGTATTGGTCTTTTTTGTATTTTTACATACTATACACAAAAAAAATTGCCAATGTTAACCAGAAAGATTTTCCTGAGCCTTGCTGCCTTATGCGTGAGTACCGGCACAGCCCTGCCGTGTACCAATTTGATCGTAACAAAGGGTGCGTCAAAAGACGGATCTGTTATTGTTAGTTATTCTGCCGATTCGCACCAGTTATACGGAGAGTTGTATTTCTGGCCTGCCGCCGAATGGGCCGACGGAACCATGTTGAAAATTTATGAATGGGATACCGGGAAGTACATGGGAGAAATCCCGCAGGCACGCCGTACCTATTCTGTGACCGGGAACATGAACCAATACCAGCTGCTCATTGGGGAGACCACCTTTGGGGGCAGACCCGAATTCAACGATCCCACCGGGATGATGGATTACGGGTCCCTTATCTACATTGCCTTACAGCGCTGCAAAACAGCACGTGAGGCCATTGCCCTGATTGATAATCTGATGCAGACATACGGCTATGCCTCCAGCGGGGAATCGTTTTCTATAGCCGATCCCCACGAAGTCTGGATCATGGAGATCATGGCCAAAGCGCCCAGGATGGTAGAAGGGATTAATGTGAACAAAGGGGCTGTCTGGGTTGCCAGACGCATTCCAGACGGGTACATCAGCGGCCATGCCAACCAGGCCCGTATCACAACCATAGACTTTAACGATCCTGAAAACTGTTTATACAGTCCCGATGTCATTTCCCATGCCCGGGAAACGGGCATTTTTAGCGGGAAGGACAAAGATTTTAGTTTTTCCGACGTGTATGCCCCGGTGGATTTTGGGGCCGCACGGGCCTGTGATGCCCGTATCTGGGCTTTTTTCAACCGCTACTGCGACGGGATGGACAAGTACCTGGATTATGCCCTTGGGCACAATCTAACCAACCGGATGCCCTTGTATATCAAGCCAAAGGTTAAATTGTCCTTTAAGGATGTTGCCGACATGATGCGGGACCATTTTGAGGGAACACCTATGGATATGACGTGCGATATTGGGGCCGGAAGCAACGCATTGCCCTACCGCTGGAGGCCCATGTCGTTTGAGGTAGATGGAAAGACTTATGTAAATGAACGGGCGATTGCCACACAACAGACAGGGTGGTGGTTTGTAGGGCAATGCAGGAGTGATCTGCCCTTGGACCTTGGAGGTTTGTACTGGTTTGGAGTAGATGATGCCGGAACATCCGCCCTGATACCGATCTACAGTGTTTCGCAGCGTGTTCCCCTGTGTATTGAAGAGGGGAACGGAAGCATGCTGGAGTACTCGCAGACGTCGCTTTTCTGGATTGTCAACCGGGTAGCCCAGTTTGCATACCTTCGCTATAACCAGACAGGGGCTGAAGTACGCAGTGTTGTAGATGCCTGGGAAAACGAGATGGTGAAAAAAACGGCCCGTATAGATCAGATTGCATTGGCTTTGTACAATCAGGACCCTGCACTGGCCCGGGAGTTTTTAACAGATTTTTCTGTCAATGCAGCGCAGACTTTGTTCGAAAAATGGGTAGAGCTTGATAAATACCTGATGGTCAAGTATATTGACGGGAATATAAAACGCCAGAATCCGGACGGATCATTCACCAACAACGGAAATAGCGAACGCATTCCAAGATCTCCGATATCGGGTGGACAGACACAAAAATGGAAAGAAGCGGTTGTTAAGGATCATGGAACGATACTGGAATCAAGATAAATGAAATGAAACGATTATCTCTCCTGTTTTTTCTGCTGCTGCCGTATATGGCAAGAGGAACTGATTCAAGCCTGGTATATGTGCTGAACATTGACAGTGAGATACATGCCAAGTCTGCCAGAATCCTGGACAAGGCGCTCAGCGAGGCAAAAAATCAGAATGCCAGGGCATTTGTCATGCGTCTGAATACCTTTGGCGGTGCCCTGGATGCCGCAGAAAAAATGAGAACTGCGCTGCTGGAAGCTCCATTTACCACGGTCTCTTTTATTGACCACCAGGCTGCCTCGGCAGGTGCCCTGATCTCGCTGGCTTGTGATTCCATCTATATGTCGCCCGGCTCTACCATTGGCTCTGCCAGCGTTGTGAACCAGACAGGAGAAACCATGCCCGAAAAGTACCAGTCATACATGCGCTCCCTGATGCGTGCCACTGCCGAGGAAACCGGCCGGGATCCCAGACTGGCGGAACAAATGGTCAGCGGAGACACGATCGTGAACCTTACCACAAGGGAAGCCCTGGAAGTGGGATTGATCCAGGGACAGGCGGCCAATGTGGAGGAAGTTGCAGCATTGCTGGGATATGAAGATTATGTTATAAAAGAATACCAGGAAACCTGGCTGGACAAGGTCATAGGATTTTTCCTGCTGCCGCTGGTCCAGGCCTTGATGCTCATGGGCATGATAGGGGGCATTTATTTTGAATTGCAAACCCCCGGCATAGGCTTTCCGCTTGGGGTGGCGGTATTTTGCGCCATAGGTTATTTTTCCCCGCTTTTTTTGGAAGGATTGGTCCAGTACTGGGAAATCATCATCATAATTGCAGGCTTGATTCTCCTGGCCATTGAGCTGTTTGTCACTCCGGGTTTCGGGGTGCTGGGCATCCTGGGTCTTGTAGCCATAGGGGTGGGGTTGACACTGACAATGATAGACAACTGGGTATTCGAATTTAAAGGGCCCTTCCCCTGGAACAGGATATTAGTGCCTGTAGCACTGGTAAGTGTCACCGGTTTGCTGTCCCTGTCCTTTATCATCTTTTCTGTACATATGTTGTTTCCAACCAGGGTGTTCAACCGCATTGCCCTGCGAACGAACCTGGAAACTAATAATGGATTTGTGGGGGTACCGACCCTGGATGATCTTGCCATTGGTCAGGAAGGAGTGGCTTTTACCGACCTCAGGCCTTCGGGCAAGGTAACCATAGGGGGACGCTGGGTAGAAGCCCGCGCAGCCATAGGATACATTTCAAAAGGCACCAGGGTTAAGGTGGTACGGATAGAAGGCGGTGCTATTTTTGTTGAGACTCTATAAGTTGCAGAAGCCTTGCTACGGCCTGGTCCTGGGGAATCCCCCGCATAACGGGGGTTTTTCCTTTGTACAGGGTTACCTTCCCATTTCCCTCTCCAACGTATCCGTACTGGGCATCGGCCATTTCTCCCGGACCGTTCACGATGCAGCCCATAATGGCAATGGTGCAGCCTTTGAGGTGTGATGTAGCCTTTTTAACCTGGCGGACTGTTTCTTCCAGGTCGAATTTAGTACGGCCACAACCAGGACAGGAAATATACTCGGGGCGTGTAATGATGCAGCGGGTGGCCTGAAGCAGGTCCATGCAGAAGTCTATCAGTTCCTCTTTAGTAGCGAAGGGTGCTTCTACAAAGGGCATGGGCAATGTTTTCCAGTCTGTGGTTCCATCAAGCAGGCCCGGAGCCCACTGGTAACAGGCGCTGACTATGAGTTCATCCCAGGAAGCGGGATGGCTTCTTTCCTCAGTTACCGGTAGGAAAAGTTTGCCAAAGCGGATCTCTTCTTCGGGCGCCTCGGTAAGAGAAACCCTGAAGGTGTCGCCAATGCCTTCCTGCAACAAAGTAATGATGCCGGCAGCCGACTTGAGGCGTCCCTGGCGGTCGTTTCCCGATTCGGTCACACCCAGGTGCAGGGGGTAATCCATCCCCAGGGTTTCCATCCTTTGGGCGAGCAGGCGGTTGGCCTGCACCATGATGCGGGTATTGCTCGATTTGAGTGACACTACAACATGGGGAAAATCCATGGCCTTGCAAATGGCAAGGTATTCCAGGGCAGCCTGGCACATACCTTCTGCCGAGTTACCATACGTTTCCAGGATATGGGATGGCAATGAACCGTGATTAACTCCAATGCGGAGGGCGGTATGATGCCGGTGGCAAATAGTAAAGAGTTCTGCTAGCAATGCTTTGACCCTGGAACGGTCACGCGAGAAGTTACCGGGGTTTATGCGTACCTTGTCAGCCACGCGTGCGGCCTGCATGGCGGTGGATGCCGAAAAATGCACGTCTGCCACCAGGGGAATGTCCACACCCCGATCCCGCAGCTTTTCCCTGATTACAGCAAATGCTTTGACCTGTTGCGGTCCCTGGGTTGTAAGCCGTATCATCCGGGCGCCTTCCAGGGCAAGTGCCAGGCACTGGGCCAGGGACGCGTCTACATCCAGAGTGTCTGTGTTGCACATGGTCTGGATAGAAATGGGGTGTCCACCCCCGATGGCCAGTTTCCCGGCATAGACTGTATGAGACTTCATGGTCATAAATGAATGAAAATACCCAGGGTAAAAAGCAATTGGTTGGGATAACCGTAGGTGTAATATTCGTTGCTGTAGAGGGCCGGATTTTCTATCATGGACAGGGAATAGAGGTAATTGGCCTCGAGCTGGAACTCAAAGGGTCTTAGGACCAGTGACAGCCCCAGGCCGCCCTGGATTCCGTAATCCAGGTATAGATGGTTGCAGTCAAATGCAACTTGTTGCCCATTGGGCATTTCCGGGGTAAAATCCACGGCGCTCATGCGGTAACTGCCAAAACAGCCCAGGTTGATCAACAGCCGCATTTTCCAGAAGTCGATATGGAATTGCGAGGTGAGCGGTATGCGAAGCACCTGGTATACCCTTTTGAGATCGGGTGTCTGGTACCCCTGCTCTGTATAGGTGAATCCGGTCTGCAGTCCGAAATAGGGCATGGTTTTCCACAAATCGTGGTAGTATGTGTAGAGCAATGAGGCATTGTAGTAGGAAGGCACCGTTTTTTGTTTCCTGTCCGGGTTGAAAGACACTCCGTTGAAGGCATATCCTCCGCGTATTCCCACCATGTGAATTTTGTGGGAATTGGTCTGAGCCCCGACAGGACTACCCGTCAGCAGCATCAAGGTCAGCAGGACCAGCCATTTACCTTCTCTTAACCGGGACCGATAACGTAACATTTTGGTTCAAAAGTTGTTGAATATCTATGACTTGAGTTAGTTCCATCTTTTCTGCCAGTTCTATGACCGGATTTCCTGAAGCCAAACGGAACATGCGAACTTTTTCTGCCTGCTTTCTTTGAACAATGTTCCCCGTGTCCCAAAATCCATTACCGTTCAGGTCACCGGTAACACGGATCGTATATTTCCCGGCTTTGAGGTAAGGAAAGATAATTGTAGTGTCGGATACGGGACGTCTGGTGCGCAGGATTTGGCTTCTGGTTTCATTCATCAGATCCACAATCAGCGGGGAAGATACGTTTTCCAGCTGCAGGACCAGAGCTCCAAAGTCTTCCCTGAGCAATGTCTTGAACGATGTTTTCAGGGTATCGCTTTGCAGGCCGTATATATCGGTAAAACTGCCTGCAGGGATTTGTAACAGGTAGTCGGTACCTTCCAGATAATCTTCCAGCAATAATGTGTAAAGGCAGAAATCCAGTGAATCGCGCGTGACGTTGAAATGTACAGGTACTGTGTCTTTTTTTGCCGTAATGCGTTTCATGGTAGCCAGGCTGAAATCGGGTGCTGCAGGCAGGCTTTTAAACCGTACCTGGATGCCCTGTTCAGGTATCATATCGGGGACAGCGCTGACTTTGATATCCATAACTTCTTTTTCCTGTTTTACCGATGGAGGGGCCTGTTGTTTGTTTGTCCGGCCTCTGGCCGTGTTGGACAGGTCTTTTTCCTGGCTGGCTGCCTTTTCATCTACATAGGGGGTAAACCGCAGGGTGTCGGTACGCGGTAGCAACATGTTCAGGGAATCGACCGTTGCCATATAAGTCAGGTGCAGGATTACCGTATCGGGGACAGACGGGGCTGCCAGCCACCAGATCAGGCTGTCCCGGGTGTAATTATGCTGACGGATAATCTGTGTGGAATCCATACCCGGGATGCGGGCACTGATGATTACCGGGTTGGGGGCTCCGAACTTCAGTTCCAGTGCCCGGGGCTGTATGCGCTTATAGCTCCTGAGTGACTGGCGGGAACCGGCTTCCTTGAAAAGAAATATATTTCCTTCAATGGGTCTGCGGAGCAAACCCGCCGTGTCTGTCAAAAAATAGGGTTGGATCTCGGGGGCATAGGTGAACATTTTCTTGACAGGCCTTATAAGCGAGTCCATAAAGCCAACCAGTTCGCCTTCTGTACTGTTGTAACGGTAATTGTTGTTCTGGTCTGTGAGGGCAAACAGGGAATACAGGGTATCTTTCAGGTTTCTAAGAACAAAGTATCCATAAGCGTCTGTGCTTGTGGTAGCTACCGGAAGTGTGGTTTTCAGGGTTGTATCTGACGGGTTGATATGCAGCAAGATGGTGGCATTTTCTATGGGAAGCAGCGTGGAAGCGTCCAGGACAAGACCTGAGTACATGAGCGAATCTACCGTTTGGCCGGTTGAAAAGCTCAGGGCAAAAACCGGAAAGGGATTGCCTTCGTTGTTATCCTGTATGGCATTGCCAAAATACAGGCTGTAAGTGGTATTGGGCAGGAGTTCTCTTTGCAGTTCCACGACAACACCTTTACCTTTCGTCCTTACGGTGGGATTTTTGTCCTGGGGAGGAGAAAGCATGATGTTTTTACCGGGATCTGTAATTTTGACGTATTCGTTGAATTGCAGTTCCACTTTCCTGAGAGAAGTGCTCACCTGTTTCTGGTTGATATCCGGAATGGTGGCGACCAGCAGGGGAGGAATGGTGTCTTTGGGGCCTCCTGCAGGAGCCGCCGAGGTATTGGCGCATGCGTGGGGTACTAGCAACGATGCGGCAAACAGGAGGGCAGCAGTGGCAATGGAACCATAATGTAGAAGCCTTTTCATAAGTTATACCTTTTTGACCGTATCCATACCTTTGATCATTTTGAGCTGTTCAATCAGGTTGCCCAGGTCGTTGTGGTTCTGGACATAAACTTCCAGACTGGCGTCAAAGATGTTATCGTGAGTCACCAGGTAGAAACTGTGGATGTTCACACACAGGGTGAGTGACAGGATCCGTGCGATGTCGTATATGATCCCCAGCCGGTCACTGCCACGCAGGGTCAGGCGTACCAGTGAGGAAGACGTATATTGCTTTTTCCATACCACATTGACCATGGCATTGTCGTTCTTGTGAAGCCTTTTAAGGGCCGGAGCGCGGGGACAGGTGACCGAGTGGATGTACAAATCGGATGTTATCCTGTCTATAAACCCAACAATCTTGTCATCCGGTGTGGGATGGCAGCAGGGGGCAAAGTGGAACGCATTAAAATCTTTACGGCGTTTCCAGTCGGGGGAAGGTATCCAGGTGATGAATTTGCGGCAAGGAGTTCCTTTGATCAACACTGCCTGTAAAGTGGATAAATCCACCATGCCTGCCCCGATCCTGCCATATAATTCTTCCCGCGAACTGACGTTGTATGCAGCCAGTAACTTGTTAATAAGCCGCGCATTGGGAGTAATCCCAAAACCGGACAGGTGTGCATTCAGGATGTTTTTACCTTCCTGTATGGGATCAAGTCCGAGTTTTCTGAGCGTATCCAGGATCATACTCCTGGCTTTGGCTGTGGTTATGTTTCTGAGCCATTCAATTTTCACCTGATTCTTTTCTGTGGTAATGATCTCTACCTGGTCCCCCCCCCGCAGCGTGGTGGAAAGGAGCATGAGTTTTTCATTGATCTTGGCCGCCAGGGCACGATTCCCCAGGTGGGAATGGATGTAATAGGCAAAATCCAGCGCAGTGGCTCCTTTGGGTAGCATGCGCATTTCTCCTTTGGGGGTAAAAACGTATATGACCGAGATAAGATTCCCGGGCTGGAAATTATCAAAAAATTCAAGGGAAGCCGCGTCTTTTTTCTCGAGTGATTCACGTGCCCTGGCCAGCCACTTTTCTATGCCGCTGATTTCGGGGGAGATGCCTTTGTATTTCCAGTGTGCCGCCACTCCCTGTTCTGCAATTTCTTCCATACGCTGACTGCGGATCTGTACTTCAAGCCAGTTACCCGACGGGGTTAGGTAGGTGGAGTGCAGGGCCTCGTATCCTGTTTCCTTGGGTGTTTTGAGCCAGTCACGCCTTCGTTCCGTATAAGGTGTCCACCGCTGGTTGAGCCATTTCTCAATTTGATAACACATGTTGTGTTCCTGTTCAATGTCGGTCACCGGGGGTACAAAAACGACCCGCAGGGCAAACAGGTCATAGATTTCTTCAAAAGGCACGTTCCTTTTTTTCATCTTGGACCAGATGGAATAGGGAGTCTTAATACGGGTGGAAAGGGTGAATTCAAGGCCTTCATGTTGCAGGATCTCCCTTATCGGGTCCAGAAATGTCCGGGTAATCTCTGTGCCCTGCCTTCCCATCTCGGTTTTTACCTTTTCCTGAATCTCGTTGTATTCCGAAGGCATGGCGTGTCTCATCCAGATATTCTCAATCTCGGACTTGATTGAATAAAGTCCCAGCTGGTGTGCCAGGGGGGCGAAAACATACATGGACTCTCCCAGGTTGCGGGCTCTTTTTTCTACAGGCAATTCCTGCAGATTCCTCAGGTTATGGAGCCTGTCGGCGAGTTTGATGAGCAGGACACGGATGTCGTTATTCACCGTAAGCAGCATCTGTTTGAAGGTCTCTTCCTGGGTTTTATCCTGGGCGGCAAAGACGCGTTCCATTTTTCCCAGACCATCTACCAATTCTACGATTTTATCGCCAAACATTCCCGAAATATCTTCCTTGGTGTATTCGGTATCTGTTAGGGTATGGTGCAGCAGGGCCGTGATAATGGATTTGTACCCCAGGCCGATTTCTTCCACCACTATCCTGGCCACGTCTATGTTGTGCAGGATAATGGGATCACCCGAAATGCGTTTCTGGTTCTTGTGTGCGTCTTTGGCAAAATGGTACGCCTTGAGTACCATTTCGAATTCTTCTTCGTTGGCACAACGCGCCTGGCTTGACTGCCTGAGCGGTTCAAAATACTGGTCTATCTGATCCGGGGTATGCAATTATTTTATTGTTTTGTTTTCAGGATTTTGGCAAATGAGGCCAGGTCATTGTCCAGGCTTTTCAGTCCCTGCAAGGTGGGGTAGCCTGCAAGCTCGGTCCCCGGGGAAGTGAGCTCCCATTTGTGTTGTTCTGCCATTTTTTGGGTAAACAGCTGAAGGTTTTTAAGTCCTCCGCCGCTCCAGGAATATCCGCCAAAGAGGAACACTTTCTTTCTTCCCGGCTGCATGATCTCAATTTCGTGACACAACTGATGCATGGCCGGATGCATTCCCGTGTTGTAGGAGCAGGAGCCCAGTACCAGGCCGTTGTACTTCCATATTTCTTTCAGAATGAACGAAGGATGGGTTTTGGATACGTCAAAGACGCGGATGTTGCGAATCCCGTTTTCGGCCAGCCTGCGGGCTATGTAATCTGCCGTTCTTTGTGTATGGCCGTACATGGTGGCGTAGGCCAGCACAGCTCCTTCTATAGCCTGGTTTGCAGCCCAGTTGCTGTACCATTCAAAGACAACCCCGGGGCTGGTGCGCCATACAGGGCCGTGAACCGGGCAGATAATTCTTATGGGCAGGGTCGTGGCTTTCTGAAGGGTTTTTGCTACCTGGGAAGAAAAACGCCCGATGATGTTGGTATAATATCGGAGCATTTCATCTTTATAATACTCCGGATCAATTTCGTCGTCAAAAATGCCTCCGTCCAGGGTCCCGAATGTTCCGAAGGCATCCTGGGAGAAGAGGATGTTCTCTGTTGTGCAGTATGCCATCATGGATTCGGGCCAGTGTACCATGGGTGTCATTACAAATTGAAGGCGATGGTGTCCCAGTTCCAGGGTGTCTCCTTCTTTGACTTCACGGATCCTGCTTTTATTAATTCCGGGGAAATACAGCTCCATCAATTTTATGGCACGGGCATTGGTAACAACCGTTGTCAGGGGGTATTGTTGCAACAATTCGCCAATCATCCCGGCATGGTCCGGTTCCATGTGCAGGACCACCAGGTAATCCAGGTTGCGCCCATTGAGGATCTGTGCCAGATTTTCCATATAGGAACGGTCGCTCCCGTATTCGATGGTGTCTAGCAGGGCTGTTTGCTTGTCTGTAATAAGGTAAGAATTGTAGGATACTCCATAAGGCAGCGGCCAGTTGCCTTCAAAAAGAGGCTTGTTTCTGTCGTTTGTTCCTATGAAGTGCAGGGTGTCGAGGATTTTTGCAGTCATGATTAAAATAAGGTAGGTTGTTTTTCCGCTTCAAAAAGTGTGCCCTCAGAGGGCAATTCTCCAATAAGAGCATAAAAGTCGGATTCGCCAATTGTTTTTATGCCCATCGAAGCCGCTTTCTGTAATTTTGAAGGTCCTGTCTTTTCTCCGGACAGCAGGAAATCTATATTTCCCGAGACAGCAGACAGGACTTTGCCTCCGTGCATTTGTATGAGTTTTTTTATCTCTTCACGGGAGCGCGAAAAGGTGCCCGAGATAACAAATTGCTTTCCTTCCAGCCTGCTGGAAACGCGTTCCGCCTCTCCCTCTTCCTGCCGGAGAGGCAAACCGGCAGCACTTAATTTTTCCAGCATCACCTGAATGCGCGGATTTTCAAAGAAATCCCGGATAGAGGACGCAATTTTTTCTCCAATTTCAGGAGCTTCTGTCAGCTCCTGAACCGGTGCGTTTTTCAGGGCCTGCAGCGATCCAAAGTGAGATGCCAGATATTTAGCCGTCGTCTCTCCCACATAGGGAATACCCAAAGCAAAAAGAAAACGGTGAAAAGGTGTATTTCGTGAGGCTTCAATGCTGCGGAGCAGGTTTTGTGTAGACTTTTCCCCCCAGTTCTCCAGGGTGTCCAGCATGTGTGGTTCAAGAAAATACAGATCTGCAGGATCTTTGATGATGTCTTTGCTGTACAGTTGTTCTACCAGGGCTTCTCCTCCCAAAATGTTCATGGCTTTGCGACTCATGAAATGCTCAATCCTGCCTTTGATCTGCGGGGGGCATTCCCAGCGGTTGGGACAGTAGTGCTTAGCTTCTCCGGGATCTCTTTCCAGAAGCGTGCCGCATTCCGGGCAATGGGTGATATATTGGAATGGCACGGCATGTTGCGGTCTTGAAGAAAGGTCCACCCCAACAACCTTGGGTATGATCTCGCCTCCTTTTTCTACATAGACCATGTCTTGCAGGCGTATGTCGTGCAGGGCAATCTGGTCTGCATTATGTAGTGAAGCTCTTTTGACTGTGGTCCCGGATAACAATACAGGCTCCAGGTTGGCTACCGGGGTGACAGCCCCGGTCCTGCCCACTTGAAAATCTACCGAAAGAAGGCGGGTGACCGCCTGCTCTGCCTTGAATTTATAAGCGGTAGCCCAGCGTGGACTTTTGGCTGTCATGCCAAGTGTTCTCTGCAGAGAGAAACTGTTTACTTTAATGACTACGCCATCGGTGGCTATGGGAAGGTCTGCACGGGCTTTGTCCCAATAATCCAGGAAGTCCATGACCTGGTCTGTGCTGTGGCACAGCCTGCGGTGTTCAGAAACCGGAAACCCCCATTGGGATGCCATTTCCAAAGCTTTCCAATGGGTATCTAATCCCTGTACATTTCCAATGAAATGATACAAGTAGCAATCCAGGGAGCGTCGTTCCACCTCATCGGCCGAGAGCAACTTTAAGGTTCCGGCTGCCGCGTTGCGCGGATTGGCAAAAAGTGGCTCCCCATTTTTTTCCTTAGTGGCGTTCAATTCCCTGAAACTGCTGAATGGCATGATGATTTCGCCCCGAATCTCGAATTCGGCAGGGTAGGGAAAATCAGCCGTGGAGGAAGGCTTTAATTGTTCCGGAATGGATTTTATTCTAAGTACATTGCGGGTCACATCATCTCCTATGGTCCCGTCTCCGCGGGTCAGGGCACGGTATAGCCGTCCGTTTTTATAGGTCAGGCAAATGGCCGTCCCATCCAGTTTAAGCTCGCAGACGTATTCTACAGGTTGGTTAGTGGTTTTGGCTATGCGGTTATGGAATTCCAGCAAATCCTCTCTATTGTAGGTGTTGCTGAGCGAGAGCATGGGATGTTTGTGCGGGAACTGAAGGAAAGCATTGTTTTCGGGGGATATGTCGCTGCCTACCTGACGGGTTGGGGAGTCGTCGCTGGCCAGGTCGGGAAACATTTTTTCCAGGGCAGTGAGTTCCTGCAGCAGCAAATCGTATTCGAAATCGGAAATATCGGGGGCATTCAGCACATAGTACTTACGGTTGTGCTCATGAAGCGTGTCTTTCAACTCCCTTATCCTGGCAACTGCCCTGCTGCGATTCATGCGGTAAAGATACGAAGTAGTTTGATATTACGTATTGTGACCGTTCCATTGAATGGTGTCGTCTTTTATGAGAATTTCCCCGTTTTCGGCCATGGCACGCAGTACATCCATTACCTGCTCACCGGATTCGGAAAACAACAGGTCCAGCTGCTGGATGCGGAGCGGTCCGGTACGCAGTGTCCTGGTTATCTTGCCGGCGATTCTTTCGAATGTCTGACCTGGGTTCTCAATTCCCTGGCGTTGCAGGCAGACATCGCAGATTTCGCAGTCGTGTTTCATCCCTTCTCCAAAATAAGCCAGTAGTTGTTTGCTCCGGCAGGGGGCCTCTGACTGGGCGTACTGCAGCATGGCTTCCATACGCTTTGCATAGGCGTCTTTACGTTGCAGAAAAGTGGCGGGATTCAGGTAAACGTTACCAGGTTCCAGTCTGCCTGAATGCAGGAAAACCTGTGGAATTCTTTTTTTAGGTATGTACGAGATTACAGCCATCCGGGACAGGTTCAGAAGGTATTCGGCAATGACCCCCGGTGCCATGCGGCTTGTGTTGGCCAGGTACTGTTCTTCAATAGAGACAAAACCGTTGAACAGTCCTGTATAGGTACGCAAAAGCAGTTTGATGAAGGTATCCAGCCCCGGGTTGGCTATCTGCACACGGTAGAGTTCATCGCGGCTCACACGGAACATGATGCGGGAAGGATTGTCTACTTCTTCTGTCAGTGATATGTATCCTTCCTGTTCCAGGCATTGCAGCGCGTACCAAAGGGTCGAGGGATGTTTCCTGCAGCGTTTGGCGAAATCTTCCACCCTGAAGTCGAATTGTTGCTCGGCTCCTTCTCCGTAGGCAAGACCCAGGAAGGCGTAGAGATTCTGGTAGGTTTCTTTGATCAGATCAGGGTTGGGGAAGGAAAGTGTAAAGATCTGCCGCATGCGTTTGGCGTCTGATGGATTGAAGAGCAATACGGCATAAGCTTTTTTGCCATCTCTGCCAGCCCTGCCGGCTTCCTGAAAGTAAGCCTCGGGGGAATCGGGGGGGTCAAAATGGCAGACAAAACGAACGTCCGGTTTATCAATGCCCATGCCAAAAGCGTTGGTTGCAACCATGATGCGTGTTTCCCCTTTTTTCCACGACTGCTGCTTGGATGACCTGATGCGGGAATCCATTCCCGCATGGTAAGCATCGGCTTTTATATTATTAAAGATCAGGAACTCTGCCACATCCTGGGCTTTTTTCCTTTCCCTCACGTAAACCAGCCCGGTTCCCTCCACACCATTGGCAATCCTTAGAAGCTGTCCCAGTTTGTCTTCGGTTTTCCTGACCACATAAGCAAGGTTGGGACGTTCGTAAGAGCTTTGGAAAACATGGCTGTTTTTGCGAAAGCGAAGCTTTTCTTTGATGTCTTCCACCACCTGGGTGGTTGCCGTGGCCGTAAGCGCCATGATGGGAACATCGGGGTATAATTCACGGAACGAGGCTATGCGCAGGTAGGAGGGACGAAAGTCATATCCCCACTGGGAAATGCAGTGCGCTTCGTCTACCACAAGCATGGTGGGGTTCATTTTTTGGACCCGTACCCGGAACAATTCGGTGCCAAGCCGTTCCGGAGACAGGTAGAGGAATTTGTATGAACCGTAGATGGCGTTGTCCAGGGCAATATCTATTTCGTACGAACTCATGCCCGAGTGTACGCAAAGCGCTTTAATACCTATTGATTTGAGTTTTTCAACCTGGTCTTTCATCAGGGCAATGAGCGGTGTGACCACGATGCAAATACCATCCAGGAGCATTGCCGGTACCTGGAAGCAAATAGATTTACCGCCACCGGTGGGCAAAAGAGCTAACGTATCCGTTCCCTGGTAAATGGAAGAGATGATATCTTCCTGGGTATCGCGGAACGTATTGTAACCCCAATACCGGAGCAGGGTCTGCAGGAATAATTCTTGTTGTTTCATGCCCGTCGTGCCTTCTGTTGCAAAGATAAATAAAATGAGTATCTTCGCAAGTTAACTGAATAAGACCGATTTTATAGTTTTTTATTTTATTAATTAATTAACAATGAGCAAAATAGATTTATCCAGGTATGGGATTTCCCATGTTGATGAAATTGTTTACAACCCTTCCTATGAAACTTTGTTCCAGGCAGAAATGGACCCCGCCAACGAGGGATTCGAGAAAGGAACACTGACCAAAACGGGCGCAGTTAATGTACGGACCGGAGTCTTTACCGGCCGCTCTCCCAAGGACAAGTATATTGTAAAAGATGCAACCACAGAAAACACCATCTGGTGGGATGGTGTGATCAATAAGCCCATTTCTACGGATATCTGGAACTCACTCAAGGATCTTGCACGGGATCAGCTTAGCGGCAAAAAGAAACTTTATGTGGTGGATGCATTTTGCGGCACCAACCCCGATACCCGCCTGAAAGTGCGCTTTATCATGGAAGTCGCCTGGCAGGCACACTTTGTGACCAATATGTTTATCCGTCCTTCCGGTTATGAACTGGAACATTTTGGAGAACCTGACTTTGTCATGGTCAACGCTTCCAAAACCACCAATCCCAACTGGAAAGAACAGGGGCTGCATTCCGACGTATTTGTGGTATTCAACCTGACCGAACGCATGGCTGTGATTGGTGGCAGCTGGTACGGAGGTGAAATGAAGAAGGGTATCTTCTCTATGATGAACTATTACCTTCCCCTGAAGGGTATTGCCTCTATGCACTGCTCTGCCAACGTGGGAGAGGAGGGAGATGTGGCTGTATTCTTTGGCCTGTCGGGAACCGGCAAAACCACCTTGTCTGCCGACCCAAAGCGTTATCTTATAGGTGACGACGAACATGGCTGGGATGACCACGGCGTATTCAATTATGAAGGTGGCTGCTATGCCAAATGCATTGACCTGAGCCAGGAAAAAGAACCCGATATCTGGAAGGCCATTCGTCGCGATGCCCTGCTGGAAAACGTCACCATCTTGCCCGACGGCACCCCCGATTACGCAGACGGATCGGTAACTGAAAACACGCGTGTTTCCTATCCCATATACCATATCAACAAGATCGTCCTTCCTTCCAAGGCCGGCCACGCCAAAAAAGTCATTTATCTTTCTGCCGATGCCTACGGCGTTTTGCCTCCGGTTTCCATTCTGGATGAAAAACAGGCACAGTATCACTTCCTGTGCGGTTATACCTCTAAACTGGCAGGGACTGAACGCGGCATCACCGAACCATTACCTTCTTTCTCGGCAGCCTTTGGCGAGGCTTTCCTGACCGTGCACCCAACCATTTATGCCAAAAACCTGGTCAAAAAGATGAAAGAACACGGAGCCAAAGCATACCTGGTAAACACAGGGTGGAACGGTACCGGCAAACGTATTTCTCTGAAAGATACGCGTGCCATCATAGACGCAATCCTGGACGGAAGCATTGACAAAGCCCCCACCAGGCACATTCCTGTTATGAATCTGACCATTCCTGTCGCATTGCCCAGGGTAGCGGAAGGTATACTGGATCCGCGCGACACGTACACCGACGTCAAGGAATGGGAAAAGAAAGCGTTATCGCTTGCTGCAAAGTATATAAAGAACTTTGAGCAGTATTGCGACAATGATGCTGCACGCGAGCTGGTGGCTTCCGGTCCCCAGGTATAGTCCTTAAAATTTCAGGATCTTGTGAAAGTCGAATTCCTCGGGATTGGGGATGATGGCTTTGGCGTCCTCGTAGTCCTCTTCTGTAATAAAGTCCATGATATGCTTTATATAGAACTGGACTTCTTGTGATTTCATATTTACAATGCGGGGAGGGATCTTCCCGGTAGCCGGATCCTGCAGGTCCTGAAGGAATAGCGGAATGATTTTGCCATTTCCGTCCCGGCATACCATGCAACCGCTTACGCCTTTGGTGTACAATTCATATACTCCCATGCCCAGCATGGAGCAATACTCCAGGTCAAAGGACTTTGGGGTGATGCAACGGACTTCATAACCCACTTCTACAGGCCGTGTCTTAACCTTGACACCCAGTTCTATCAATTTTTTTTCTACCAGGTTGTCAATGATGTGGGACTTGGAAATCTTGCCAAGTTCCGGATGACCGTGTGCATCGTATGTAAATGCAATGCCGGCATTCTTCACGTCTTCTTCTGAAAGGGTCTGGAAAACGCCTTCCGAAATCATGACACAACCGTAAGAGATGTTGCGGATCTGTCGCTTGATGACCGAAGAAATTATCAAGTTCACGATCTTTTCTATGGTTATCTGGGTTTTGTAGAACATTTCGGAAATGATGATCATGGGAAAATGACAGGAAGAACCTATCCCGAAGGCCAGGTGGCCTGCCGAGCGGCCCATGGCCGTTACGATAAACCAGTTTTCGCTGGTGCGGGCATCTTCGTATACGGTCCGCCCAAGATCGGTACCCTGCGCCTTGGCACTCTGATAACCGAACGTGGGGATTCCCTCCGGCAGGGGCAGGTCGTTATCTATAGTTTTGGGAACGTGTATGTTGGCAATGTTGTACTGTCTCTGATCCAGGAATTTAGAGATGCGGTTTGCCGTGGAAGCGGTATCGTCCCCTCCGACGGTCACCAACAGCTTCACGTTGTTTTCTGTGAAGAAATCCAGGTTAAAGCGTTTTTCAAAATCCTCGTCGGTGGGTTTGAAACGGCTCATGCGCAGGTATGATCCCCCCCGGTTGAAAAGCATGTCGGCTTTGTCAAAATTCATCTCCTCCTGCCGGCATTTTTCTTTGCAAAACAGTCCGGTATAACCCCCGTGAAGGCCTATAATACGGTATCCCTTGGTAATGAACGTTTTAGTAATAGTACATACTACCGTGTTGATTCCGGGAGCGGGTCCGCCACCACATAGTATGGCTACTGAAGGTTGTTTATCCATAACTGATCTATTTAGGAAAAAGTAAATTTAAAGAAAAATTTGTGCTTAAGAAAATGAAATAACATGAAGTTCTTTAAGATATTTCCACAGCAAGTGGACGGGGAATCCCATAACATTGAAATAGCTGCCTTCAATACGCTCAATACCAATGTATCCTATCCATTCCTGCACTCCGTAGGAACCGGCTTTGTCGTAAGGTTTGTATTTGTTGACATAATACCAGATTTCTTCCGGTAGCAGGGGCATGAACCAGACCAGAGAGGTGTCAGAAAAAACGATGGGATCGGGGTGTGCCCTCTGATCTCCAAAACGAAGGCATATCCCTGTGATGACCTTGTGACAGCTGCCCGAAAGTTGTTCCAGCATGCGGTATGCTTCCCGTGCCGAGGCGGGTTTTCCAAGAACCCTCCAGCGTGTGTCTGTGCCACTGACCGCGGTTTGCACCCCGGTTACGGATTGCGCTTCACGCCCGGTTTGCACCCCGGTTCCGGATTGCGCTTCGGCTCCGGTGTGGGCCTCGGCAAGGACTTCAGAAAAGACAAGCGTATCGGCTGTGATCAAAAGCTCATCGGCTTTGAGAGGCCTTGGAAAGGCCAGGGACTTTGTTCTGGCCAGCAGAAGAGGTATTTCCCGGGGATTGGCACCCTGCAGATAAGGGGATCCTTCAGGGTTGGCACCTAAATGGAGGGTGATTGTTTCCGGTACGTTGACCGGTTCTACCGTGAAAGGCAGATTTGTACCTTCCAGAAGCTGTTGTCTTCTGGAAGAGGCCGAGCCGAGAATGATCCTGCAGGTTGTGTTCATTTTCACTCCGAGGACGTTTCCAGCATATCCTCCGGAATGTCATCCGTTTGTTTATACCACTTGCCTTGCAGCCGCATGACCTGTTCCACCAGATCACGCACACAGCCCCGCCCTCCGGGGAAAGGAGAAATGTACTGCGCCATGTGGCGTACTTCGGTCGCTGCGTCGGAAGGACAGAAGGGGAGACCGCATATCTTCATGGGAGGAATATCAGGTATGTCGTCTCCTGCATAGGCTACCTGAGAAGGAGATAAGTTATATTTTGTGCAAAATTCCCGGAATGCGGGCAATTTGTCCCGTGCACCTGAAAAGATGTCTTTTACACCAAGATTTCTGTACCGGATTTCCACGGAAGGTGAAACACCCCCGGTGATGATGGCTACCGGGTACCCGTGTTCTATGGCCACACGGATGGCATAACCATCGCGTGCGTAATGTGTCCGGAAAAGGTCCCCGTCGGGAAGGGAAATAACGCCGCCGTCTGTGAGAACTCCATCTACATCAAATGCAAATGCCTTGATATTGTGAAGTTTGCTTTTATAGTTACCCATATTTCTGTTTTAACATCCGCAAAGTTAATTATATTTGCACAAGTAAAATATATGGCATGCGCACTATTGGTTATCTGAAAACCGTTTCGACAGTTCTGACAGTTTTATTTTCAGTCTTTTTTACCGCTTCCTGTGACCAGACAGGAACAACTACAACTTTTACAGGAACTGTCACCGATTCAGAAACCGCACAACCTTTGCCGGGTGTTGCCGTGGCGGTAATGCCATTTAACCTTGGCCAGGAAACAGACCTGCAAGGGAAGTATTCCATAGCGTTGCCACGCACAACAGAAGACGTGTACCTTGTTTTCAGCAAGCCCGGTTACGAAAGCTGGGAAACCCTGAGCATGCCGTTGTCCCCGAAAAAGAAAAACCTGTATACCATAGATGCACAACTTCGCTCACGAATTGCCAAAGCTGTTCTTTCACCGCAAAGCGTTGATTTCGGAGCCGGCGATACCTCTGTTGTCCTTACCTTGTCAAATCCTGGCGGAGATACCCTCAGGTGGGGTTTCCTGGAAATGTATTTTCCGCACTGGCTCAAAGTCAATCCCCCGAGCGGGGAACTGGAAATGGGAGCTTCCCGTTCTCTGGTTTTTACCTGTGACCGGAGCGGCCTGCCCATTGGCGAACAGAAATCCGAGGTGCAATTGGTGGGTGGTGAGGTCCCTTTAATTGTTCAGGTACGATTGCTGGTAGAAGGGGCCTTGCTGAAAGCACAGGGAACCTCCTTTGATTTTGGGGAAGAAGACAGCACTGCCATCACCATCCTTGCCAACCAGGGTAACATTCCCCTGAACTGGGCTTTGAAAGATAAACTGCCCGGCTGGCTTGACTGGGATCCTGTCCAGGGTACAGTACCTGCAGAGAAGGAAATGCAGGTTAGTATTACCGCCAACCGGTCCTCCCTGGACTTTGGCAACCATTCTTTCAGCACCACTTTGCAATCCAACGGAGGAGATACGGCGTACACCTTTTCCATCACCAGAACCCGGGACCTGATAAAGGTTTCACCGCAATCACTGGATTTTGGCACTGAAAGCACTACACGCACCATAACACTTTCGCGCCTTTCGGGTGTCCACCCGGTTCCTTTTACGGTGGTATGTGAAGACGAAAACCTGCAGCTCTCACTGGCACAAGGTGAAATTTCAAAAGAAAATCCTACTGCCCAGATTGTGGTCACCCTGGACCGGGATAACATCCCCTTTGGAACCTCTGAAAGCCGGATAATGGTGCTTGCTCCCGACCAGGAGTTTACCATCAGGGTGAATTACGCAACGGCAGCTGTTCCTGCAGAAGTCACCACAGATGGATATGAGCTGGATGATTCTTACAGGCTTCGCTTCAAAGGAACGCTCGTAAACAACGGAGGAGGCTCTGTGGTCCGTCACGGACACTGCTGGGGAACCAATTCCGCACCTGATCCGGAGAATGGATCCTTTACAGATATGGGGCCCATAGAAGAAGGACGCTCTTTTGTGTCTTATCCCGATGAGCTGCCGCCCAGGGGAACCACCTGGTACTACCGTTCTTATGCCATCAATGAAACAGGCACTTCTTATGGCCAGACCATGACCATGCAATATGCACCCCCAATTCTGGATAATCCCGTTCTGACTTTCAATGCCATATCAGAAGTCTTGATATTCAGGGTAAATGAAGCATTGGGCCTGCCCTATGCAGACCATGGATTTATCTGGAACACATCGGGGGATACTCCTTCTATGGATAAGGACCAGGTAGTCAGTCTGGGCGAAAAGACATCCGGATCCAATTTCTTTTACAACCTGAGCAAGCCGCAAAGGGGAGTGACCTATTATGTGCGCAGTTATGCAGTAAATGCTTTCGGGCGGTTCCTGTCGGGGACAAGCTCCTTGTACCTGGACATAGAAGAGCCGAAACCCGAAACCGGGGATGTGGATGAAATCTCTTATTATGAAGCGCTTCTGAAAGGTAACATTGTTGTTTTGGGATCAGAGAAGATCCTGGCATATGGTCACTGCTGGAGCACAGATGCCGTACCCACCATTGACGGCAGTCACACAGACCTGGGAACACCTTCTTACGCAGGCGAATATTCATCCCGGGCGACCAAACTGCTTATCAACACCCCGTATTATTACCGCGCGTATGTGAAAACGTCAAAGGGTGTTTATTACGGACAGGTCCTGGAATTTACAACAGCCAGAGACGAGCCGGTAGTAGTGCAGAACGGTTTAAAAATGTACATTACCACAGACCAGGTTCCTAAAGCCTACGACTGGACAGGAAGGGGTCCGGACCTTGTGGTCTCCAATGGAATAACCTACAACAGAAACAACAAGCCGGCAGGAACCAATGCCGCAATTTCCTTCAACGGAAGCAGCGGATACCTGCTCAGCCTTGACATGAATCCTGTCTCGGGAATAAACAAAGGAACCATCAATTTCTGGCTCCGGTTCCGGCAGACCATGAATAAATCGCTGGTTTACCCCTTATTCGGGTCAGTGTCTGAAGGTGGTTTCTATGTGGAAATCCGTCATAACGGGACCGCCTGGGTCCTGACACTTTGTCTGGGACCCGGTAAGGAAACCCATGTTATCCCGCTGCCTTCCTTTGCCGGAATAGATATTTCCTCTATGCTGGGAACCAGCTGGCATATGATGTCGATCGCTTCCAACGGGACTTCGATGACCGTATACCTGGATGGTGTCAATCTCTATACCCAATCCATGCAGATGACATTTGGCGTGCAGAAGGATTTTGTGGTAGGGGCTAATGCCCTGAACAGCACAACAATCAATACTTTTTTGCCGGCCGATATGGCCTGCCTCAGGTTTTATGACCGGGTGCTTTCAGATCCCGAAATTTCACAGATATACAATGCCGGTATGTGATTTACCGTAGGTAAGAAAGAAAACCATTCCAGGTAGCCAGAACATCAGCATGTCTTCCTTTGACTACCAGGATGTGGTTGGCCATTGCTCCGAGGATAAAATCACGAACGGGCTTTTCCAGCCGAAGGGTCATCTGTGTGCGGCACTTGTTGCCGGAATGCTTTGATTCGGCTGCAACACCCTCGGATACAAAAAAACGGTCCAGGGTATTGCCAATCCACTTAACGGCTGTATACGGCACATCCTCTTCCAGGGTTCCTTCCACAGAAACACCTATCCCCGTTTCATAATGTGAATTCAGAGCGAATGACGATGTCATATTCAATGGAACCGTACAATGGGCAATGTCCATGGTGTTACGTTCTTTGTTGTAAGCAACGGGATTGGCCATGAAAACGGGAGAATGGGATAAATAGCCTGCCATGATCATGGTAAGCAGTGAGGGGATGTCTCCTTCACAGGCGGCCGGAACACCTGCCCGGTTAAAAAGTGAAATGGCCATACAGGCGGTGACGTTGCAGGATTTAATCAGATCAAAGCATTTTATGGTTAAAGCATTGCACGAATAATAAACCATCAGCTCATCCATGGCCTGGTACAGCCTTATGGCATCATTCAGATCTTCTTTTGTGCAGTTCTTAAGGCTCGTGCTTTTTTTCAGAATGCTGTTGTACAATTCCTTATTTTCACGGCTCAGCGCTGTAAGGTGTTTGTAATGTTTACAGATAAAGGGTATATCAATATTTTGAAAACCTACTTTCAGCATACGGCTGATGGCATTTGTATTCACTTTGGAAGACAACAGCCAGGGAGATGCGTCTCCAAACAGTGCTATGTGTGTATTCTTTAATTTTCTGAAAGTCTGCTGCATACGAAGTGTCATATCGAGCAGTTTTTCTGTGACTTCATCTTCAGAAAATAGTAACGGTATGCTCATCCTGCCCTGTGACACATAGGAAGAAAGCTCCAGGGCAGCCGGAAGGGAATTGCTTTGGTCGTCAAACAGGAAAAATAAAGGCAGGGGGAGTGAAAAGCCGTAGCTTTGAAAGATCTCTTCACAGCCACCCGATGCTATGAAGGGAATATATACTTTTTCCGGGTCGGCCAGGCGTTCCGTCGTAATGTTTTTGTAGGATATCACACTGACATTGAAGCGCTTTCCCAGTGATTCCAGGAGAGGCCTTCTTGATTCTTCCAATACCATGTAATCGTGTAACGGGGAATGAAAGAAAATCAGTTCAAGTTTAAGCTTCTGGCGTTCCATCACCAAAATGTAAGGGAATATTGGGCATTCCCTTCCCTGATAGGCTGATTTTCCCGAAGTGTTCCTCGTATTTCTTCAGATTGTCCTCAAGGGCATTGAAAAAGCGTTTGGCGTGTTCGGGGGTCATGATAATCCGGTTCTGCACCTTGGCTTTTTGTATACCCGGCATCATGCGGATAAAGTCAAAGACAAATTCACTGCTGGAATGGGTAATGATGGCCAGATTTGAGTAGCATCCCTGGGCTACGTCTTCCGGCAATTCAATACTTACCTGTTTCTTTGGTTTTTCTTCCATAGCTATGCACTTATAATTCATACAAAAGTAGTATTTTTTATATATTTGCGTCTTATTCCTTAAATTAAATGGAACTGCCTGCTATATACGATCCATCCGTTACAGAAGACAAGTGGTACAGTTATTGGTTAAAACACCGTTTTTTTCATTCAATTCCTGACCACAGGCCAAAATATAGTATAGTAATACCTCCGCCCAATGTTACCGGCGTGTTGCATATGGGTCATATGCTCAACAATACCATTCAGGATGTGCTGGTAAGACGCGCCCGGATGCAGGGAAAGAATACCTGCTGGGTTCCCGGCACAGACCACGCTTCTATAGCTACCGAGGCTAAAGTGGTGGCTTTGCTGAAGGAAAAAGGAATTCAAAAATCTGATATATCCAGGGACGAATTCCTTAAGTATGCCTGGACATGGAAAGAAAAGCACGGAAACATCATACTGGAACAATTGAAGAGGCTGGGGGCTTCCTGTGATTGGGAACGCACCAACTTTACCATGAACCCTGACATGAGCCGCGCGGTGCAGGACACTTTTGTTTATTTGTATAACCAGGGTTTGATCTATCGCGGGGTACGCATGGTGAACTGGGATCCCCAGGGGGGTACTGCAGTAAGTGACGAAGAAGTGATACACCGTGAGGTCAGAGAAAAACTCTACTACCTTAAGTATTATTTCTCTCAGGACGGCAAGCGCGGCAGCCAGTACCTTACTGTAGCAACCACAAGACCCGAGACCATCATGGCCGATGTGGCGCTCTGTGTGAACCCCGGCGATGAACGGTACGCACACCTTGTAGGTAAAAAAGTGCTCATTCCCCTCATAGACAAGGAAATTCCCATAATTGCCGATGACTACGTCACCATGGACTTTGGAACAGGATGTCTGAAGATCACCCCGGCCCATGACCCCAATGACTATGAAATTGGATTGCGGCACAAACTGCCTGTGGTAGATATCCTGAACCTGGATGGCACCCTTAACCGGGAGGCCATCATTCTGGTAGGGGAAGACCGTTTTGCAGCACGAAAAAAGATCCGGACCATGTTGCATGAGGCCGGATGCCTTGAAAAGGAAGAACCCTATACCACCCAGGTGGGCTTTTCTGAGCGCACTAATGCGGTCATTGAACCACGGCTGTCGCAACAATGGTTTGTCAAACTGGACATTCTGGCCAAAAAGGCTTTGGAATATGTGGAAGATGGAAGGGTAAGACTTATCCCCGACAAATACCGCAACACCTACCGTCACTGGATGGAAACAGCCAGGGACTGGTGCATTTCAAGACAATTGTGGTGGGGGCAGCAAATTCCGGCTTACTATCTTCCAGGCGGGGAAGTGGTGGTGGCTTCAACTGAAGAAGAAGCGTTGGCTCTGGCACGGAAAATTGATTCCACCCTCAAAGCCCAGGATCTGAAACAAGACCCCGATGTGGTGGACACCTGGTTCTCATCATGGCTCTGGCCCATATCGATCTTTGATCCCGATAAGCCGGGCCACCCGGAAAAAGAACCCAACCGCGAGCTGGCGTATTACTATCCCACAGATGACCTGGTCACGGCACCGGATATCTTATTCTTCTGGGTAGCCAGGATGATCATGGCCGGGGATCTGTTCTGCGGCCAGAAACCCTTTTCCAATGTTTACCTCACAGGGATGGTGCGCGACAAAACGGGCCGCAAGATGTCCAAGTCGCTGGGCAACTCGCCTGATCCTATAGAATTGATGAATTTATACGGTGCAGATGGGGTTCGCATGGGCCTTATGCTCTGTACTGCAGCCGGCAATGACATCTTGTTTGACGAAACACAGATGGAACAGGGAAGGAACTTTTGTAACAAAATCTGGAATGCCTTCCGTCTGGTCCGTTCCTGGCAACGCGATGAACAACTGGAGCAGGCAGAAACATCACGCCAGGCGGTTCGCTGGTTTGGCCAATTGCTCTCTGCAACCAGGGAAGAGGCCGGGGACCTGTTTTCCAAATACAGGCTCTCAGAAGTCCTGATGCTGTTGTACAAACGTTTCTGGGACGATTTCTGCTCCTGGTATCTGGAAATCGTTAAGCCGGCAGGGAATGAAGGTAAAAGAACCGATGCAGACACGTATGACAGCACGCTGGCATTTTTTGACTTGCTGCTGCACCTTCTACATCCCTTCATGCCGTTCATAACAGAGGAAATCTGGCAAAACATGGCAGAACGCAGGGAAGGAGACAGCATCATGGTGTCACCCTTACCGGATGCAGGGCCTTGCAACAAAGAAGAACTGGAGGATTTCTCGCGTCTTCAGGAACTTATAGTCTCTATAAGGGGCCTGAGGCAAAGCAGGCAGATACCGGGAAAAACGCTTTTAAAACTCTATGTCAAAGGACACTTCCCACAAAATCTGCATGGGATTGCCCTACGCATGGCAGGACTGGAATCTGTGCAGTCCATTACCGAAGCACCCCGGGAAAGTAATGTATATGCCTTTCTTGTAGGAACCACCAGCTTTTTTGTCCTGCTGGGAAACCTTCTGGATAAAGAGGAAGAACTTTCTAAACTTAACGTAGAACTGGAATACCAGCGGAAATTCCTTGCCGCTGTGAATAAGAAATTGTCTAATGAAAGTTTCCTGCAACGTGCTCCCGGGGATGTTATTGCCGTAGAACGCAAAAAACGATCGGATGCTTTGACCAGGATTGCAGCCCTCGAGCAGCAAATAGATTTATTACAATGAAATACAGGGGTATAATCCTCGCATTGCTAATTTTTTCACAGATGTCCGCCTGTGTCAAAGTGGCCGATTTTGATGATAGTGCATCAATTGCCTCGTGCCAGATAACAGATGTGTCTCCGGAAGTCGTGATTTTCAGTGAACCGCGGGTAGAAGAAGGATCTGTAGTACTGCCAATGGATTACGGAGAATATGAATTCCCGGTTACAGTAACCCTGGACATAAAAACAGCCCAGACAATTGACAAGATCCTGGGTCTGGGCACAGACAATACACTGGTATTTGAAGATCCTGAAACTGTTCGAAGTATCCACCTTATTGCCCTGAGTGGCGTAGTCCATTCTTATGACATTAGTGTAGAAGTGGCACCTCGTAGTGATTTGGCCGTGGTAACGGCGGCACGGTTGATTGAATACAATCCTGCCGGATTTCCCCTTGCCGGGGAGGTTGTTGTGGATGTGGTCGAGAACCAGATCGGGATCTTTGCCCTGAAGGGAGCTTTATTACCCCTGACCATAGGTCTTGAATTTGATCTGAGTCCCGGGGCCAGGCTGGAAAACCCGGGAAACCCGGGAAACAGCGGTAGCTTCACTATAGAAGCCTACGACACCGACATCCCTTTTACTGTTGTTGCCGAGAGCGGAAAAAAGGAATTGTGGCACATCTGCCTGATTGGGGTTGCGCTGGTGGAAAACGCATCGCAGACAGACAGGGATACCTGGGAACGCATGGCACCTGCCGGAAATTTGAAGATTGATTTTAAACCGGTTGAAGTGGAATGTGTGGATATAGCCTCTGACCTGCAAGCAAACCGTTATACGGTATCTGTGCGCAACAACGGCAATCCTTTCCCCTGGAAGGCCCGGATGGATTTTGAGATGAATCCCTATATTGTGCCAATTCACCACAATGCGGCGGAAGAATTCACAATCCAGAGCTGGGAAGATAAAAGAGCGTTTTACCTGGTTGACATACTTTCACAACAGGCGCGGGCCTGGGAACTGGTTTGGCAACAGTGGCTCAACCCTGCCAACGTGGTGGAATCATTTGCCCTGGGCGAATACACCTCGCAGAATAACCGGATCAGACTGGGTACCCCCCGGATAGACACGCTTAACTCCCTGGTGGAGATTCCTATGACGGAAGGTAATGATTTTCCATTGCAGATCACATCAATCCAGGTGACATTGTCTGAAGATGCCACGTCTGATCTGTCACCGGTTTTAACTTTTGATACTTACAAAAGCGTGGTGCCTTTTACCGTAACATCACAATCGGGGGCCTCCCGCGATTGGACATTGCGCCTTGATCCCTGGTTTGAAACAGAGGCCCTGATTCGCTCATTTGTGGTAGAGAGTTACAGTTCCAGGGAAAACCTGGTTAAGCTTGAAAACAATACGGCAACTATAAATTCCGATACCCGTACAGTAACCCTGGTCCTAAAGGCGGGATATGATTTTCCACTGGTACTGGAAACATTTTCCATGGAATTATCCCCCAAAGCCATTTTGCTGGAAGACTACCCGGGGGGCATTCTTTTCCCAACCATTGACCATGTGATTCCTTTGACCATAGTAGCAGAAAGCGGTGATGCAATGGAATGGACCCTTCAACTGGCCGATGAACGCACAGAGAATCTCGAGGCCAGGGTGCTGGAATATAAGGTTTCCTCTTACCAGGGGACTACCATGACTGATCATAATATGGTGCTTTTGGATCAAGGCATTGTAGATACAGTGAACAGAACAGTAACACTGGTCATTAACGACTGGTCTTCAAAGATGCCGCTGACGGTGGACGGCAACCTGACTATATCTAAGAATGCAGGGCTCAAAGGCGATATCACTACGTTGCAGCACAGGGTTGTTTTCAACACAATTACTCAGACGTACCACTTTTGGGTTACCTCGGAAAGCGGCACAAACACCACCGGCTGGACTTTACAACTGGAAGACAGGTCACCCGCAAGACGGTCAGATGCAGCAGTGACAGACTTCATAACGGGGAACCCCTCCTCGGGTTTTGAATTTGATCAGAAATACCTGGAACCTGACCAGGGCCTGATCACGTTGCTGGTAAGTTCAAAAAATGACGAAAATGCCCAACTGACTATCAAACCCAGAATCACCGTCAGCCAGGGGGCACGGTTGCTGGGGATAACATCGGGGGCACCCCTGGATTTATCTTTTACAGAACCTTTCTTGTTCCGTGTTATGGCAGAAGACGAAACAGTGCGCCAGTGGAAGGTACAGCTTATCTATGCCCCCCAGGTGCCCAATAGCGGTTTTGAAGAATGGGGATATATTGGTGATGATAAATTTTTGAATATCCTGCCTTCCAACGGTAAAGGATGGACTACCGGGAACAATTACCAGGTTTTGGGTTCTTTCAGGGTACAGGGGTACAATAGTCCCTATGCCGTGCAGATGATCACCAAGTTGAAAACCGTTAACCTGGTGGTGATGAAAGTAACCAGCCTGGCGGCGGGAGCGCTTTTCCTGGGAAAATTCAATTTCAGGATGGATGTTGAAGCGGTGATGAATCCCGACATCATGACAGATTTTGGAATCCCGTTTGCGCCCGGTTCCAATCCTGTGGGATTTGAGATAGACTACCTGTACGAGCCCGGCGGGCAGCGGGTGTTTACCGAACCTTATAAGGGTATGTTTGACATGCCTGCATTCAAGGACCCTGTAAAAGTGAGTGGCCCCGATAAGGCCGTAATTACGGCAGAGTTACATCACAATGCTTCGGGAAACTGGAAGTATGATTTGAACAGCAGGGCAGATATGATAGCTGTGAATGAGATTTCTACGGAAGGGACGCAGGGATGGACGCATACGCGGTTGTTGTTCGACCTGGTTCCGGGCAGGGAAAACCTTCCAATGACACACCTGGTTGTACGTATGTCGTCTTCGTGGGAGGGTGCTGATTTCAAAGGGGCCGATGGCAGCCGGCTTACAGTAGACAATTTCAGATTAATTTACTATCTTCCCGCACCAGCGGCCATAGTACTGGAATAACCATGATGGAACATAAAACCCATATAAAAGTCAGGTATTACGAAACAGATCAGATGGGCGTGGTGCACCACTCCAATTACATACGCTATTTTGAAACAGCGCGCGAAGAAATGATGGATCATTTCGGGGTCCCTTACACCTACACCGAATCGCTGGGGATCATAATGCCGGTGCATGCGATTCATTGCGACTACATACATCCTGCGCGGTATGGCCAGGTGCTGACTGTGGTAACAACAATAAAAGAAATGCCCCGTTCCAGGATCACGTTCCATTACCGGGTCCTGAACGATTCGGACACTCTTTTAGCCACAGGTTATGTTACCCTTGCCTTTGTGAATGCTTCCCGTGGCGTTCCTGTGAGGGCGCCCCGTTTTCTGACGGAAGTATTGGAAAAATACGTAAATTTGAAAAAAACTAATCAACAGGAAAATGTCTAAATTATTGCTTTTTGGCACTTTGGGTGCTACCGAAATCGTCATTATCGCCCTTATTGTACTGCTTCTTTTTGGGGGGCGTAAGATTCCCGAACTTATGAAAGGCATTGGGAAAGGCGTCAGAAGCTTCAGGGACGGGGTCAAGGGTATAGAAGAGGATATTAAAGTGGATGAAAAAGAAAACGATAAGGACATTAAAAGTTAGCAGTGGCAGATGTTTCCGGGAATAAAAATGAGATGACCTTTTGGGAACATCTTGATGAATTCCGCAAGGTGATATTTCGCTCGGCAATTGTCCTGATTGTACTCATGGTGGTTGTTTTTGTGAATAAAAGCTTTGTGTTTGATACTATCATATTCGCTCCCAGAACCTCTGATTTTATTCTCTACCGGTGGATGACGTATCTGGCCGGCCTTGTGGGGATTTCTTCCATTTCGCCGGAACCTTTTACCCTGGAACTGCAAAACATAGAACTGTCTACCCAGTTTTTCACCCACATTAGTGTTTCTTTCAGTATTGCCTTAGTGTTGGCCACTCCTTTCATCCTGTACCAGTTGTGGATTTTTGTCCGCCCTGCTTTATATGCCAAAGAAAAAAGAGCTGTGAAAGGGGCTTTTGGGTGGTGCTCCCTGTTGTTTTTCCTTGGTGTACTAGCCGGTTACTTTTTTGTTTTCCCGTTGACCATTAATTTTCTGGGAAGTTACCAGGTAAGTGAATGGGTGAAAAACCAGATATCACTTCAGTCTTATATCCATATGTTCATCTGGCTGGTGATCATCATGGGAATTGTGTTTGAAATGCCCATACTCTTGCGCGTGCTGTCAAAATTAGGCGTTATATCCAAAGAATTACTCAAGAAGTACAGGAAACATGCAGCCGTTGTCCTGTTAATACTGGCTGCCATCATAACGCCTAGCGGAGATGCTTTTACCTTGTTAGTAGTAGCTTTACCGTTGTACCTTCTTTACGAGGTCAGTATACTTGTAAGTTTTAGTAAGCAGCCCGCAGACGATGAAAAAGTCGCATCATAAGCTTTTAATACTTCTGGCAGGAGGGATCTTACTTTTATGCCTGCTTCTTTTTCTGACTCCATTTTTTTGGAAAAAACCTGCATTTCTGCTGTTAAAAAGCGACAAGCTGAACGGTTACCGCAAAGCTGTACTCATAGACCTGTACAAACCGGCCCCCAACAGTACCATCAGGAAATATGTACACCTTTACAACGGAGGATACAAACCGTTGAATTTCAAACCCGGACCTGTTTATATAACGGGAAAGGGATACAATTACCAGGATTCTCTTGGACTGCTCCTTACCGGGGATTTTTACCAGGAAGCCCTGCCTTTTTGTAATGGCCTGGGGATAATCAGGCAAAATAACCTATACGGCATGCTCAATCATAGAGGGCGATCGATTATCCCCCCCCTTTACGATACAATTGTTCCGTTTTCTGATGTTGTTGTTCTGGTGCGGGGCAGGGAATACGGTGTGGCAAACAGGCGTGGAAACATCAAAATCCCATTTTTGCCACGTCGCATATCTAGTACATACTATGGCCGTCCTATACCTTTTCTGTTAGCTTTGCAATCTGACGGATCATTTTCTGTTATAGACGGAAAGGGAACAGAGAGAAAAACCCTGCCTTACGACAGTATTGATATTAGAAACAACAACTTTTATGTTAGCCGTCAGGGAAAATGGGGTGTGCTTGACGGGCAAGGGAATGAACTTATCCCCACTCTGTACGACCATATTGATGTTTGTGACGGGGATTCATTTATTGTAAGTAAAGGAAAATTCAAGGGTTTGCACCGCAAAAACCACGCAGTTCCTTTGATCCCTGTAATGTACGACAACGTGGCTGCCTGTACCCCCACGAGCTTTATTATCTTGCACGACGGACATTACGGTCTGCTGGACCGTAAGGCAAATACCCTGATTGAACCCGTGTATGATACCATATATCACCACCACGCTCAGGAGTGGATAGTGACAGGGGATCATGGTCGTTATGCGCTTCGCAACACCCGGAAACTGGAATATCCAACTGAATTTTATGACTTTATTGGTCCCTGCCGTGAAGGGATGACTGTGGTGCGCAATGAAAAAGGGTATGGTGTGCTTTCCCCGGAAGGAGAGACGGTAGTTCCGCCTAGATACGATTTCATCCGCAATTACAGCAGCGGAGTTGCCATAGTGATGCACAACCAGTTATACGGTGTGATTGACCGTAACGGGTTTTTTACGGTGCCGTTTTCTTTAAGGCTGGTGGAAATTTATGATTTTCACGATGATATGGCGCTTTCAGCCCAGTTTAACATGATGGATTCACGGATAAAAAAACAGTTTGGTTTCATTGATAAAAAAGGCAATACCATGGTGCCTTTTATATACCAGGATGGTCACCGGTTTTTTTCCAATGGTATGGCAGGTATGAAGTACAACAATTATTGGGGCTTTATCAATAAACAGGGCGATATGATGATACCCTTCCTATATGATTCGGTGTCGGTTTTTTCACATGGCGTAACACAGGTTGATTACAAGGGCCAGATCATAACCATTGACAAGCAGGGGAAAAAAGTTGAATGATCTCTATTTCCAACATAAGCGTTTCGTTTGCCCACAAGGAGCTTTTCAGGGACATATCCCTGACCATAGACCGCCGTGACAGAATTGCGCTGGTAGGTAAGAACGGTGCAGGAAAGACCACGTTAATCAAGATCATTGCCGGACTGGCCCAACCTACCTTGGGACGTGTTGTGCGTTCTTCCGACTGCCGCATGGGATACCTTCCCCAGCAAATGGGACATGCCAAAGACAAGTCGGTTCTGGAAGAGACACTTACCGTTTTTTCCTATCTGGATGAGCTGCACAAACAAATGGACATCATCACCATGGAGCTTTCAGGAAGGGATGACTTTGAATCTGAAAGCTATAAGAAACTAATGGTAGGGCTTAACGAGGTAACGGACCGGTTACGTATTCTATCGTCTGACAATCCCAGGGGAAATGCAGAAAAAATCCTTACAGGACTGGGATTTAAGCAACATGAACTGGACCGGCCCAGCCGGACTTTCTCGGAAGGCTGGAATATGCGCATAGAGCTGGCCAAGCTGTTGTTATCGCGTCCCGATATATTATTACTGGACGAACCCACCAACCATATGGATATTCCCTCAAGGGAAGTGATGAAAGAAGCCCTGAAACAATACACCGGCACGCTGGTTGTAGTATCTCACGACAGAACCTTTTTGGATGGTCTTGTAGATAAGATCTATGAATTCCGTGACGGGAAGGTGAAAGAACACCTGGGCGGGATCCGTGAATTCATGAAACGCCGGAAAGTTGTATGAAAAAGAAAAAAAAGAACTCGATCAGGCGATGAAAGCCTGGGAATGTGCACATAGTGAACTGGAAACATTTATCGAAATGGCTAAAATGACTGAAGATCGCATATACGGCATACATCCCGTCAGGGAAGCCCTTACGGGCAGCAAGAAACCCGAAAAAATACTATTACGCCAGGGATTGGAAAGTCCTGTGGCGTATCAACTGATAGAGCTGGCCAGGCAGCATAATGTGTCGGTCCAGTTTGTACCCCAGGAAAAACTGAATCATCTGACAGCTAACAAGAATCACCAGGGAGTGGTTGCCATGCTTGCCCAGGTGGATTATGTCTCTCTTGAAGAAGCAGTGGCTGCTGCCGGCAATAAGCCGGGATTCCCTACCGTTTTGTTGCTGGACGGGGTAAGTGATGTTCGTAATTTCGGAGCCATAGCACGTACCTGTGAATGCGCAGGGGCAGGGGCGCTCATTCTTCCGGCTAAAGGAGGGGCAGCTGTCAACCAGGATGCCATCAAGGCTTCTGCCGGAGCCTTGCTGCGCATTCCCTCATGCAAGGTTCCCAATCTTAGAACAGCCATTTTTTACCTCAAAGAATCGGGGTACGTGATCATAGGGACAGTGGCAGGGCAGCAACAATCCATTTATGAGACAGACTTTCGCCGCCCGCTGGCTTTGGTGATGGGTGCCGAGGGAAAAGGGATATCGCGGGGAGTTTTGGAGCTGTGCGATGAGTTGATCTCCATCCCGCAATTGGGCGAGATTGGCTCTCTGAACGTATCAGCGGCGGCAGCCGTTGTCCTTTATGAGGCGGTAAGGCAACGAGTCAATAAATAAGACCATGTCTGTAAAGAATTCAGCCATCAGGCAATTAGCAGGAGAAACTGCGGTATATGGAATGAGCACGATCCTGGCCAGGGTCCTCAATTTTCTGCTTGTTCCCATGTATACCCGCGTGCTCACAGACCAGGCAGCGTACGGAGTGGTGGCAGAATTCATGGCTTACATAGCCGTATTACAGGTAGTCCTGGTCATGGGGCTGGAAACGGGTAGCTTCCGGTATGCTTCGCTTGCAGGTCAAAAGAACGATAACAATGCAGCGGCACGCGTTTTTTCCACTTCACTTGTTACTGTTACAGTGCTGGCGGGTTTGTTTTTTACCGTGGTGGTACTGTTTCGGGTGCCGATTGCCGGGAAACTTGGCTATGCAGACAGTCCGCAATCCATTTTCTACGTAGCCGGAATCCTTCTGCTGGACTGCATGACAGCCATACTGTTTGCCCGCCTGCGCTACGAACACAAAGCCTTACGCTTTGCCATCTTCAAAACCATAAAAATCTGCTGCGAGCTGGGTTTTAACCTTCTTTTCTTTCTCTGGGCACCAGGTTACCTGACTGCCAATCCGGGATCATTCCTGGGACGTTTTATCACAGCAACTCCCGATTACAATTACGTTCTCTTTTCTATATTCCTTTCGTGTATAGTGGCCTTTCTGCTTTTTTTACCCGATCTGATAAAAAGAAGCAGTTATGTTGTTGACCGCAAAATATGGCCAAAGCTCATGATGTATTCCCTGCCCCTGATGATAGCCGGGTTGCCTGGTATCCTGAATGATTTCAGCGATAGGATCCTTTTTCGTTTTTTAATACCCGAAGAGGTTTCCTGGCGTTCACAGATGGGGATATACCAGGCGGGGATCAAGCTGGCTGTACTGATAAACCTCTGTATCCAGATGTTCCGGTATGCGGCAGAGCCATTCTTCTTTGGGCAGTCTGCCAACAAAGATGCACCAAAGACATATGCCCGGGTGCTGGATTATTTTACGGCATTTTGCATGCTCGTGTACCTTGGAATTTTGCTGTACATGGACCTGTTTAGTTTGTTATTGGGAGAAAATTACCGGGAAGGGATTGTTGTAGTGCCGGTCATGGCACTGGCTTATGTTTTCCTGGGAATATATTTTAACGTAAGCATCTGGTTCAAATTGTCCGGTAAAACCGGGAACGCCGTGTTAATCACAACGGCCGGGCTGGTGGTCACCTTGTTGGTCAATGTCTTGTTCATGCCACGATACGGCTATATGGCGGCTGCCTGGGGACACCTGGCCAGCTACCTGTGTATGACAGTAATATGCACTCTTATGGGGCACAGAAAATACCCCATTCCCTATAACTGGCTGCGCATTGGATTTTACCTGGTTGCAGGGACAGGACTGTACGCTTTCTCCCTGTTGTTTGCACACTTGCCTTTGATTCCCAAACTGGCAATCAACACGGGCATTATTCTTATATATCTGGCTGCATGGGCAGGGGTGGCCGGTTTCTACGGAAAGCTGCGCAAATTATGGCTGCGGCAGTAGCCACGTTAAGGGATTCAGACCCCCTGCGATACGACGGAATATACAATCTGACCGGAATGTGTTCCAGCAGTTCCCGGCTAATGCCCTGTGATTCATTTCCAAAAACGATGATGCCTTCGCAGGGAAGGGGAGTGTTGTTGATATCTGTCCCTCCAAGAAGCACAGACCCTGTGACAGGAAGCGAGCAGCCTTGAAGAAGCGGGGCAAGAGGGGTGTAATGAACCGGAACACGCAGAATGGCACCCATAGTTGATTGAATGGTTTTTGGATTGTAGAGTTCCACGCAGTCCGGCGAGGCATAAACAGCTGCTATGTCAAACCAGTCTGCCAGCCGCAATATGGTTCCAAAATTGCCCGGATCACGTACCCCGTCAAGGGCCAGGTACAACTTTCCTTGTTGTGGCATGGTTACAGGAACCTTGGGGATCTCTACCACGGCAAGTGCCCCGGAAGGTGTTGACTGGGAAGAAATCCTTTCCATTTCTTTTGCCGAAATATATTCTGCCGGGTGGTCAACAGCCGGCCCTGGGAAACCTTCCTCCAGGTATAGATTTTTTATGCGGAAGGGGCCTGGAGCATTGATCAGCTCCGTTATTATTTTCCTCCCTTCCACAATGAATTCTCCGAATTCCTGTCGAAATTTTTTGTGCTCCAGAGATTTGATATGTTGTATTTGTGCCTTGCTCAACATGGTTTCAATAGCCTAAAAGTTTGAGCATGGATTTATATGTCTGCTCTTTAGAGAAGAGTTTTGTAGTATACTCCCCGTTCTCTTCTCCTATAATGACCATTTTTGGAGCCGGCATCAGGCAATGCTGAATACCGCCAAATCCCGAAATGGACTCCTGGTATGCACCGGTATTGAAAAAACCGATATAAAGAGGCTCTCCGTTTTCGTTTTTGGGAAGGAAAACTGCGTTGGCATGGGCCTCGGCGTTGTAATAGTCCTGGGAGTCACAGGTCAAACCACCCAGAAAAACACGTTGGTAAGGTTCGTTCCATTTGTTGATGGGAAGGAGTATGAAACGACGTTTGATGCCCCAGGTATCGGGCAATGTGGTCATGAAAGATGAATCGATCATATACCACCTTTCGCGGTCATTTTGTTGCTTTTCTCCTAAAACCTGGTAAATATTCGCACCGCTTTCACCTACAGTAAAAGATCCGAACTCGGTAAAAATGTCTGGATCCTTCACTTTGCGGCTTGCACATATGCTTTTTATCTGGGCAATGATCTCTTCTGTCATGTATTCGTAATCATAGTCAAAAGACAGGGAGTTCCTAACCGGGAACCCTCCGCCCAGGTTCAGGGAATCAAGGTCGGGACAGAAATTCTTGAGGTCGCAATATACATTAACGCATTTGGCCAGTTCGTTCCAGTAGTATGCATTGTCCTGTATGCCGGTATTAATGAAGAAGTGTAACATTTTCAGTTTGAACTTCTGGTTACGTTTGATGTATTTATGATAATACGGTACCACGTCGCTGTACCGGATACCCAGGCGGCTGGTATAAAATTCGAATTTTGGCTCTTCTTCTGCTGCAATGCGGATACCTATCTTGCATGTGTCTTTTACTGCATGGTCCAGGGCTTCTATCTCGGGCATGTTGTCCAGGATAGAAATGGTATTTTCCCAGCCCGAATTCACCAGTCTGCCAATATTATCTATGTATTGCTGCTTCTTATAGCCATTGCAGATCACATACAGATCCTTGTCCACGATCTTCTGTTCGTAAAGTGATTCAATCAGGTTGATGTCAAAGGCAGAGGAAGTCTCTATATGGATATCGTTCTTAAGGGCTTCTTCCATTACAAAAGAAAAATGAGAAGATTTTGTACAATAACAGTAATGATAGTCTGCATCGTAGTCTACCTTGGCCATGGCTACATTAAACAATCGTTTTGCCTTTTGAATCTGTTTGCTTATGGAAGGTAAATAATAGAATTTCAGAGGTGTCCCGTATTGACGGATTAAGTCCATTACAGGAATATCATGGGAAAAAAGTTCCCCGTTAATTACCTTGAATTCTTCCTGCGGAAAGTCAAAACTTTGTTGAATCAGGTCGATATACTTGTTTTTCATTTTTGTAATGTAAGTGAGTTACTTTAGTGAAAAAATGTCTATGTAAGTCAATCAGGTTGCAAATATATGCGAATATTGATTGATTATATCGTATTCGCCTTTTTTTTTACATTTGTATTATGCCTAAAGGTTGGTTTTTGTTATTCCTTTTTTTAACCGGATGCGCCGGCACACGTTATGTTCCTCAGGGGGAATACCTTTTGCGCAAGAATACCATTGAAGTAGTACCCGATAAGGATGTATCCCCATCTGAGCTTGAGCCGTATCTAAGACAGAAACCCAACACCAGTATAGTTTTTGGATGGAAGGCTTTTTTGAACATTTACAGCCTCAGTCCTGATAAAGACAACGGCTGGAGTCGTTTTCTGCGACGTATGGGTGAGCCGCCCGTAATATTTGACCCGGGTTTGATAACCTATAGCAGGCAGAACATGGACAATTACCTTACCTGGCTGGGCTATTACTCCAACACCATAACCGATTCGGTTACTTACCGCAACAGGAAAGCCTCGGCCCATTATACAGTCATTCCAGGGAAAACCTATAGTATAGATACCATTCGGCTGGGCAAGGCAGATACAAACCTGGCCGACCTGTATGCTACACACATTGGACGTTCATTGGTGAAACCGGGTGATATTTTATCTTCTCTAACACTGGAAAAGGAAGCTGACCGAATCAATACTGTATTGAGAAATAACGGGTATTACAGTTTCAACCGCAGCCACATTTCTTTCCTTGCCGACACGCTGAAAAAAGACGGAACAGCCAAACTGGAGGTACAGCTTCCCGGCCAGGGACTCCACAAACCTTATACTATTAGAAAAATCAATGTTTACACGGGATATGATCCCATACAGGCGGTTATGGATTCAACATACTATGAATCCATGGACACGTTGGACTATGAAGGTGTAAGATTTTTTTTCTCCGGTAAGTCCATTTTACGACCGCGTCTGATCCGTAATATGAGTTTTATGCGTCCGGGGGAATTGTACAACGAATCCAAAGTGAAAACCACTTATGACCGTTTGTCCAACATACGATTGCTCAACAGTGTGACATTGCAATTTGATGAAGTGCCTGCTTCGCTGCAGCAGGATACCGCTCAGGTTGACTGCACGATCCGCCTGAGTCCCGGTAACTCTCAGGGTTATAAACTGAACCTGGAAGCATCGAACAATTCCAACGGGCTTATTGGAATATCTCCTGCTCTGTCCTATTTTCACAAAAACATATTCAGGGGAGGGGAGTGGCTTACATTAGGTCTGATGGGTAATTTTCAATTCAAGATGAAGGATCCCATCAGGGCCACTGAGTTGGGTGCTTCACTCTCGCTGACTTTTCCAAAAATGCTTTTTCCGGTAAGTCAGAAGATTTTCACCAATAGGATACCCCGCACCGATATAACGGCAAGTTACAGTTACCAGTCACGGCCCGAATACACCCGTAATATTGCTTCCGGCACATTTGGCTATACCTGGAGCATGGGAGAAAAGTTTCATTACACGGTCAATCCCATAAAAATAAAACTGGTAAAGCTTTATAACATGAGCCCGGGGTTTCTTGCTTCGCTCAGGGACCCTTTTCTGATAGACACATACCGTGACCACTTTGATATGGGATTGTCATCCATTTTTTACTATACGAGCGACAATTCTGCGGTACACGACAAGACATGGAATTACGTGCGGGTAGGACTGGAAGCAGCCGGAAACCTGCTGAGTGCCTTTAACCGTCTTATGAATACAGATTCTACAGGCAGGCATACTATTGGCAGCATTGCCTATTCCCAGTATATAAAAGTTGACCTGAATTCTGGCTATACCCTGATTAGAAATGGCCATCAGCTGGCCGGCCGCCTGTATGCCGGGGTAGGGGTACCATACGGTAATGCCAGTTCGCTGCCTTTGGAACAAATGTTCTATGCCGGAGGTGCCAACAGCCTCAGGGCATGGCAGGCAAGAACAGTGGGACCGGGGACAATGCCTGTAGATTCGTCTTTCAGCATCCCAAACCAGGCCGGTGACATACGCCTGGAATTGAACCTTGAATACCGTTTTCCGCTATTCTGGAAGCTGGAAGGGGCTTTATTTGCCGATGCCGGCAATGTCTGGACCTTGCCCCGGGAAAACGCCGATCCTGCAGGTGTCTTCCGTTTCGGGGATTTTTATAAAAGCATAGCCATGGATGCCGGTCTGGGAATCAGGGTTAACCTGAGCTTTGTTATCTTGCGGCTGGATTTGGGTATGATTGTAAGGGATCCCGTAAGGCAAGCGTGGATTCCGCCCTCTCAATGGCTCAGAAAAGACAATTATTCGTTCCAGTTTGGGGTGGGTTACCCGTTCTAAATCTTCATTCCTTCTCTGTACAACCTGAACATTTCTATGGCCTGGTACTCTGCCATGCCCAATTTGTCGTAGAGTACAGCGGTGTTGTGGTTGCGTTCTTCTGCCCTTTTCCAGAATTCCCGTGGATCGTTTCCCGGAAACATGGCGGGATCTTTCTGGCTCTGGTGGCGGAAAATGGCATTACGCTTAATGACAACTTCTTCGGGGCTCAGGGGAACGGCCATATCCACATCGGCAACATCCCATTCCTGCCAGGCACCCCGGTAGAGCCACAGGCGGCAATCGGCCATCCATGGTCTCTGACGAAGTTTTTCCATCGCTTTGAGAATGGCGGTATAACAAATACGGTGTGTACCGTGAGGGTCGCTCAGATCACCGGCTGCAAATACCTGGTGCGGCTTGATATCTTCCAATAAGTTGCAGATGATGTCAATATCCTGCTCCGATAGTGGATTCTTCTTGATACCACCTGTTTCATAGAAGGGCATTTCCAGGAAATGAACATTTTCCTGTTTGATTCCAAGGTATTGGCATGCCGACTTTGCTTCACCGCGGCGAATGAGTGCCTTTACCTTTCGGATGGCCTGCGTGTCGGGTTCGCCCGGTTTCTTCTGGCTTAAGTCTTTGCCGGCCTGCTCAAAGATAGCACGCGTCTTCTGCTGATCAAGTCCGTAAACAGGAGAAATTTCCTGGAGAAAATCCAGGAAGCGGGTTACTTCATGGTCAAAGACCGCAATATTGCCCGAGGTGTGATAAGCCAGGTGCAGGATATGGCCCTGCTGGGAGAGACGGGCAACGGTTCCTCCCATGGAAATGACGTCGTCATCGGGGTGGGGGCTGAACACAATAACGCGTTTTGGATAGGGGAGTGCTCTTTCCGGACGGGTAGTATCGTCGGCATTGGGTTTGCCGCCTGGCCATCCAGTTATGGTATGCTGGAGGCTGTTGAAAGTATCTATGTTAATCTTGCTGAAAGGACCCCGGTCTGTGATCAAATCGCTCATACCATTGTCGTTGTAATCACGGGCGGTAAGTTTTAAAATGGGTTTGTCCAGGTGGCGGCAGAGCCAGAACACAGCTTTCCGAGTAAGTGTTTCGTTCCAGTTACAGGGGCCGGTAAGCCAGGGGGTGGCTATACGGGTAAGATCGGCAGCTGCAGCATGGTCAATAATAACTTCTGTCTGTGTGTGGTTTTGCAGGAAACTGGAAGGATGTGATTCATCGACTTTACCTTCCACCAGGTCTTTAATTGCTTTTGATTCGCTTTCTCCCCAGGCAAGGTAGTATATGGTTTTACTCTCCAGGATGGTCTGCACTCCCATAGTTAGCGAATAATTGGGAACGAAATCTACCCCAAAGAATTCACTGGCAGCCGAAATGCGGGTATTAGTATTGAGGGTGATTAAACGCGTACGGGAACTGTAGGGAGAACCCGGCTCGTTCGAGCCCATACCGGAAGTGATCATTACGTCTATACCCCCGTATGAGGCGATCTTTTTTTCAAAATCGGCACAGTGGCGTGCTACCTGGGATCGTGGAATACCCCCGTCCAGGAAGTAGATCTGGCTGGCGGGTATATCCACTACATCAAACAGGTATTCCCTCAGGAACCGGTAATGAGACTGAATCTCATTCCTGGACAAAGGATAATATTCATTGATACCAAATACCACAATGTTTTTAAAACTCCTGCCATTTTCGTAGGCGTGGGCAAAGAGTTCATATACGGGAATCATGGCAGGACGGGAAGACAAGCCAAGAACCAATTTTTTCCCCTGCGACTCTTTCAGGCTCAGCAGGTTAAGGATATTGTCCACCAGGTAGGCAGAAGCTTCTATCTGGTCATTGTAAATAAAAACAGGCAGTTTTTCATACCGTATGCTAAGATCGTGGTTGATTGTCATTTAGGTGTGTTGTTGAAGTTCTTTTTCCAGTTTGACGTATGTTTTGCGAAATGTAATAATGCTACGGATCAATAATTCCATTTTATCCAGCGCAAGCATATTGTTTCCGTCCGAAAGGGCATCCTGAGGCCTGGGGTGGGTTTCCACAAATATGCCATCTACGCCGCATGCCACACCGGCAGCAGCCAGGGTAGTGATCATTGAGGGGTCACCACCGGCCACTCCGCAGGCCTGGTTGGGCATTTGAAGTGAATGGGTAACATCAAGAACCACTGGAACATTAAGACGTTTCATCTTGGGAATGCTGCGCACATCAAAGATCAGGTCTGTATAACCAAACTGCGTTCCTCGTTCGGTCAGGATGATCTTGTCCATAGTACCACCAAACTGCAATAGTTTTTCAACAACAAACTGCATCTGTTCCGGGGCAAGAAACTGTCCTTTTTTTACATTGATGATCTTGCCGGTCTGCGCAGCCGCTTTTAGCAGGGATGTCTGCCGGCACAGGAATGCGGGGATCTGGATGATATCAATTCCGTATTCTGCAGCCATCAGGGCTTCGTCCGGTGTGTGTACGTCTGTTGTAACACAGACGTTAAAATAACTCTGTATGGTTTGCAGTATTTCCAGTCCTTTGTTGTCTCCGATACCGGTAAAGGAATCTACCCTTGTCCTGTTTTCTTTACGGTAGGAAGCCTTAAAAGCTAAGGGAATTTTGTATTTGGCAGTGAGGTTGCAAAGTTTCCCGGCTACTTCCATGCACAATTTTTCAGATTCAACGACACATGGACCGGCTATGATAAAAAAATCATTCATTTCCATACTGTCAAAGGTAGTATATTTTTTCTTACACTTCGGAATATTTGCTGCCCCAGCGTTCCATGAATCTTCCTATCTCTTTTTCGCGGGGATTGTCCTGGGGGCTGTAGAAGCAGCTGCCGCTGATTTCCTGTGGCAGAAACTCCTGCACCACAAAATTGTGTTCAAAATCGTGGGCATATTTGTAATCTTTGGCATATCCCAGTTCTTTCATCAATTCGGTAGGGGCGTTGCGCAAGTGCAGAGGTACACCCAGGTCCCCGTGCCGGCGGACCGCTTCAAGAGCACCTTCTATGGCCATGTATGCCGAGTTGCTTTTGGCGCTTGTGGCCAGATAAATGGCCGTCTGCGAAAGGGGAATCCGGCCTTCGGGCATTCCAATCTTATGAACAACGTCAAAACAGGCATTAGCCATCAGAAAAGCATTAGGATTGGCCAGCCCTATGTCTTCCGAAGCCAGGATTAACATTCTCCTGGCTATGAAGAGGGGATCCTCGCCGGCGGCAATCATGCGGGCCATCCAGTAAACTGCCCCATTGGGGTCGCTCCCGCGGATGCTTTTGATAAAAGCCGAGATAATATCATAATGCTGTTCTCCGTTTTTATCATAGAGTACGATATTTTTCTGCAACCGTTTTTGAACCTGATCGTTATTGAATATAATTGTTTCTCCCTTGTCATAACTTGAAACGACTATTTCAATAATATTCAATAGTTTACGGGCATCACCGCCGGAAAGTCTGAAGAGGGCTTCTGTTTCTTCCACGCGGATTTCCAGCGATCTCAGGTACTCATCTTCTTTGAGCGCCCGTTCAAGTAACGCGTTCAAATCATAGATAGATAGTGATTTAAGAACAAATACCTGGCAACGGGAAAGCAGGGGAGCAATCACTTCAAAGGAAGGATTTTCAGTTGTTGCTCCAATCAATACAATAGTGCCGTCTTCCACAGCACCCAGGAGTGCGTCCTGTTGGGATTTGCTAAAGCGATGGATTTCGTCAATAAAAAGAATCGGGCGGTTTTTCTGGAACATTTTGCCGGAGCGGGAACGTTCAATCACTTCACGGACATCCTTGACACCGGAGCTAACAGCAGACAAGCTGTAAAAAGTGCGTTCCAGATCCCGGGCTATGATTCTGGCCAGGGTTGTTTTTCCAACACCGGGAGGACCCCAGAGAATGAAAGAAGCCAGATTTCCGCTTTCAATCATCTTACGTAGAACGGCTCCGGGCGATACCAGGTGCTCCTGTCCTACAAACTGGCTGAAAGAAGTGGGGCGCATGCGTTCAGCCAGAGGAATATTACTGTTCAACATCTATTTAACATAATATAAATTGTGTGCATTATAAACGTTTACTCATTGATCGTTAGCTATAAGCTGCTCATTAGCGCTGCCGGCGCCTGAGTTGGCGTATGATGCGGGAAATAACGTTTTCTATGGACGATTCAGGTTCAATTATGTTATAATCTTCCCAAAAACCGGGATCCTCAAAATCGGCTACCCTGTATAAGGTGATGTCTGTTGTTTTGACACGGCTCTCCTGCGGGATCTTGTAGGAATCACGGCTGTACTCGGTCATGGCCATTTCAGAGGTAATGGTATAATTCTGACTGAACAGCCTGCGGTCCCACTTGGCGTTGAACTTCAAATCGGTCCGGGAATAACCAAATACCCATTCTCCTTCCGGTAATTGACGGTATTGTGCCATATA
>MWDM01000006.1 GCA_002070565.1 Bacteroidetes bacterium ADurb.Bin139
TGGCTGACAGCATGGTTTTTGACCAGCCATTCCCTGAACTCATCCCGGCTTTCAAAGATCAATTCTTCATACATAGCAATAATTCGTTTGTGTAAATATACAGAAAGAGGTGGAACCTCAGTGCACCATTTTTTCCGGAAAATTTTCAAAGCATTGTAAATCTGTTGTTTAAAAATGTTATTGCAATTTTGGTGCACTGAGGTTCCACCTGTTTAAGGCGGTTCGCCAAAGGCTTTTGGCGCTTATTAAAGGCGCTGCTTTGCAGCACCACTCTGATTTCATCCAGGCTGCTATTTTCTAGTATCACTGCTCACCTAACCGTCCGGTGGCCTTCAAGGCGGTGCGCCAAAGGCTTTTGGCGCTTATTATACGCTGCGAAGCAGCACCTTCTTGAAATTGCACCGTCTTTTAAACTGACCAGGGGCAAAAACCCGGGAAAAGTGCCCGTGGTGGTGGTGTTTTAGGGCCCACCAGGGGCAAAAACCCCACAAAAGTGCCCGTGGTCATGATTTGCTAAAGTGGCGAAATTTGCTAAAAGCCGCATAAAGAGTACTTTACAAAATAAACACTGGATCTGCCAGAAGCACCAGGGGCAAAAACCCGGCAAAAGTGCCCGTGGTGGGGTGCAGAGGTGGAACCTCAGTGCGCCAAATTTGCTATCAAAATCTTAACTAGCTATATTACTGCTTCTTAAAAAATGCTTCATAATTTTGGCGCGCTGAGGTTCCACCTGTTTCTGGTTCTGCAAAAAGAAAAACTCACAAAAAGCAAATAAATTCGTTTTTTGTGAGTTTTTTTGTGGCGGAGAGAGAGGGATTCGAACCCCCGGAACCCAGATGGGTTCAACGGTTTTCGAGACCGCCCCGTTCGACCGCTCCGGCATCTCTCCGTTCATTTTGGGTGCAATACTGAGAGCTTCCTGACTTTCCGTCTGGCAGTTTGCAGCGCCCGACGTTCTGTAGGGCAGCTTGCAGTGCCCGGCCTGCCGTCTGGCAGCTTGCAGCGCCGTCTGGCAGTTTGCAGCGCCCGACGTTCTGTAGGGCAGCTTGCAGCGCTACGCTACGTTTGCAGTGCCCGGCCTTCAGCAGTGCTCCCGTTTAGGGGTGGCAAAGGTAGGGAATCTTTTTATTTTTTGGAGAAAAATTTGTGCTTGAATATCAACAAATAGAGTGCCCCGATGGTGATGGCAGAGTCTGCCACGTTAAAAATGAACTGGAAGAAGACAAATCGGCGGCCGCCCCAGATGGGAAAATTTTCCGTCAGGACGGTATCTATGAGCGGGAAGTATAGCATATCCACCACTTTGCCGTGCAGGAAGGAGCCGTAGCCTCCACCGGGAGGAAACATGGTGGCCACCTCGGTCACGCCCGATTCACTAAAAATCAGTCCGTAGAAAGCACAGTCGATGATATTCCCGATAGCTCCTACAAATACCATGGAAAGGCCTACGAGTACACCCATGGGGGTGTCGGGCTTTTTGAGCAGCCTGCATATGTACCACATGATGAAAATACTCAGGGCAACGCGAAACAGGCTCAGGATGAGCTTGCCGTTATCGCCCCCGAAGACCATGCCAAAAGCCATGCCTTCGTTTTCTACAAAATACAACTGGAACCATTTACCCAGGACGTTTACACTTTGATGCAGGGTAAAATGGGTTTTTATCCAGATCTTGGAAAACTGATCCAAAACCAGGATAGATGAGATAATTATCGCAAGAATATTTCCCCTGGATAATTTACCTTTTGTCATAGGACCGTATTATTCACGGTTGTTCTTCGCCTCTACCGACAGGGTGGCGTGAGGAACCAGGCGAAGGCGTTCCTTGGGGATGAGCTTACCGGTTTCCCGGCAAATCCCGTATGTTTTGTTTTCGATCCTGACCAGGGCCATTTCCAGTGACTGGATGAATTTATGCTGACGCAAAGCCAGTTGTCCGGCTTCATCCTTGGAAAGTGCCGAGGCTCCTTCTTCCAGCACTTTGAATGTGGGAGAGGTGTCTTCCGTGTCATTACTCTGACTATGGGTGACTATGGCTTTCAGATCCTCATAATCAGCTCTTGCCTGAGCCAGCTTTTCGTTGATCAGGGCTTTGAATTCCTGTAGCTCCTGGTCGGAATAACGGACCTTTTCCTTTACCTCTTCAGTAACCTTTTGATCGGTTTTGCTTTTTTTAGTAGTCATAGTTTAGTCTTTAAGGAAACGCAAATGTAGCATTTAATTATGATTTCTCAATATGAATTAGGAGGGTTCCCCCTTCCCATTCAACAGCATGGGCATGGGCCGGTGTGGCAGCCATGACAATGTTGGTGGCAAGCACCTGGCTGGCAATATAGTGGCTATAATCTTCCAGGGCGTCTGCCACATCTTTCCGCTCTTCGATGACCAGGCGGATCTTGTCTGTGACTGCCAGTCCGGTGTCTTTTCTCAGATTCTGGATCCTGTTTACCAGTTCGCGGGCAGTCCCCTCGCGCAACAGCGCATCGGTGATGGTCACCTCCAGGGCAACGGTCAGGGGTCCTTCTATGGCTATAAGCCATCCGGGCATGTCCTGCGAGGTTATGGTCACGTCTTCCCGCTCCAGCAGGACATCTGCGCCGTCCAGGGATAAGGTGTAGCTTCCGGATTCCACCGCCTTTTCAAAGCGGGCAATGTCGTCCTGGCTGAAGGCATTCAGGGCCGAGGTGATTTCTTTCATCAGTGCACCGCACTTCTTGCCCAATACTTTGTAGTTGGGTTTTATTCCCTTAATTATCAGGCCCTTTGTGTCGTAAATGAACTCCAGCTCCTTGACATTGACTTCGTTTAGGATAATGGATTTTACCTTTTTCAGCTTTTCTTCCATTTCTTTATTCAGCACAGGGATCAGGATCTTGCTCAGGGGCTGCCGGACCTTGATGTTGACCTTGCGGCGCAGGGCCAGTACCATGGAAGTGCAGCGCTGGGCCAGGTCCATGCGTTCCTCCAGTGCTTTGTCAATATGTTCATTCCGTACCTGGGGCATTAGCTCCAGATGCACAGAATCGCCGGCACCCAGATCCAGGTACAAACGTTCCATGTAAACAGGGGCAATGGGTGCTCCCAGCAGGGTAATGGTCCTTAGGCAGGTATACAGGGTCTGGTAGGCAGCGTGTTTGTCATCGTCCAGGTCACCACGCCAGAAACGTTTGCGGTTCAGGCGTACATACCAGTTACTCAGGTGGTCACCGGTAAAGTCCTGAATCAGCCGGCCTGCCGTTGTGATATCATAGTTCTCGTACGCATTAAGAACATTACCGGTCAGGGTGTTGAGCAGTGAAATGATCCAGCGGTCCAGTTCTGAGCGTTCTTCCATAGGAACCCAGGCGGGGCTGTCCTCTGCCGCAAGGGCTGCCGTGAAACCGTCCACGTTGGCATACAGGGCAAAGAAGGAATACGTATTGTACAATGTGCCAAAGAATTTGCGCCGGACTTCATCCACACCGGTTTCATCAAAGCGAAGGTTGTCCCAGGGTTGCGCGTTGGTAAGCATGTACCAGCGCAGCGGGTCTGCCCCGTAAAGGTCCAGCAGCTTGAAAGGATCCACCGTATTGCCCAGGCGTTTGCTCATTTTGTTGCCGTTCTTGTCCAGGATCAGTCCGTTGGAAAGTACGTTCCTGAAACAGACCCTGTCGTTGACCATGGTTGCTATGGCATGCAGGGTGAAAAACCAACCCCGGGTCTGGTCCACCCCCTCGGCAATGAAATCGGCCACCTGTCCAAAAGCCGGGGTTCCCAGCTTCTCCAGGCCTTCCTGTGAAAAAGGCATGGAGCCCGAGTCAAACCACACGTCTATCAGGTCTGGTTCGCGCCGCATGGGTTTTCCGCTTGCCGAGGCAAGGATCCACTGGTCCACAAACGGCCGGTGCAAATCTATCTTTTCGTAATTTTCAGAACTGAAATCCCCTGAAACAAAACCCTTGTCTTTCAATGGATTGGAGCTCATCAGGCCCTTTTCGGCAGATACTTCAAGGGCATCGTACAATTCCTGCAACGAACCTATGCAGCGTTCTTCCTTTCCATCTTCCGTGCGCCAGATGGGCAGCGGCGTGCCCCAGTATCGGCTCCGGGAAAGATTCCAGTCCTGGAGATTCTCCAGCCACTTGCCAAAACGTCCGGTACCGGTGGACTCCGGTTTCCAGTTGATGGTCCGGTTCAGTTCCATCATGCGCTCCCTGACTGCCGTGGTGCGGATGAACCAGGAATCTAGCGGATAGTAAAGTACCGGTTTGTCTGTCCGCCAGCAATGGGGATAATTGTGCACCATCTTTTCTATGCGGAACACCAATCTGTTTTTCTTGAGCCACATGCAAAGTTCCACGTCCAGCGATCCGGCCCCGTTTGCCTGTGCAGTATCCTTGTTCCAATTGGGATCGTAATCGTTTTTCACGTAACGGCCGGCAAAGGGTGCATAAGCGCCGGCATCCATTTCCGAGCTTACAAAAGCGGGATCCAGGTCTTCCAGACGGTAAAATTTGCCTGTCTTATCTACCATGGGGCACACATTGCCATTGCTGTCTTTGAGTATAAGGGCAGGCACACCGTGCTTTTTGGCCACCTTATGGTCATCATCTCCAAAGGTGGGAGCAATGTGTACTATACCCGTTCCTTCCTGGGTCGTGACAAAATCACCGGTGATCACCCTGAAAGCCCCGGCTCCGGGATTCACCCAGGGTATGAGTTGCCTGTATCGTATTCCCTTCAGTTGCTTTCCGGTGTATACAAGACCTGCCTGTTCCCAGGGAATGGCTTTGTCTCCTGGTTTATAGGAGTCCATGGGAAGTGTTCCGTCCTTTTCCCGGAAGAGTGTTTCTCTCAGGTCCCGGGCCATGATGACCGATATGGGCTCCCCGGTGTAGGGGTTGTATGTGCGCAGTTTTATGTATTTGATGGACGGGCCTACACATAAGGCCGTATTGGATGGCAGCGTCCAGGGGGTAGTGGTCCAGGAAAGAAAAAACAACGATTCATCCTCACTGTCAAAAAGAATATTGCTGGCGCTGTCTTTGATTATGCTGAACATAGCGGTACAGGTGGTGTCCTTCACGTCCTTGTAGCAACCCGGCTGGTTGAGCTCGTGGGTACTGAGCCCCGTGCCTGCTGCCGGGGAGTAGGGCTGTATTGAATATCCCTTGTACAACAGGCCTTTGTTGTAAATAACCTTTAGCAGGTACCAGATGGTTTCAATGTAGGAATTATGATACGTAACGTAAGGCCGGCTCATGTCCACCCAATAAGCCATCTTGCGGGTAAGCAGCTCCCATTCGCGGGTATATTTCATGACCTCTTTACGGCAAACCGCGTTGTATTCTTCTATAGACAGCAAAACGCCTATGTCTTCCTTGGTAATGCCCAGCATTTTTTCAACATTCAGTTCTACCGGAAGGCCATGTGTATCCCACCCGGCTCTTCTTTCTACCCGGTAACCCCGCTGGGTTTTGTACCGGCAGACCACGTCCTTGATGGCCCTGGAAATAACGTGGTGGATACCCGGCATGCCATTGGCAGAAGGCGGACCTTCAAAAAAGACAAAAGGAGGGGCATCGGGGCGGTCTTCAACGCTGCGGCGGAAGGTTTGCTCACGGTCCCATTTGCTGGTGATCCCTTCCTGGATCTGCGGCAGGTCAAGATTCTTGTACTCTGGGAACTTCATAAATAATGGCTATAAAAATGGTTTGCAAAGATACGAATCTTACCTATCTTTGATAGCATGTTGGAGAAATTTTCTTTTAACTACATTGATATCATACTTTTAGTGGTATGGATCATAGCCATTGCAGAGGGTATAATCAAAGGGCTTATCAAGCAGGTTTTTGGTATTCTTGCCCTGATCCTGGCCGCATACTGTTCTTTTCATTTTAGCGGATTCGCAGCGGACCGGATTGTGGGTTGGTTCAACTGGAACGGAGAAGGATTACGCATAGTGGCTTTTGTTGTTACTTTCATTGCAGTGCTTATTGTTGTCCTGATTGCCGGGCATCTTCTGGACAAGCTCATGAAAATTGTCCTGCTTGGATGGCTAAACAGCTTGACAGGGGCAATATTCGGATGGATCAAATGGAATGTCCTGCTGGTAATCCTGGTCTACGTATTGAACCTGATTAATGCCTATATCCCCTTCCTGCCGAAAGAGGCTTTTGAATCATCCAGGCTGTTTCAGGTGATAGAGAAATTTTCTTCCATACTGCTTCCCTACCTCCCCTTCCTGGATTAACCCCAAACACTTTTCGGGCCGTTATCATCATTTATCTTTTTTGTCTGGAAATTTCTTTTCCGGGGTGTTAGGTTTGTACCATGAAGACAATCTGCAGACCATCCTATCCTGCTCTTTCCCGGGCTACAGCCGGCGATCAGGTCATCCGCGAAAAAGGGAGCAAGGGGTTTGTCGTTTTTTTCATCGCTATTGTGTTGGCTACGGTTTCGGGAATGATTGTCTTCCTGTCGTTTGTTAGCAAGGAGCTGTCAGAAGAGAGAGAATCTATAACTGAAGGGAATGGGATTATGCGGGACCTGTTTTCCGGTTACAGTATGGAGAAAGAAAAAAAGACGGCTCCTTTTTCTTTTGATCAGAACTATGAAAAGGATATGCATCAGGCAACACCATATAAGTGATTGCGGAGCGGCCTGCCTTGCGTCTGCCTCGGCCTGGTTCGGATTACGCTTTCCTCTGGAGCAGATCCGGCAATGGAGCGGTACGCAGACGCACGGCATTTCCGTGCAGGGAATCCGGGAAGGCGCCAGGGCGCTTGGCCTCAAAGCCGGGGCATACCGCCGCACCGGCAGTTCAGATAGTGCCGGTGACAACCTGTTCAGAAACCTCCCTGTACCTTCTGTTTTTCATATGATCAAAGAGAACGGGCATAGTCATTTTGTTGTGTTTTACGGGCCCTGCAAATCCTTTTTTAGGAAAAAAGCCAGATACAGCATAATGGATCCTGAAGACGGCCGGATACACCGCAAAACGCTGGAAGAAATTCTAAAACAGTGGACCGGCGTGTTGGTGACCCTTTCAAAAGATGAAAATTTCAAAAAAGGCAGTTATATTCCCGGTTTCTTTTATAGGACAAGGGTTCTTATGAAAGGGGAAAAGCACCGGTTCGCAGGCGCGCTGGCTGCTTCGTTGCTCTATACACTTACGGGCATTGCATCTGCCTTGTTTTTGAAGCAGATTGCAGACAAGGTGATTCCGTGGGGAGCGGAAGATTTTTTGCGTCTGCTGGGTTTTTCCATGATATACATAGCCCTCTGCGCCATGGCACTCAATATGTTCAGGGTGCGTTTCCTGCTAAAGACGGGATTCAGTACGGCCTCCAGGCTGGTGGGCGGTTTTTACCGCCATATCCTGTACCTGCCGCAACGGTTCTTTGACCAAAGACAGTCGGGAGAACTGGTGGCCCGTATCAATGACGCTTTCAAAGTCAGCACTTTCCTGAGCACCGGATTGCTGAATGTGGCCCTGAGCGCGTTCACCCTGTTTTTTTCTTTTGTGGTCATGTTCCTATTTAATCCGAAACTGAGCTGGATCTGTATTGCTGCACTGCCATTATACGGGGCCGTTTATTATCTGTTCGACCTGCGTAATAAAGACACGCAAAGGCAGATAATGATTTCCCAGGCAAACCTTGAAACCGTCCTGGTAGACTCTCTGCGGGGCGTTGCCCAGATAAAGTACAGTACCGCCCAGGAACGTATGACAGAGAAGGTGGCAGATAGATTCAAAACGTATGTGGGTCATGCCTGGCGGGGAGGAATGAACCAGTTGCGGGCAGCAACCGGCGGTGATTTCATCACACGCGGCATGGGCCTGGCCATACTGTGGACAGGGGCTGTTTTTGTAACACGCGATTTGATGAGCTTTGGAGAGTTGCTGACATTTTATGCCCTGACCGCCTATTTTTCCTCCCCGGTGAGCGAGATCATCACTTTTAGCCAGAAATACAGGGATGCCAGGATTGCTGCCGAACGGTTGTTCGAGATCATGGAACTGGAAACGGAGGAAGATCCGTTCCCTAAAGAAGCAAGCGTTTCCTGCAATGCAGGAGACCTGGAAATTAAAGACCTGTCGTTCCATTATCCGGGCAGGATGCCCTTGTTCGACAACTTCAGCCACACCTTCCATACAGGCAAGATCACCGGTATTGCAGGAGAGAGCGGCTCGGGCAAAAGCACAATGGGCGCTTTGCTCATGCGTATGTATACCCCGGATGGAGGCACCATTTTGCTGGACGGTAAAGAAGCCGGGAGCATTCCCCTGAGTGCCTGGCGCAGAAAAATTGGGATCGTCCCGCAAAAAGCCGACCTGTTTGAAGGCAACATCCTGGACAATATTGCCCTGGGTGACCCTGCTCCCGATACAGAAAGGGTAGCCACCCTGTGCAGTGAACTGGGCCTGGAAGCATTCCTTTCGTCGCTGCCCCGTGGCATACTCACCCCCATAGGGGAACAGGGAGTCCAGCTTTCCGGGGGACAACGGCAACGCATAGCCCTGGCCAGGACAGCCTACCGCAATCCTGCATGGATCATTCTGGACGAAGCCACCTCTTCGTTAGACAGTACTTCGGAATTGTATGTACTCAACGCTTTACGCAAATGGAGCCGGGAGGGCACCGGGGTTATAATCATAGGACACAGGATGTCCACCCTGTCGGTGGCATCGCATATCCTGCTGCTGCACCAGGGCAGAATTGCAGAGGAAGGATCGCATACATCATTGATCAAAAAGAACGGAAAATACGCTGCCTGGTGCAGGCAGCAGGGATTATAAAGCAAACGCGCGATTGCAGGCGGAATCTCACGCGCCTGAACGGTGAGAAAAAAATTAAAACCTAAAAGTTATGAGTGATTATGAGATGCGGAATTTTGGGTTTGTTACCCTGGATGCTTCTGTCCAGTGTGTAATAACAGGAGGAGATTCCGAGTATGGTGTTCTGGGTGATATTATTCAGGACCTGCTCAACGGTTTGGCTTCAAAAATGGGCAAGGCGGGATTCCTTGTAGCCATGCTGGCCAAAAACATAGACAGCTTTCTTGACGGATTCAGAGACGGATGGAACAAATGAGAACACAGGTTTTTTTGACGGGCTTTGAGTCGCTGAGCGATAAAGCCTGCTGCGCAGTGACCGCAGGGGTATCCTCCCCGGGAGTAGACGCCGAACTGGCCTACAAACTGGGTGAAATACTGGGACAGGCGTTCCGTACGCTTTACGATCTGGGACAAAGTCTGATCGGTAAAATTAAAAAATCGGCCGTTCCGGCCTGATGAAAATGAGACTGACCAGTGGAAAAACCGGTCAGTCTCTTTTCCCAAAAAGATGCGTAAGGTCTTATTCCTGGTTTATCCCGTCTGGCTATACGTTGTTTTCAGCCTGCCCGCATTACTGCTCTCTTCCATCCTATACACAAAGGGAGTTGATTTAATTACAGGCAATTCCTTCGGGGCTATGGGAATGGTCCTGCTGCACATGCGGCGGAAACGAAAAAAAATGACAGAGCTGCCTGCCATGCCCTGGAAAAGGATTTTCCTGGTAACGGGGGTTATGATGATCCCGGCAGCATCGCTCACAGCCTTTTTGACGGGAAAGGCTTTCCCCGCTATGCATCTGACACCCTGGCTGATCAACTGCACCTGGTCGTTTTTCTGGATTTCATGTTGCGAGGAACTGCTTTTCAGGGAATTTTTAATTACAAGGATGAAAAAGGCCGGTCATCCCGGGTGGTTGATCCTGATACTACCCGCGCTCTTGTTTTCCCTCTGCCACAGACCGGAATCGGTTTCCCTGCTTATGCAGCGTGTTGTAATGGGAATTGGTCTGGGTTATTTATATTACAGATTTGGGGATATTTCCCTGTGCATATCGGCACATTGGGTATACAACATTATCCTTTTCACTTTTCAATATTTCCTGCCCCGGGTAACAACGGTGTATTCCGCATCACGGGCAGCGCTAAACCTGCTATTGTGCATGCTTTCGCTTTTAGGCATCGTTGTTGCATATTCTATAAATAAAAGTAAATTTGCACGATATACTTAAGAAGCACTATGAAAAAAAGTACCGGTCTAATCTTGTTCCTGGCTGTGATGCTCCCTTTTTCCCTGAAGGCACAAAAAAAATGGACCCTTGAGGATTGCATCCGTTACGCATGGGAAAACAACCTAACCATAAAACAGCAGGAACTGGGGGTAAAACAATCGGAAAATGTTCATTTTCAGTCAAAAATGTCTTTTGCCCCTTCTGTCAGCGCCCGTGTCAGTGAAAACGTTAACTGGGGACAGTCTGTTGACCTGTCCACCCTGACTATCCTGAATCACGTGAGAAGCTCCAATACCGGTGTGGGACTTTATGCCGATATGGACATTTTTACCGGTTTTCAGAAGCTCAACACCGTTAAACAGGAGCAATCGCGCGTCAATGTTGCCATCCAGGAAGTACAAAAGCTACGCAATGACATTTCCATAGAGATAACCCGCAGTTACCTGAACGTACTGCTTGCCGGTGAAATCCTTGATGCAGCCTTGTTAAGCCGCCAAAGCGTGGAAGAGCAGGTTACCCGTTCCCGCAAGCTGGTAGATGCAGGCAGCCAGCCCCTGAGCGCGCTCCTGGAAATTGAGTCGCAGCTGGCTTCCGAGGAATTGCAGGTGGTGGAAGCCCGGAACAACTTGCGCACCTTTATGCTTACTCTCAGGCAATTGCTTGACCTCCCCATGGAAGAGGACTTTGAAATTGTTACACCATCCGTAGGGGAACTCCAGGAAATGGAGACTGTCTCTGTAGAAGATCTTTATTATAAGTCGCTGGACCTGCCGCAGATCAGGAAAACAGAACATACCCGTGAACAGCGCCAGTACGAGCTGGCCGTAGCACAGGGCGGCCGCTATCCCAGGCTTGCCTTGTCGTTTGGTTATTCTTCGTTCTATTCGGACGCCAACCGGAAAGATGATGACGATAGCACAGAAGATAATAACTCCGGTTCTGTAGGGGATCTTTTTGGCGGATCGTCGGCCGGCTTCTGGGAACAAATGAAAAACAACAACAACCCCTCCATTGGTTTGTCGCTGACCATACCCATTTTTAGCAAGTGGCAGGTCAGCACCAATATAAAAAACGCCAGACTGGGCCTGGAAATGGCCGATCTGGAAATGAAAAACGCCCGGCAGGTACTTCTCAAGGAAGTGCAGCAGGCTGCCAACGATGCCACCTCTACCTACCTCAGGACACAAGCTGCACAAAGAAATGTCACATCCATGGAGGAATCGTTCCGTTACATGCAACAGAAATTTGACATCGGGATGCTTAATGGCACAGACTATATAGTCTCCAAGACCAATTTGTTTAAAGCACAGAGCAATTATATCCAGGCAAAATACGAACACGTGTTCAAGCTCAAGATACTGGATTTTTACAAAGGCATTCCCATTACGTTATAAAAATATCATTTTCATGAAAAAATCTATATTGTGGGTCATCATTAGTGCAGTGGTACTTATTGTTGTCCTGGTCATCATTGGCAGAAGCCGGTCCGGTAAAGGCATAGAGGTTACCGTTGCAAATCCTGTTATAAAGAATATCACCGAGATCATTCCTGCCAACGGGAAAATCCAGCCGGTTACAGAGGTCAAGATCAGCCCCGACGTATCGGGCGAAATTGTTGTTCTTAACGTAGCCGAGGGAGATTATGTAAAAGCCGGACAGATATTGATCCAGATCAAGCAGGACCAGTACAGGTCTGCCCGGGACAGGATGAAAGCAGCCCTGAACCAGAGCCGCGCACAACTGGCTCAACAGGAGGCTCAGTTTAAGCAAGTGGAACTCTCCTATAACCGGAACGTGTCACTATACCAGCAGGGAGCCATATCGCAGGCCGAATATGAAGCATCTTCCTCTGAATATTCAATAGCCGGCGAGCAGTTGAACGCATCTAGGTTCAACGTGCAGAGTGCCGAGGCAGCCCTTGCCGAAGCCGAGGAAAGCCTTTCAAAAACCACCATATTTTCACCCATGAACGGCATTGTTTCCAAGCTGAATGTCGAGCGCGGGGAACGGGTAGTGGGAACCAGCCAGATGGCAGGGACCGAGATGCTGCGCATAGCCAATTTTGAGGAAATGGAAGTGTTGGTAGATGTGAATGAAAACGACATTGTACGCATCAAGCAACGGGACACGGCCATAGTGGAAGTAGATGCCTACCGCGGCCGCAAGTTCACCGGTCTGGTCACCCAGATTGCCAACTCGGCCAAGAATGTTGGTTCTTCGCTGGAACAGGTCACCAATTTTGAAGTCAGGGTTTTCATCCTGCCCGAATCGTACAGTGACCTGTTAACTGCCGGATTTTCCACCCCATTCAGGCCCGGCATGTCGGCCTCGGTATCCATCCAGACAGAAACAAGATACCAGGCTATTGCCATACCCATCCAATCCATTACCACACGCCCTGAATTGCTTCCCGACAGCCTGAAGGAGCAGCTGGGGCCCAATGAACTGGTAGAACAGGTCTTTGTACTGCGTGATGACAACACCGTAGAAACAGTAAGGGTCAAATCCGGATTGCAGGACCATATCCATATAGAAATCCTTGAAGGGCTTACAATCCAGGACAAGGTAGTGACCGGTCCGTATACCGCTATTTCATCTACCCTTGAAAACGGCTCCAGGGTAGAACCCGGCAACGAAAAAGATTCCGGAAAAGAAACAAAAGAAATTAAGGTAAGTGCAACCATCAATACTGTTGATTGAAACAAGTACCCGGGTTTGCTCTGTCTCTCTGACTGCAGGAATTCAGATCATGGCTAGCCGTAAGACAACAGAGCCTAAAGCGCATGCATCTATTCTTGCTGTTTTCATTGACGACCTTTTACATGAATCCGGCATCAGGGTTGGGGATTGCGCTGCCGTTGCGGTTAGCGGCGGTCCCGGATCTTACACCGGGCTGCGTGTGGGTGTATCCACCGCCAAGGGCCTGTGTTTTGGCGCTTCATTACCCCTTTTACATGTAAGTTCGCTGGAGCTGATCGCCCAGTTATACATAGATGCCGCCACCTCTATGGATCCATGGCGCATCTACCCCATGATTGATGCCAGGAGGATGGACGTTTACACGGCTCCTTACTCGGTTAACCGGGATACCGGCACAGATCGCATGGCCCGCCTGGAAGGTCCAATCCAGGCGGTGACCATCACCACCGACTTTTTTATGCAGGACCTGGAACAGGGTCCGGTAGTCTTTACCGGCGACGGGGCCTCTAAGTGCCGTGAAATAATCAATCACCCCAATGCCGTTTTCGCTCCGTTGGAATCCCACGCCAACGGGATGGCCAGGGCAGCCATGAAGGCTTTCCTGGAAAAAAGATTTGAAGACGTGGCCCATTATACGCCTTTTTACCTGAAAGAGTTTCAGGCAGGCCGTCCTAAAAAAGATTTCTGATCTGCCGGATTACATCATCCAGGTTGCCCGTCCTGGATATAATCTCTTCCTCGCTGTTAATGATAAAATAAGAAGGGATTTCTACAATGTTGTAGGTGGCAACGGCAGGCGAATTAACACCCAGTCCGTCACAGACACTGATCCAGGGCAGGGATTGTTCCCTAACGGCCTTTGCCCAGCCCGTCTTATCGGTATCCAGGGCTACCTGGAAAACCTCCAGCCCCTGTGGAGCATAAGTCTGATAGACCTCCATCAGCTCTCGGTTGTCCAGCCTCATGTTCACATTGGCAGCATGCCAGAAGGATAGGATTATTGTTTTCCCTTTAAGGGATGAAAGACATACCCTGAGTCCGTCAATACCGGGAAGGCAAATGTCGGGGAAGCCAATCACATCGGCCCGTTCCAGGGCCTGTTCCATCTGAAAGGACTTTTCCATGCTTTCATAACGGTCCCTGATGACCATTACGTATGGGGAAAGTGGATAGTCCACATATAGAGAATCATACACCCGGCGCAACAAAGGGGCATCCCTGGTATCGGAAAAGACATACAGCGGTCCCGGCAATTCATGAAAGACCAGAGAAGTATTGACGAATGCCCGGGGGTGCTGATACAAAAAACGGATGGCGTCCTGCTTGTAACGGATAAAAAGGGAACCCAGTTTCAGGCTCAGGTCGTCTTTTTCTTTAGATCCTGCATTTTCATACAATACATACAGCGAATCAAACTTCCTGCGGGTCTGATCCAGGCGGGTGTTGAGCTGTTGCAGCAAGAGCGACTCTTCAGATCCTTCAATACTGGCAGGCTTTCCATCTGCTTTTGCTTGTATATGCACCCTGTCGCCTTTTTTCAGGATGAGCGAGGCGATCCTGCGTTCACCCGCATACAGGTAATAATAACCGGGCTGCTCAATGCCTTTGGTCAGGTTATGATAAAATGTACCCTTCTCATCTGTTTTAAGGGTGTCCAGAAGTGTTTCTGATGTAAAGTCCAGTCTTTTTAACAGCACGGCGTCATTTTCAGAAAGGTTTTGCACCGTCCCGCTAATCCGGACCGTATTGGTGCCGGTGCACGAGCAGAAGAATGAGGCAGCAATAAGGAACGCTGCGATAAGAGACTTTATGGTTTTCATAACAGGTTTATTCGAATTTCTGGGCTATCATCAGGCAGATTCTTTGCATCTCCTGCTCCGGGATCCTGCATACCGGCCTGCTCAGGTTCATGTCACCCTCAGAGTCCATGGGGATCAGATGAATATGAGCATGAGGCACTTCCAGCCCTAAAACCCCTACCCCCACACGCTTGCACGGTATGGCAGATTCTATGGCCCTTGCCACCCGTTGGGCAAAGCGGAACAGATCCCCCAGAAGGGCGGGATCCAGATCAAAAATATAGTCTGTTTCCTGTTTAGGGACCACCAGCGTGTGTCCCGGTTTGCGGGGATTTATATCAAGAAAGGCATAAAAACGGTCGTCCTCCGCTACCTTGTAAGAAGGAATTTCACCTGATACTATGCGTGAAAAAATTGTAGCCATATTAAAAGGATATATCCAGAATTTCAAATTCAATGATACCGGACGGAGTCACGACCTGAGCAATCTCTCCTTTTTTCTTTCCCAGCAAACCCTTGCCTATGGGAGACGAAACGGCAAGCTTCTTTTCTTCCAGGTTAGCTTCACTCTCCCCCACCAGGAGGATTTCCATGACCGAACCATTGCTCATATTCCGAATCTTTACCTTATTCATAATCTGTACTATGTTGGTATTGAGACGGGATTCATCCACCACCCTGGCATTGGCAATGGTGGCTTGCAGTTTTTCAATACGCAGTTCCAACAGAGCCTGGGCTTCTTTGGCTGCATCGTACTCTGCATTTTCGCTCAAATCTCCCTTGTCACGGGCTTCAGCAATGGCACGAGCCGCTGCTTCCCGTTCAACAGAAGAAAGCCTGTTCAATTCTTCCTTAAGTTTCTCCAGGCCTTCGGCTGTGACATAATGTATCTTGGTCATAATTTAGTTTTTTTCAATAAAAAGAAGAAAAAGAATCCTGCGGTAGCAGGACTCTTCTTAGTACAAATGTAATACTTCTTTATGAATCAAACAAATTCGTCAAATTTTGGTTTCAGAATTTCTGAAAAAAGAACGGCCTGTTTTGGATTGAACCCATATTTGCGCGTGCTGGTGGGGGCTGTTTTGCTCTCACGCTTGCCGGGGAGTGTGGATGGGTTCATTACAGGTTCTGTGGTTCTGATGGCCTCTTCCGGAAGGTCTTCCTGCAGGATGCAAGGCCTGGAAAGCTGAAATTGAGGTCTTTCTTCTGGCAGGGTGATCATATCCTCATCCGGATAAGGGGGCATCCGGGACTCCAGCTTCCTTTTCTTTGCACGGGCATTAACGATCCCGAACACAATGGCCAGGATACTTAACAGCAGCGTGATGATTGTATCTGATTTCATAATAAAGCTTGTTTGTCCTTGTGCAACTGTTCTTTAAGCGAATCCAGGGAAGGAAAGGCTATCTCCTGCCTGTGGTATTTCAATATCCTTACCCGGATTTCCAGACCGTAAATATTGTCATCAAAATCAAAGATATGCGTTTCTATCGTATGCTCCAAATGATTGGCTACCGTAGGACGAAAACCTATGTTCATCATACCTTTGTACCATATCCCGTTCACTTCTGCCTCTACCTTGTACACACCGTTTGCAGGAAGCTGCTTAAGGGGTTCGTACAATTGCATATTAGCTGTAGGATAACCCAGTGTGCGGCCTATCCGGTTTCCCGATATGACTACCCCATGCAGGCAGTACGAATAACCCAGCCAGCGGTTGGCGGTTTCTACAGATCCTGCAGACAAGGCAGCGCGAATTTTGGTGGAACTGATATGCTCCCCGGTGTCTGACTGGTATTCCGGAACACGTATGATCTGAAGACCGGCCTTCTCTGCTTCCCGGTCCATTTGCTGCGGGTCATTGACCCCGTTGGACCCCAGCCTGTGGTTGTAACCAGCCACAAGCACACCGACCTTGAATTTTTCACAGAGGTAATCCCTGAAAAAAACACAGGAAGGGATGGTGGAAAACTCCTTTGTGAACGATATGATGTGGATCTGATCCACTCCCAGGGCATGGATCATCTCCTTTTTTTCATTCAGCGATGTAAGTAGGCGGAATTTCTGTGCATCCTGCTGCAGAACTGCCCTGGGATGAGGCCAGAAGGTCAGGACAAGGCTCTCTTTTCCCATCTTCCGGGCTGTGTCCACCAGGGATGTCAGGACGGCGCGGTGTCCAAGATGCACACCATCAAAAAAGCCGGTAGCTGCTACAACCATTTTACCAGTGCAAAATCCTGCCTGTGCGGCATTTTTGAATTATAAGCATATATGCGCGAGGCGATATTATAAGAGCCGGCTGTTTGCGGAACCAGCTTGCAAACGTAGGACGCCTCTCCGTTGGAACCTTCTTCCAGTCTGTAAGGAACAATTTCATCAATAACAATATTCCCTTCTTTATCCTGTGCGGTGATGACCATTTCCACCCTGATGTCACTGGTTGTAAGTGCGCCAAGGTACAACCTGACCCTGGATTCATATTCGCCTCCCAAGACAAGAATATCCTTGCTGTCATTGGGATGTGAATAGGAAATCACTTCCAGGGAATTCCACTCCCTTTCCATTCTTCTCTTCCAGTAAGCCATTTCCCGGGCCTGGGAGAAATTGCCGTCCACCATGTCTGTATGACGTTTCTGGAGGGGCTTGTAGAATTTGTCCTCATAATCCTGCATCATGCGGTTGGTCGTGAAATTACCGGCTATGTATGCTACCGTATTTTTTATATGCTGTACCCACTCAACAGGAATCCCCTCATGATTTCTCTTATAGAACATGGGGACAATTTCGCGTTCCAGCATATTGTATATGGTAGCGGCATCCAGTTCATCCTGGTAATCCTGATTCTCGTAGGTTCTTTCTTCGGACAAAGCCCATCCGGCACCCTTGCGGTAACCTTCCACCCACCATCCATCCAGAACACTAAAATGCATGACCCCGTTCATAACCGCCTTTACCCCGCTGGTTCCCGATGCCTCTAAAGGACGTGTTGGCGTGTTCATCCAGACATCGACTCCCTGGATCAGACGCTTGGCAAGCTCCATGTTGTAATTTGGCAGGAACAGGATTTTGCCCAAAAAACGGGGCATGCGCGATATTTCAATAATGCGCCTTATCAGGTCCTGCCCCGCTTTGTCGTGGGGATGTGCTTTTCCTGAAAACAGAAATTGAACGGGACACCGGGCATCGTTGACAAGGGCATCCAGCCGGTCCAGGTTGGTAAAAAGCAGGTGAGCCCTCTTGTAGGTGGCAAAGCGCCGTGCAAAACCAATGGTCAGAATGTCCTTGTTCAGGGCAGCCCTTATGGCCACCACTTCCCTTGGTGAATAAAATTCGGGCGCATTCTGTGTTTGGGTCAGGGCCAGTACCAGCCTTTCTATCAGTTTTTTCCGTAATGCATTGCGGACGCTCCAGATTTCAGCGTCCTGTACGTTGAGGAAACTCAGGAAACAATCCTTATTGTAATGATGCGTCCCAAAATCCTGCCCGAATACGCGTGTATGGACCTCTTTCCATTCCGGAGCTGTCCAGGTTTGGTAATGCACTCCGTTGGTGACATAATCCACATGCGATTCCTGGGGTAAATAGGCAGACCACAGAGGATTGAGTATCTCCCGGCTAACCTGTCCGTGTAATTTGCTGACCCCGTTAATTTCCTGTGACAGGTTGGCTGCCAGAAAACTCATGGAAAATTTTTCATTGGGATTGCACACATCGCTCTTGCCCAAAGCCATGAGCGTTTCCCAGGATGTTTTGAGCCTGGCCGGGTAATGAGAAAAATAAGGCCGGAGCATTTCTTCGGTGAAAGCGTCGTGGCCTGCAGGCACCGGAGTGTGGGTAGTGAAAAGAGACGAGCAGCGAACCACCTCCCTTGCTTCTTCAAAGGAAAGGTTGTCGTTGACAACATATTCCCTGAGCCTCTCCATTCCCGTAAAGGCAGCATGGCCCTCGTTGCAGTGGTAAACATCAGCATCTATTCCAAGGGCCCGCAGGGCCCTTATGCCCCCTACGCCCAGCAACAGCTCCTGCTTAAGTCTGTTTTCCCAGTCACCCCCGTACAACTGGTGGGTGATGCTGCGGTCCTCGGCAAGGTTGTCCTCAAAATCGGTATCCAGAAGGTACAGCGGAGTCCTTCCAACATCCACCCTCCAGATGCGCGCATAGATGTTGCGTCCCGGAAAGGCAATACTGATCATGATCCAGTTGTCATGGCTATCCCGTACGGGAACAGCAGGGATTTTTTGAAAATCAATAATTTCACGCTCACTCACCTGATCTCCCTGTGCCGAAAGGACCTGGCGGAAATACCCGTAACGGTACAAAAGACCAACTCCCGTTAAGTGAACTCCCTTGTCGGATGACTCTTTCAGATAGTCTCCGGCCAGGATTCCAAGGCCTCCGGAATAGATTTTCAGGGTCCAGTCCAGTCCGTATTCCATACTAAAGTAGGCAACCCTGGGACCGGTCAGATTTTCGCGTGATTTCATGTAGTGGTTAAACGATGCCTCTACTTTGTCCAGTTGTTCCAAAAATGCCTTGTTCTTCTCCAGAACTATGTATTTTTTGTAAGGTATTTTATCAAGCAGGACAATCGGATTCTTTTCTACTTCTCTCCACAGATTGGGATCTATGCCTGAAAACACTTTCCTTGCTTGCTGATTCCACGACCACCAGAGGTTTCTGGATAATACTTCCAGGAAGTTAAGACGTTGCGGTAACTGTTTCTGAATGGTTACAGGGGACCAGGATGGCACCGACCTTAACTGAACTGTGCGGCAGGCAATGTTATCTTCCTTTATCACTTGAAATTTTCCCAGGTTCCCGACCAGTTTATCCAGGGCAATAGCGTAGGCTTTCTTATAGTACTTCAATTGGTTTTCCCATAGGGCAATGGTTGATACCTGGCGGGCATTCTCCTTCATTTTCATGTACTCTTCTTCCGGAAGCATGCTCATGTGGCGGATTACCCCGGCCACATCGTTCACCACAGAGCTGTGGTTATTGTCGTTGCGGTATACGATCTCTATCCCGGGATGAGGTCCCTGGTAGTTTTTATTGACCCAGTGGCCAAATCCGGTCAGGGAAGTGGTCACAGTGGGCACATGAAAAGCAAGGCTTTCCAGCGGGGTATAACCCCAGGGCTCGTAGTAAGAAGGAAACACGGTAAGATCCAGGCCAATGAGCAGTTCATAATATGTTTTATTGATCAGCTGGTCATCTCCGTTCAGATAACATGGAATGAAAAAAACATGCACATTGTTCTCCTCCTGGTTGGTCAGCCCTTGTTCGTGCATTACATTCAGGACCGGATCGTATTCCGGGTCGTTCAGGTAATGAGAGGTATAAGGACTGTCATATTCTTTTCTGGGACCGTTATGGTTGGCCGGCACCATGATAAAGGCCAGAATCTGACGGTCTTCGGATCCTCTTTCCCTGTTTAGCAAAGCCAGTGATTCCAGGAAAATATCAATTCCCTTGTTCTTGAATTCATAACGGCCACTGATCCCCACCAGGAAAGCATTGTCATCTACATTGCGGTGCAACATCAGAGAGGCCGTACGCAGCAGGGTTTGCCTGCCTTCTTTCCTCTTGCTTTCAAAAGCATCGTCAGCGGGAGTAATGCTGTTTTCAAACCCGTTGGGTGTGACTATGTCAACTTTTTTTTCCAGAAAATGGCTGCATTCCCGGGCCGTTATATCGCTTACTGTTGTAAAGGCATCGGCATAGTTGGCGGCGGTCTTTTCCAGGGAATGTTTTGCCACAACATTTAATTCACGTGCCTTTTCAACCGGATTGTACGTTTCCAGGTTGTCATACAGAGGCATCATGTTCCCTGCCAGGGAACGACCCAGTACGGTGGCATGGGTGGTGAAGGTGGTGGCAACGGGAATCTTGACCGATTTCAGGTACAAAAGCCCTGTGCCGGTCATCCATTCATGGAATTGTGCTACACTTTTATGATGAGGCGCCAGATTAAAGCGAACAAAACTTTCAACAACAATTCCCGAAGCGTATCCGAACAGTGCCGGTTCTATATAATCCCACTGGCCGCTTATGGAGTCTACTTTGAATTCTTTCCAGAATTGGGTGAATATTTCGTCTTTTCTTGATATATACGTAGAAAAATCCACCAGTATAGCTATGGGATTCCCCGGCACATTCCAGCGTCCCACCCTGATCCTCAACCCTTCCTGCACGGCTTTCTCCCTCCAGGAACGAAGCAGGCGGGGATCTTCCAGGAATTCGGGATTTTGATCGGTATCCCTCCACACATCAGGTCCGATAAGAATATGTCTGTTCTCCATATCGTGAGACATATGGAGCGCTTTGGTGGCAATAACGGTATGTATCCCTCCTACTTTGTTGCATACCTCCCAGCTCACTTCAAACAAATAATCGGGACTCAGGTTCTGTTCACTCTTCATAATCATTGTTTAGGTGTACGAAGCGTAATGTCGCTCAGTACGTTCATATAATTGATAAAAGCCTCGTACGGGGTGTCGTACGGATTGAAATATTTATGTACGTCCCCGTCAGAGAAAAATTTTGTGCACATATAGTAAAAATGATCGCTGGCCTGCAGCCGGCGGAAATCGCGTTGCAGATCAGGATCGTTGCTTTTCCTTACCTGGTCTTCAATTTTGTAAAGGTTCTGAAATGCTTCCGTTTGGAGTTCATTGCCCAGCCAGGCACTGATATCGCGTTCTTCATCTGCCCATGATATGGCATAGGGAACGTTTAGAGGAGCTATGGGCTGGTGTTTTGCTGCCGCCTGTGAAGGGGTCAGGATCTCCAGGTTGGTATGGTTAAGGATCATTCCGGGCATTGCTTTGAGAAAGTCAAAGATGCCGGACGAGGCCGGCTGGTGTTCCCCAAAACTTTCGTAATCCATAAAGATATTGACCATATCGTCTTTTTCAAGCGCCCCGGCAATCCAACCGGCATACTTCTCTGCCGTCAGGGGCCAGTCGGCCCATTTTTTGTCTGAAAAACGGAAAGCAATGTCATCGCTGAGCCTGAAATTCCTGAGCAATAATTTCAATTTGGGATTCAGGGCGTTCACGTACAGATAATCGGGACTTTTCCATCCCATGATGTGACGGGCACCTTCGGTGAGCATGGTAGTAAAACCCATATTGGCAACCATTTCCCCGATGGTATCCGAATAGATAAGCTCTGTGTTCCTGAATGTCTTTGGTTTTTGACCAAAGTTCTTTTCCACAGCCTTAACGTGCACCTTTATCTGATCTTTGAATTTCCTTGGGGATATAAGCGAGGCCAGGGAATGGGAGTAGGTCTCGGCAAGGAATTCCACATGTCCGGTCTGTGCCAGCTCCTGGAAAGACTCCAGGGCCCGGGGTGCAAACTGCTCCATTTGTTCCAGGGCGATACCGCTTATGGAATAGGCTACCTTGAAGGCTCCGTTGAATTCTTTGATCAGATCCAGTATGATCCTGTTGGCAGGAATGTAACACCTGGAGGCAACCCGGGTCATAATGGTCTTGTTGGCAAATTCGTCAAAGTAATCGTGGTTTTTGCCTATGTCAAAAAAACGATACTGACGTAATCTGTAAGGCTGATGGACCTGAAAGTACAAACAGAGTGTCTTTTTCATATGTTTGGTTTTTTATGATTTTTCTTCTTTGAGCGATTCATAGATCTGTTTTACCTTCATCGCGGCATTGTCCCATTTCAGGGCGTTGACCTCTTCCAGGCCGCACCGAACGGTCATTGCCGATAAGGCAGGATAGGTGAGCAGGCCGTAAATGGCATCTGCCAGGGCGTTAACATCCCAAAAATCTACCTTTATGGCGTGATCCAACACTTCTGCAACTCCAGACTGCTTTGAAATGATGGTGGGGACATTGGCCTTCATGGCTTCCAGCGGGGATATGCCAAAAGGTTCAGATACCGAAGGCATGACGTAGACGTCTGAATAGGCAAACATATTCTTGACGTCTTCTCCGCGTAAAAAGCCGGTGAAATGAAAATGAGAAGAGATTCCCAGTTTTGCCACCCGGCGTACAGACCGGTTGAACAAGTCGCCGCTGCCTGCCATGACAAACCGGACATCCTTTATTTTCTGCAAAACTTTGTAAGCTGCTTCTATGAAATATTCCGGACCTTTCTGGAAGGTGATCCTGCCCAGAAACGTTACAATTTTCTCTGGAACACCCTTGGTGATTTCACGGTTTTCTACGGTACTGAAATCCACCGCATTGTGTACTGTAAAAACTTTTGACGGATCAATATGGTAATTGTTTATGACGATATTGCGGGTGAGGTTGCTTACAGCTATCACCCTGTCTGCGGCTTCCATGCCCCGTTTCTCCAGGTCGTAAACCTGCTTGTTGATGTTTTCTCCGGAACGGTCAAATTCAGTGGCATGCACGTGTACCACAAGCGGTTTGCCCGATACGCGCTTGGCAGCGATGCCTGCCATATACGTTAGCCAGTCATGGGCATGGATGACATCAAACTGGTTCTGACGGGCTATGGCAGAAGCCACAAGAGAGTACCGCATCACTTCCTCCATGAGGTTGCTGCCGTATTTGCCGGAAAATTTGAATTTTTGTCCGAATGATATCCTGAACTCGTTCCATTCCTTCTCCCTTTCCAGGTCAACCTGCTCGGTAAATTCATCGGGTCCCAGGTAGGGGATCAGGTTTGATGTCACTTTCAGGAACTGTACCTTTTCAATCAGCTCCCGGGCTTCTTCCCGGTTCTGGAAAGCCGCCACATCGCTGGCATTGATGATGCGGACCGCACTCTGGTCCTCATCCCCCGAGGCAGAAGGCATCACAAACAGTACCTTGACCTGGTGTTTTGCCAGGCCCCTGGTCAAACCGTCACAAGCCGTACCCAGTCCTCCGGATATATGGGGGGGAAATTCCCATCCGAACATTAATACTTTCATAGTCTGTCGAATTTTTCTATGAGGTTCATCACACGAAGTATCTCGGCGATATTACGGGCACTGGAGGTGCAACCATGAGGACGGTGCGGGGGATTGCCGTCGTACAATTGGGCGATGGACCCTATCCCGTGCTCGGTCATATCTTCTTCAAAAACCCTGATGATATCCCGGGCGCAATTAACAAAATTCTTTCCGAACAAACGGAATTGTGCATCTATGTAAGGTCCCAGCAACCACGGCCACACAGATCCCTGGTGGGCAGCCCTTTGGCGCTTGGCGGGGTCTCCTTCGCTATGGCTTTCAAACAGGGGATTCTTGGGGGAAAGTGTTCTAAGGCCCTTTGGGGTAAGCAGTTCACAGCTGCATGCCCTGAGGACGTTGTTGATGACCTCGTCGTGCAGTGGTGTATAGGGCAGAGAACAGGCCAACAGCTGGTTTGGCCTTGTGAAGATGTTCTGTCCCTGGCGGTTCACAAAATCGGCCAGATGGGTGCGGGATTCACACCAGAAAGTGGGAAGAAAATTTTCCCTGATCAGGGTGGGGATCTCCTCGAACTCATTTACAAAATCATGGTCTGCCATCTCTTTGGCCAGGTCCAGTGCAAAGCAGACAGCGTTGTACCACAGGGCACAGACCTCCACTATATAACCGGAACGAAGAACAACCGATCTGTTATCCACTACTGAATCCATCCAGGTCAGGGGCGTGTTCATTTCATCTGTCCAGATAAGACCGTTGGGGTGCATCTTCACCTTGTCTGTACCCTCCCTGTATCTTTTGATAACAGACTTGATCATGTTCCCGTAATCCTTCCACAAGGCTTCCTTATCACCTGTCTGGTCAAGGTAATGCTGCAGCGTCCAGAACAGCCACAGCGGTGCGTCGGCAGTTTCGTACAGCCGATCCTCTTCTTTTACAAGGGTTTCAATAGCCCGGGAAAAAATTTTAGCACCATTGTCTGCGTACAGGGTCAGACCGGGCAATGCTATGGCTGTGTCCCTTGCGCATCTTCCCAGCCAGGGATACCCTGCAATAACCTGTGTCTTTCCTTTTCTGCTTATCAGGAACTGTGAGGCAGAAAGCTTAAGGCAGTTTATGTAAGAATCCCTGCCTGGTCTCTTGTCTAATGCCCGGTTGAAAATTGTTTGCAGGCGGGAAGGTTTGGCCGGTTCTAAAGAGGCCGAAAATATTATGCTCTGGCCTTTTCGTATGGGACATTCAAAATATCCGGGCACAAAAAGATCTTCGTAGCAGTCGTTTCCCCTTTCCTTTTCCTTGATGTATTCAATATTTTTATACCAGTTGGGAAATTTGACAAATTCGTTCATCACACTGAGTTGCATGAACAATCGTGGAAAATTGTCGTAAAGCCGGTATCCCACGCCTTTCTCCACCGTAGTATGGAAAGTATCGGCTGCCAGGTTGGCATAGGTCAGGTCATGGATATTGCGGAAGGCAAGGTATGGTTTGAGCCGCAAAATGGTGGGAGAATGTGCATCTGCCAGGGTATACTTGATAAGCAATTGTTCTTTGTTGTGAAGGAAAAGGATTTCTTTTCTGAAAATCATGCCGCCGATCCTGTAAGTAAGGACAATGTTCTTGTCCATTTCAAAATCAATAATGTACTTGTGGCCGCGCGGGTCATAGATCCCGGGATAACGGTGGATCCCAAGGTTAAATGCCTGGTTGTGCTGTATCAATGTTTCATCCAGCGAGGACAAAAGCACATAACTTTCACCTCCCAGGCTGTCTACGGGAACTACCATGAGTCCATGATATTTCCTGGTATTGCATCCTGTCAGGGTCGTATTGAGGTATCCACCAGCCCTGTTGGTAGAAAGAATTTCCCTGTTCAGCGAATATTCCAGATTCACTAATTCGTGCCTGTTGAACTGTAAATATGCCATATGATTTCCTTAAACCTTAAACTTGCAAGTTACTAAATTAATCTGTAATAAATACCATTGCCGTGCGGGCAGGCAGGTACAGGAAGAGCATATTGGTTCCTCGCTGTTCCAGGGTGAAATGCTCCGCCAGCTTGTCGTTCCTTCCGAATCCTCCGTAAGTGGGATCATCCGTATCGAGTATGCAACGGTATTTTCCCGGCCTGACTTCCAGTCCGTAATCGGTATAAGACCGGTCCGGACTCAGGTTGAAGACAAACAACAACCTTCCCCGTTCAAATGCCAGTACCTGTGACCCAATATCCTGCGCCACAGGAAGCGGAGCGTTATCATACAAATTTTGTGCCTTAGCCATCCCAATCATGTCCCTGTCAAATAATTCCAATCCCTGGTAGCGCAGCAGCGGATTGTCGGCCAGTGACCATTGTCTTCTTGCATAGTGGTAACTCCAGCCATTGCCTTCTCTGGGAAAATCAATCCACTCGGGGTGACCAAACTCGTTTCCCATGAAATTCAGATAGCCGTCCCCGGCGGTAGACATGGAAAGCAAACGGATAATCTTGTGCAGGGCTATTCCTCTGTCCACAACCAGGGAGGAAATATCTTTGCTCATAGAAGTATACATTTCTTTGTCTATAAGCCTGAATATGATTGTCTTGTCACCCACCATTGCCTGGTCGTGACACTCGGCGTAGGATATGGTGTGCTCATCCTGCCTTTTGTTGGTGAGCTCATAAAAAATGTCTCCCACATGCCAGTCCTCATCCCGCAGTTCCTTGATCCATTTGATCCAATGATCTGCCACCCCCATGCTCATGCGGAAATCAAAGCCAATGCCACCCATATCCCAGGGGTAGGCAAGGGTTGGCATACCGCTCACGTCTTCGGCCACGGTAATGGCGCCGGGATTGCATTCGTGGATGAGCCGGTTGGCTAATCCCAGGTAGGTAATGGCATCTTCATCCTGGTTCCCGTCAAAATATTGCCCATAATGGGTGAAATCACGTCCCAGACCGTGATCGTGATACATCATGGATGTTACCCCGTCAAAGCGAAAACCGTCCAGATGGAATTCTTCCATCCAATATTTGATATTGGACAATAGGAAATGAATAACCGCGTCTTTCCCGTAATCAAAACACCGGGACGACCACAACGGGTGTTCACCCCTGGCACCGGCATGGAAATAAAGGTCATACGTACCGTCAAACCGGCTTAATCCTTCAATCTCGTTTTTTACGGCGTGCGAATGTACCAGGTCCATGATTACCGCTATGCCCCGGGCATGGGCCTGATCTATCAGTTTTTTAAAACTTTCCGGTGTACCAAAACGGGAGCTGACGGCAAAAAAACTGGATACCTGGTAACCAAACGAACCGTAATAGGGGTGTTCCTGGATGGCCATCAGCTGGATGGTGTTATAGCCCAAACGCGCAATCCTGGGCAGGACTTTTTCCCTGAACCAGTCAAAATCGGCAATTTCAGGTTCCTGGGCACTCATCCCTATGTGGGCCTCATAGATCAGGGGATGGTCCACGCGGGCGTGATTGCCGTGTTTCCATTTGTATGGTTTGGCCGGATCCCATACCTGGGCACTGAATATCTTGGTTTCAGGGTCCTGGACACAACGCCTGGCGTAGGCAGGAAGACGCTCTCCTGCTCCTCCGGGCCATTCGATAAGCCACTTGTAAAGCTGCCCGTGATGCAGCGCTTCTGGTGGAAGTATCAATTCCCAATTCCCGGAGCCTATGGGTGTAAAGGCATAAGAGGAATCTTTTCCCCAGCCGTTGCACTCCCCAGTTAAATACATTGCGACTGCATTGGGTGCCCACTCCCTGCATACCCAGCCATTTTCTGTCTTGTGTACCCCATAGTACAGGTGGTTGTTTACGGCAAGAGCCAGCCGGTCGTGCGATCCACGTACCTGCGCTGCTTTCTCAAGACGCATCTGATGGCGCCTCCATATGACTGGTTTAAAAGGTTTAAGGTAAGTATCCTTTTCCCATATTTCCTTAATTTCCATACTAAAAATTATATCGTACTATGCAATTCAAACGCCAGGAATACCCTTTGCTGCCGTCAAGGTTCACCCTGTTGCCGAACACTCCTTCAATTCCCAGCTGACCGTGTTCGTAAATGTCCAGGAATGTATTGAGGGCTGCATAATTGGTATGGTGGTAAAGGAATCCGGGAGCCTCTTCAAAGGGCTTCACGTAAACCTGCGAATAAACCAGCCCGGAAAAGCAGCTGTCACTCCAGTGGTGTTCATAGGCAGCATAATAGCCCAGTGCTGTGAATTTGTAGTAGGTGCCATCTCTGTGGATGTACACATCGTAGCCCATCCCTCCCAGATCCTGGATGTAATGACCTATGCCGGCCCCTCCTGTCACCTGGAATTTGACCTCGTCCCGTGGTGTCATGTTTGCATGACCTGAGAAGGCCAGACCGTAACCGCGCTGTTTCTCAAGGAAACGCAGCACGCCTGCCAGCCTCAGATGCCACGCCGGCCTTTCATAACCAAGCGAAACAATCAGATCCGGGAAACGTTGCCCCATAATATGTACATCATTCGTACCTGTGACCAGTGCCCTGAGCATGGTGACTTCAGGATCTTCCAGAGATGCAAAACAACTGATCCCGTTGGTCAGTCTCCATCCGTAACGAAACTGGGGCTGGCGCAATCCGTTCATTCCTCCTGGTCCTGCACCGTCCACGGTGGCCGGGGCAGCCCTTAGGTCCATGATGTTGCTCCAGGTTTGCCCTATGAGAAGGTGTTTGATCTGGACATAGGCGTGTTTAAGAGAAAAAGTATACCCCTCTCCGGAAAAACCTCCTTCAATATAAGCTTCTAACTTACCCAGGGATGTGTCCCCTATGAGTTTGAAAAATAACCTGGAACCACTTGCATCGAGGTTAAACCGGCCGCTGCGCACCCTGGAAGGCTCGGCAGGAATCAGGACTGTTGACATATCTCTGGATAAAAAACCTGTCCCGTCGTAATACGTGTAACAGGCGGCATATCCTCCCATCCCGAAAAGAAATCTTTCACTCTTGTCAATCATAACAAAACGCGGGGGTGCGGGATCATGAAAGATCTCGGAGGTTTTTTCCCTGAGTTGTCTTATCAGAGCGTGGGTGACCGTGTCGGTATCCATGATCCTTGCCCTGTCCTGCGCGTCAAGTTTTTGAAAGGGTGCTGCCATCAATGTCAGGAAAAGCAGGCCGAACAGTCCACCGTCAATCCTTTTCATACGTATTGATAATTGTTTCTGTGTCTTTCTGCACCTTGAGCAGATAATCCCTGCAATAGGTCACCAGTTCCAGGGCTCTTTTAACTTTGGAAGCAATCTGACCCAGATCTGCATCGGGTTTTTCAAGGTCTTCTGCAAGGGACTGTAGTTCCTGGCGTGCCTGCAGGTAAGTGATCCCGGTTTTTTTATTCATACGGCTCAGTTTTCAATATCATTCACAATCGCACCAAAGCAGCCTTTGGAAAGTATGGTCTCTACCCGGTCTCCCTCTTTGAGCGGGGAGGCATCCAATAAGGCCTTGCCCCGGAACAGGGTCAGGGAATATCCCTTTTGCAGCAATGTCAGGGGATTGTTTTGCTTAATACGCTGTTCCAGCAATTCCAGCACATGCCCGTGGTGTTGTATGATCCATCTTACAGCCCCGCCAATGTCCCTGACCAGGTAGTTGAGGCTTTGTTTTTCATCGTCTATTCTTCTTAGCACAGCGCGTTCCAGGTTGTGTGAGATCCTGAACAGACTTTCTTCTTCGGCAGCAAGAAGCCCGTCCAGGTAATCCGCAACGGCTGTGGGTGTCTTCAGGGACAGACTGGCCACCCTGTCGGCAATATGAACATCTTTGTGGTGCCCGATGCCTGTGACCACCGGTATGGGGAACTGGGCAATGTGTGCTGCCAGGTCATAGTTGTCGTAGCAATGCAGGTCTGCCGATGCACCCCCGCCCCGGATCATTACCAGCAAATCAAACTCCTTTCCGGAATCAATCACCTGCTCCATGGCCCGGATAATGCTTGCGGGTGCATCGGTGCCTTGCATAAGAGACGTGAAAAGGGTCAGTTTGAATCCATATTTTGATAAACCGATATGGTCCTGGAAGTCTTGGTATCCGGCAGCCGTCTGTGAAGATATCACCGCCAGTCGCAGTGGAACGGCAGGAAAGGGCAGCTGCCTGTTCATGTCCAGGATGCCTTCCCGCTCCAGCCTTTCCATGGTTTTTCTGCGTTCCAGCTCAAGGCCTCCTATGGTATAGGAAGGATCAGCATCGGTAACCACCAGGCTCAGACCGTACAAGGGATGCATCCTGGGTTCCACGCACAGGAGCACCTGCAACCCGGGACGCAGGTCCATTCCGGTGCTTGTTCTGAAATAGGGATTTAGCATGGAAAAAACACTGGCCCATATAACGGCCTGGGCTTTTGCCAGTAATGTATCTGTTGCCTTTTCTTTCTGTACCAACTCCATATGGCAGTGGCCGTTGCGTACAGAAAGCTGGTTAATTTCTGCGCGGACCCAACATGGTTCCTCAAAGGCCCGGCTAACAGCATCTTCCAGTTTTCTTTGCAGGTCAATGAGATCCATTTTCTCCATAGCACAAATTTACATTAAAATAATCAAAAAAGCCTTACCTTAGCCCTATGGAAATCAAAGAAGCCTCTTTCCTTTCTTCCACCATAAAAGTTGATGAAATCCCCACCCCGGTACTGGAGGAATTCGCCTTCATAGGGAGGTCTAATGTTGGCAAATCTTCCCTGATCAACATGTTATGTAACAGGCGCAAACTGGCACACACATCCTCTACCCCCGGAAAGACGCAGTGCATCAACAGGTTCCTGATAGACAACTCATGGATTATCACAGACCTGCCCGGGTATGGTTTCGCCAAAGTTTCCAAGACAAAAAGGGCTCTTCTCCAGTCCATGACCCAGGGATACATCCGGAGCGCACCCAACATGACAATGCTTTTTGTATTACTGGATTCAAGGCATCCCCTCCAGCAGATAGACCTCGATTTTCTGCTCATGCTTGGCAACTGGCAGATTCCTTTTGCGCTGGTGCTGACCAAATCGGACAAACTGTCAAAGACAGCCCTGGAAAAACAAGCGGCCTCTATCAGGGAATCATTGTCGCATTACTGGGAACCCCTGCCTCGTTTTTTTGTTGTTTCCTCTCTGACCGGTGAAGGCAGAAAAGAACTTCTGGATTATATTGGTTCCATTCGTTCCGAAAACCTATAATTGTGTTTTTTCTTCTTATATTTGCCCCATCTTCTAATCAAAGGGACAATGGATCATCTGCATTTATTCAAAATTTTTTCTTGCCGCGGATCCAGATATCTTGCCGAACGTATAGCCTCTCATCTGGGTCTGCCCCTGGGATTATCGTCTGTAACCACATTCAGTGACGGGGAGTTTCAACCCGCTTTTGATGAAAGTGTCCGGGGGGCGACTGTCTTTATCATCCAATCCACGTTTCCTCCTGTAGATAACTTATTTGAACTGCTCCTGACCATAGATGCTGCCAAAAGGGCTTCGGCCTATAAGGTGATTGCCGTTATGCCCTACTTCGGATGGGCCAGGCAGGACCGTAAGGACAGACCCAGGGTTTCCATTGGCGCCAAGATGGTGGCCAACCTGCTGGAAGCTGTTGGCTGCGATCGGGTAATGACCATGGATCTGCATGCAGACCAGATACAGGGCTTTTTTGATTTTCCAGTGGACCATGTTTATTCGAGTTCTGTTTTTGTCCCTTATATCAAGAATCTGGGTCTGGAAAACCTCTCTGTTGCTGCTCCGGATATGGGCGGTGCAAAGCGCGCCAACGCCTATTCCAGAAAACTGGAATGTCCCCTTATCATATGCCATAAATCCCGTGAACAGGCCAATGTGGTTGGAAGCATGACCGCCATAGGCGAGGTCAGTGACAGGAATATTGTCATACTGGACGATATGATAGACACAGCAGGAACCATATCAAAAGCAGCTGAAATGATGATGGCCAGGGGAGCACGCAGTGTCCGGGCCATAGCTACCCACCCTGTACTTTCCGGACTTGCCTACAACACCATCGCCAATTCTACCCTGGAGGAAGTCATTGTCACCGATACCATACCCCTGTGCTCAGATCCGGGCGTGAACAAAAGCAAGATCAAAGTGTTGTCCATAGCCCGGGAATTTGCCGATATCATAGACAAGGTTTACAACTTTCAATCCATCAGCAGTAAATTCACCTTGTAATGGCCACTTCAGAGAAATTGTACCAGGCATTGACCGGCGGCATAAGGCATTTCTTCATGGACGCCGGAAAGAAGACAGCTGTCCTGGGCCTTTCCGGGGGGCTGGATTCAGCTGTGGTAGCGTGCCTGGCACAGGATGCCCTTGGCAAGGAGCATGTGCACGGGCTGCTGATGCCTGGACCCTATTCTACAGTCCATTCCCTGAACGATGCCCTGGAATTATGCACTCTTAACGGGATCAGCTATCATATCATTCCCATTGATACTATTTTCAATAAGTTTTTACGTGAGTTGTCTCCTGTTTTTGAACATGAACATCAAGATGTAACGGAAGAAAACCTGCAGGCACGAATCAGGGCTGTACTCCTGATGGCATACGCCAACAAAAAAGATAGCCTGGTACTTAATACAAGCAACAAGAGTGAACTGGCCGTGGGTTATGGCACCTTATATGGTGACCTGGCAGGAGCCCTGATGGTCCTGGCCGATCTCTACAAGACAGAAGTGTATGAGCTGGCAGCTTTCCTGAACAGGGACGGTGAAAGGATCCCCGGACACAGCATCAGTAAAGAACCCTCGGCCGAGTTGTACATAAATCAGAAAGACACCGATTCCCTACCGGAATATGCTGTTCTGGACCCTATCCTGCATGCCCTTATAGAAGAAGGAAAAACTGAAGAAGAGCTGGTCCTGTCAGGGATTGACGCACAGCTTCTGTCGGGAATCATTCAAAAAATGAAGCGTTCCGGCTTCAAAACCCACCAGGTCCCTCCCATGCTGACGGTTACAGACCATCCTCTCCTTCCACGCAATAAATGTTTACATTACAACTTATGACGGTTTTTTTTCTGTCGCTGGGACTGATAACCCTGGGTGTACTGGGGCTGAGTCTGTCAATAATTGTCAGGAAAAACGGAAAATTTCCCGAATATTCCGTTGGACATAACAAAAAAATGAGGGAGCGGGGCATACGCTGCCCCAAGGAAGAAGAACGCATGTTGCTGAAAAAAGGAGCCCATGGGAATTGTTGCAATTGTAGGAAGGCCTAATGTTGGAAAATCAACACTTTTCAACAGGCTGGTAGGAAAACGGCAGGCCATTGTTGACCAGACTGCCGGGGTTACCCGTGACCGTCATTACGGAAAAACAGACTGGAATGGCAGGGAATTCTCCATTATCGATACAGGCGGTTATGCCCACAATACGGACGATGTATTTGAAGAGCAGATACGCCGCCAGGTTCTGGTAGCGATCCAGGAATCGGATGTAGTCGTTTTCATGGTCGATGTGCAGACGGGCATAACAGACTACGATCAGGGTATTGCCGGAATACTCAGAAAATCTGAAAAACCGGTTATAGTAGCGGTAAACAAGGTGGATCACGGAGGCCGGATTTTTGATACCTACGAATTTCACGCACTGGGTCTTGGAGAACCCATATCCATTGCAGCGGCAAGCGGTAGCGGGACAGGGGAACTGCTGGACAGGATCCTGGAAGTGCTTCCCGGTGACAGTGCCATGGAGGAAGAACATGATATTCCGCACATTGCCATTGTGGGAAGGCCCAATGTGGGCAAATCTTCCCTTACGAATGCCTTTCTGGGAGAAGAAAGGAATATCGTTACCCCGGTCGCAGGAACGACACGCGATGCCATTTCTGTGAGGTACAACAAGTTCGGTTATGACTTCATGCTTGTCGATACGGCTGGCCTGAGAAAGAAAACAAAAACCAAAGAAGACCTGGAATTTTATTCTTCCATGAGGGCCGTCAGGGCCATAGAATATTCAGATGTATGTATCCTCATGATAGATGCGACTTTGGGAGTAGAATCACAGGATCTGAGCATTTTTCAGCTGATCGTGAAGAATAAAAAAGGCTGTGTGATAGCTGTCAACAAATGGGACCTTCTTGAAAAGGAGACCAACACCCTTAAAGAATACACCCGTGGAATACATGCAAGAATTGCTCCCTTTACAGACATTCCCGTGATATTTACCTCTGTGGTAAAAAAACAACGCATTATTAACGTGCTGGAAGCCGCAGCCAAAGTCTTTGAAAACCGTAACCGCCGTATTTCCACCTCCATGCTTAACCAGGTCATGCTCCCCGAGATCGAAGCTTACCCTCCCCCTGCAATCAAGGGAAAATACGTCAGGATTAAATACATCACTCAATTGCCCACGGCGTGCCCCTCTTTTGCGTTTTTCTGCAACCTGCCGCAATACGTGCGGGAAGATTATAAACGTTTCCTGGAAAACAAGCTGCGCTCTCACTTTGATTTTCAAGGGACACCGGTACAGATTTACATGCGCAGGAAATAAATCAGTCCTTTTCTATACGGACCTGCTGCAGTCTGTGTGTTTCCCTGTCCGATTTGAGAAATAAGGTCACACGAAAGCGCTCGCCACCGGCCAGCAGGGTGCCTATGCAGTAACGCATGGGCAATGAGCCGCTCATATGGACTATGGTAAATGATTTGGGAGTATACCGGGCATAGAAATTTTTCATCAGTTGCCGGGCCTGGCTCCTGCTGCAAACACCGGCCGTTCCCAATACATCGATTTCGATATCATCGGCAAACCACTGGGCAAAAATGGTTGCATCACCTCTCTGCAGATCGTTCCCGATATCATCGAAAATATCTTTTGGCCCCTCCTGCGCTACCAGCAGAGCAGGAACAAAGACAGGAAAGCAAGCGAGTATAATGGGTAAGATAGCCTTTCTGATCATAGCATGTCTTAAAACCACGGCAAGTTACACATAATTTCTTACTTTTGTTTGATGAATATTGTGCTGCTTTGCATGGGCAAGACCCAGGAACCTTACCTGCGTGAAGGCATTCTGGAATATGAGAAAAGGCTGATCCGCCATGTCGGCTTTAAACGTCTTGAATTGCCGGATGTAAAGAACACTTCATCGTTGTCCTGCGATCAGATCAAAGAAAAAGAGGGTCTTTTGCTTTTAAAAAACGTTAAGGATGCAGACCATCTGGTGCTCTTTGACGAGAAAGGCAGCACCTTTACGTCAAAGCAAATGTCGTACCAGATTGAACAACATATGCAAAAAGGCACCAGGACTCTTGTTTTTGCCCTGGGCGGGGCCTTTGGATTTTCTCTTCCTGTAAGACAAAGGGCAGATGCCATATGGTCTCTGTCCAGCCTGACTTTTCCCCACCAATTGGTACGTTTATTGTGTATGGAACAACTTTACCGCTGCTTTACCATTATTAAAGGAGAGGCCTACCACCACCCATGAAAATCCTCAGGCAAATATGGAAACAAAAATTCCTGATACCGCTTATCCTTGCGGCTGTCTGCCTTACCCTGTCCTTTTTTGAGCTCACCAGTCACAACCAACGCATGAAGCGTCTGGTGGGGGTTGAAAATATTCTTCACAGAAAACAACGTAACATAGAAAATATTGCCCTGCGTGAACTGGAACAGGACAAAATGGGGAGCCTCTCGCCCAAGGATGTTGACCATGACATGGTAATATACAAGTATTACAAGGACAGCCTCATATCCTGGGTAAACACCTTTCCCGTGATCAATGACAGTTACAGTCCGGGGGCCATGTATCCCAATCTATCATTTTTCTCAAGGAACACCATCCTCTATCAGCCACTTTCGGGGGTAGACGGCAGGGAACAGTATCTGAACCTTGGAAGTGCCTGGTACGTGGTGAGGGCTTACAGCCGGGAGGATGTAACCATCATAACGGGCATACTGGTCCACACCGACTTTCCTTTCAGCAACAGTTTCGTGGAATCAGAAGTCAACAGGACCCTCCGGCTGCCTGCCCATTGTTCCATCGTACCGCTGAACCTGGACGAAGGATTTATAGTCTTTGGAAAGGATGATGGCGTATTGTTCACCATTCTGAGCAACACGTCCATGCAGACATATTACGAGTCTGTCATTCTAAGATGGGTGGCTATAACTCTGGTCATACTCTCACTGCTGATGTTCTTTTTCAGGAACCGGAAAGTGACTTATGCCCTGTGTGTGATCGCCGTCTTGTGTCTGATCCGTTTTCTGACGTTTGTATTTTCGGCATTCCTGCAACTGGATACCTTGTTTTTTTCACCCCTGCTGTTTGCCGGCGGACACCTGGAGAATTCGCTGGCCGACATGGTTCTCAACATTTTGTGCGTATTTTCAGGGGTATGGGCTATTTACCTTTCCCGTCCGGACCTTGCGCGTATCATGCAAAACATGAAAAAACCCAGGCGCCTGACTATCAATATACTGATAGTTGTTTTCCTGGCCGCTGCCTTTTTGCTGACACACCATACCCTGAAAGCCCTGACCATGGACTCAAACATTGTCATGGAATTGTTCAGGCTGGACGAAATCACTTGGTATACGCCTTTTGCCTATCTGATTGTATCGCTGCTGTTCCTTTCTTTCTTCCTGTTGTTCAGGACCCTGTTGTACGTGAATAAAGTACCGCAAACATCATTTTTTGCAGGACCCCGGTTCACGTACCTGTTCGTTTTCCTGGCTGCAGCATACAGTATGCTAACTGTCTGTCTGTACGGCAGGGATAAGGAATTCAACCTGTTCCAGGTATGGACACAGAAAATGTCAATAGAAAGGGATCTGGACCTGGAGATGCAGCTGCGCAGGGTGGAAGAAAGGATCGCAATAGATCCTATCCTGTCCATCATGATCCAGATGGACCAGGACCATGATCTGATCCTTTCACGCATAAAAGAAACGTATTTTGCCGATTTTCTGCAGAAATACCAGATCCAGATTACCATCTGTGAACCGGGCGATGTGCTGGTAATTGCCGGCATGCCCCGTCCTGTATCGTGTTACCAGTTCTTCCACAGCGAGATCCTGAAGAACGGAACTCCCCTGGCTGAAAATTCACGGTTTTACAATATTGACAGCAAACTGGGGAACATCAGTTATATGGGGGTCTTCACCTATTACAGCTATAGCGGATCTCAGGATCTTTACATTGAGCTGGATTCACGTTATGTTAAAGATGCCCTGGGCTATCCGTCCCTGCTTTCAGACCGGTCGCAGTTTGACAAATTCAAATTGCCCTATGATTATTCCTATGCCAAATACATAGATGGCAAACTGGTTTCCAATAGTGGAAAATATGCGTATCCCAGTCGCATGACCACTGAAACGGAAGATGGTTTCAGCGTGCAAAAAAGCAACAGAAGCATGCACTGTTATTATAAAACAGAAAATAAAGTACTGATCATAACAAGACCTCAGCGGACACCGCTTCCTTATCTTGTATCCCTTTCATACCTGTTTCTTTTTTATGTGCTGGTCTTTTCCGTGGCCTTGGGCCTGCTCAGGGAGAATGATCTGAGAATCAATCTTCCCAGCAGTTCTTTCCGGCGCAAGATCACCTTGTTGCTGGTGGGTTTGCTGTTTGTCGCGCTGGTTCTGATGGCCATTGGAAGCATCGGCTTTGGACTTAAACTTTATGAAGAGACCACTACCCGGCAAATGCAGGACCAGATGGATGCTGCCAGGTCATCACTGGATGATTACATCCGGTTTGCCGACCGCTCTAACGATCCGGCAGCCAATGTGGTAGAATTGCTCAATACCATAAACCGCCTCTCTTCTAACATGAAGATCAATGTAAATCTTTACGATCCACAGGGAAGGCTGCTACGTTCGTCTCAACCGGAAGTGTTTGAGCGTCATCTTCTTGGAGCCAGGATGAACGGGGAAGCCTATCGCCGCCTTCATCAGTATGAGCGGCCCCAGTTCACACAGAAAGAACAAATAGGGTCTTTGAGTTATTATTCTATGTATTCCCCGCTGTACAACACAAACGGAGATCTTGTAGCCTACATCAATATTCCCTACCTGTCTGGCCAGACCGATGTTTCCAGGGATACTTCGTCCATAGTGGCCGCCATTGTTAACCTGTACCTGCTGTTGCTGCTGGGAGCTGTTTTGCTGAGTTACGTTTTTTCCAACCAGATCACCAGGCCGCTGGCAGAGCTGGGAGAAAAGATCAGCCGCCTGGATGTGACCCGTAAACAGGAACACATACATTATACATCGGACGATGAACTGGGTATGCTGGTAAAGGCTTTCAACAAAATGGCCGATGACTTGAACGAGAGCACCCAGCGACTGGCTCAATCGGAAAGGGAACAGGCCTGGAGGGAAATGGCCCGCCAAATAGCCCATGAGATCAAGAACCCGCTAACCCCCATGCGTCTGAGTATCCAGCATTTAATACGTCTTAAACAGGAAGGCGGGCCCAAATGGTTGGATCATTTTGACAAAATTGTGGCTTCTCTTCTGGAACAGATAGAGATATTGTCCAACGCAGCTTCTGAATTTTCAAACTTTTCGAGAATCAATGCAGAGTTGCCTGTAGAGGTGGAACTCAACGAATTGATCAATGAGCAGATTGTGCTGTTTTCCACTTTCGAGAACATCAAGATTCATTTTGAGTCTGAAGTAAATCAGGCAAGGGTCAACGTAAGAAGAACCCAATGGGTAAGCGTGCTTGTCAATCTTTTGTCCAATGCTGTTCAGTCGGTGGAAGAACAGGCGATCGGGGTGATCAGTATCCGTTTGGCAGAAGAAGGAGACAATTATCTGATCAGTATAGCCGACAACGGACCCGGCGTGGCTCCGGAAAACCGCCACAAACTCTTCAAGCCCAATTTCACAACCAAAAGCGGAGGAACAGGGTTGGGCCTGGCTATATGCTGGGGGATCGTGGAACAGTACCGGGGTGAAATATTCTACACCTCATCGGAATGGGGCGGCGCCTGCTTCAATGTGAGATTACCCAAAAAAACCCTTATATAAACAGGGGATCTGCATAAGCCTTCACCTCTTCCTCCCCTATAGTATCTGAAGACAATATGATAAGCCGTTCTATCACGTTCCTCAATTCACGGACATTGCCGGTCCAGTTGAGCTTTTTCAATTCTTCAACAGCTTGCTGTGTGATGGTTCTTTTTGCCATCCCGTATTCCGCGCAGATCTGTTCTATGAAATATTCTGCCAGCAGGGGAATATCTTCCTTGCGCTCTGCCAGAGGCGGTACATGAATCAGAATCACGCTCAGCCTGTGGTACAGGTCTTCCCGGAAGGCGCCTCTCCCGATTTCCTGAACCAGGTCTTTATTGGTAGCTGCCACCACACGTACACTTACACTGATATCCTTGTCTGAACCCACACGGGTGATCCTGTTTTCCTGCAAAACGCGCAATACCTTAGCCTGGGCTGCCAGGGACATATCCCCGATCTCGTCCAGGAAAAGCGTTCCTCCGTCTGCCTGTTCAAATTTTCCCTTATGCTGCCTGATGGCCGAGGTGAAGGAACCTTTTTCGTGACCAAAGAGCTCACTTTCTATCAATTCTCCCGGTATGGCAGCGCAATTCACTTCTACGAAAGGCATCTTGTACCGGTTGCTTTTCTGGTGAAGCCACCGGGCAACCAGCTCCTTTCCGGTACCGTTGGAGCCGGTGATCAGCACCCTGGCATCTGTGGCAGCCACACGCTCGATCATGTTCCAGATTCGGGTGATAGCGGCAGACTTTCCAATCAGCGGGGGGGTTTTATCTTCTTTGCGTTTAAGTTTTTTGTTTTCCTGAACCAGTGTGGATTTGTCATTGGCATTCCTGATGGTGATAAGTATCCGGTTCAGGTCCAGGGGCTTTTCTATGAAATCGTAAGCGCCTTTTTTTATACATTCCACGGCCGTATCAATATCTCCATGGCCCGAAATCATAATAACCGGAACATCCAGATTCATTTCCTGAATCTTTTCCAGCACTTCTATCCCATCTATCCCCGGCATCTTGATATCGCAGAAAATCGTATCTATTTGCACCTTTCCCTGTTCAAGCACAGAGAGTGCCTGTTCACCGTTCTCGGCCAGGGATACTTCATATCCTTCATACTCCAGTATCTCTTTCAGGGTGTTGCGAATACTCTTTTCGTCATCAATGATCAATATTCTCATACTTCCCGCATTTAATCCTGCAAAGATAACCCTAATTTCGCAAATAGGAGATTTTCCTTTACATTTGAAACAGAATATGAAGCAGATGATCATTGCCATAGACGGACATTCTTCAACCGGGAAAAGCACCTTTGCCAAAGCCATTGCCCGGGCCCTGGATTATACGTACCTGGACTCCGGAGCACTATACAGGGCAGTAACTCTTTATGCCCTGGAAGAAGGACTTACAGATGCGCAGGGAAAGCCCGATGCCGACCGGCTGGTGGAACGCCTTGAAGACATCACCCTTTCTTTTTGCAGGAATCCAAAAACAGGTAATGATGAAACATACCTGAATGGAAAAAACGTAGAACAGCGCATCCGGAGCCTGGAGGTTTCACGGAACGTCAGCCCCGTTTCCGGTATCCCCGGCGTCAGGGATTTTGTAGACAATGAACTTAGAAAATGGGCCGGTAAAAAAGGAGTTGTCATAGATGGCAGGGATATTGGCACGGCTGTTTTTCCACAAGCCGAGGTGAAGATCTTCATGACCGCCCCCGCCCCGGTACGGGCACGCAGACGGCTGGAAGAAATGAAGGCAAAAGGAGAAGAGGCCACTTTTGAAGAAGTGCTGGAAAATGTGCTGCGGCGCGATCACCTGGACTCCAGTCGGGAGGTTCATCCCCTTACCAAGGCCCCTGATGCCGTATTGCTCGACAATGGGAACATGACAGTTGCCCAACAAATGGAATGGTTTAAAAAGCTATTGGAAGACAAATGGGATATCAGGTTGAAATAGACAAACGATCGGGGTTCTGTTCCGGGGTGATACGCGCCATACGGTGTGCAGAAGAAGCCCTGAAGGAGAACAAACCCATGTTTTCCCTGGGGGCCATCGTTCACAACAATGAGGAACTGCACCGCCTGGCTGCAAAAGGCCTGCGGGTGATAAAGCACAGTGACCTGCACCATATCCCTGAAGGATCCACCGTCCTTATACGCGCCCACGGCGAGCCGCCTTCCACCTACGAAATGGTTGCCGCAAAGAATATCAGCCTGTTGGAATGTACCTGTCCGGTGGTGCTTCTGTTACAAAAGAAAATCAAGAAAGAACACGCCAGAATCATGCCGGAAAAAGGCCAGATCGTTATCTTTGGCAAACAAGGTCATGCAGAAGTGGACGGGCTGGTGGGACAGGTTGGCGGCGATGCTATTGTGGTTGAAAAGTTGCAAGATCTGGATCATATTAGTTTTTCGGGCGGGCCTGTCTCACTTTTTTCCCAAACCACCCAGAATCCGCAGGAATACGTAAAAATCCGGGAGCGTCTGCTCCACCTCATGCAGGAGCAGGGCATGACCCCGGACAGGTTCAAAGTATTTGACACCATCTGCTCTCAGGTTGACGGAAGGCAGACAGAGCTGGCACGTTTTGCCCGCAGCCGGTCATTGATCCTTTTTGTTGCAGGAAAAGAAAGTTCCAATGGAAAGGTCCTCTTCCGTACCTGTAAGGAAGCCAATCCACGCAGTTATGCCATTGAAAAACCGGAAGATATTTCCCTGGCCTGGTTCAGACCCTCAGATACGGTGGGAATATGCGGGGCCACTTCCACTCCCTTCTGGCTCATGGAGCAGGTGGCTGAAAAAGTACGCAACTTGTAATGAAAGAAAAGTACGCCGATATCCTATTTCCACTGGCCCTGGAAAGCCTGCTGACATACAGGGTCCCGGAAGATCTCTGCCCGCAGCCCGGCCCGGGATGTCAGGTCACGGCGCCTGTGGGGAACCGCATCCATACCGGGGTAGTTTACAGAATCGGGGAGGAACCACCACAGGGAGGACCAAAAGACAGCCTCAGGGATATTATCTCTGTTGTTCCATCCCTGCCCCTGATCCCTGAAAAAACACTTATGTTCTGGGAATGGATTGCCCGGTATTATATGTGCCCTCCGGGTCTGGTGGCTAAAATGGCCCTGGGCCTCTGGAAATTCAAAAGGCGTGCAAAGGGTCCTGCCACGGATCCCAAACCCTTTCCCGATCCGGGCCCGCCCCTCTACCTGGAAGGTATGGGACGGGAAACAGTGTACCGGAAAAATATTGGCATGGCCCTTGACCGTGGCGGACAATGCCTGATAGTATGTCCCGACCGGTTTTCCTGTGAATCGGTGCACCAGTTCATGCTGGACGCATTTGGGGAAAAAGCCATCTGCTTTCATTCTAAAAGGCCTTTAAAAGAGCAAAGTAAAGCACAAAAAGAGTTGTATGCAGGCAATCCCTGCGTGGTAACAGGAATGCACCTTGCCCTCCTGTTGCCCTTCACCCGGCCTGCCCTGGTTGTTGTGGAACGGGAAGAGCATCCCGCCCATAAGAAGTCAGAGTCCGTTCCCTACCTGAACGCAAGGGACACAGCCCTGATGATGGGCCAGCAGTTTCACGCACAGGTGATCCTGGGATCGGCGTTACCCTCTCTGGAAACTTTATACAACATAGAAAAAGGCAAATTCACAGCCCTGGAACACATCCCGGCTGCCCTGCCCATGCCGGAAAAAAACGTGCTGATAGACACCGCTGCCTCTTTGACCACAGGAACCATGAGGGGCGCTTTGGATCTGCGTACCCTGGCAGCGGTGGAAAGCTGTCTGGCAGAACAGAAAAAAATTCTTTTTGCCGAGGCCGGTCCTTCTTTCCCGGAAGACCTTCCACAGGACCCCGGCATACTTGTTTGCAGACCTTTCCAGACCCATCACCACCTTGACAGCTCCATAGGGCTGGTTTGCTTTCTGCATACTGAAAGACTACTTTCAAGAAAGCATTTCCGGGCCACGGAACAGGCCTGCCACATCATGGCGAACGTGCTTCGCTGGGCGGCAGTCCAAACACCCCGGGTACCTGTGATGATTCAATCTTCCTATATGGACCATCCTTTTTACCGGTTCGTCAGGGAAGGCCTTCCTGCGTCCTTTATGGATGATATACTGCAGGAAAGGATCAGGTACGGGTACCCGCCGCACACACGGCAAATACTGATCACCATTTTTCATCACAGAAAGAACCTGGCAGCCGACAGGAGCAGGGCACTCTGCCGTGTGCTGGATTCAGCCAGCCTGCCGGCACGTATTGAAGGACCGTTCGTCCCGCCAGAACGGCGTGAACTGTTGTTTTCATACCGCCTGCAGGTGACAATACAGCGTACTGTGAACGCACAGCCGGTAAAAGAACGGATCTCTTCCCTTATCCGGCAGGCTGCGCTGGCTCCGGCCCGCATCCGGGTTGATGTCGATCCTGCCTGAGATGTATCAGATTTTGCGAATTTTTAGCTTCTGTCCGGGATAGATCCTGGAATTACTCCCCAACCCGTTCAGAGAACGGATATTCTGTACTGTGATTCCCAGTTTGTTGGCAATATCCCAGAGGTTGTCTCCCGATTTAACGGTATAGTACTCAAAAGATCCATCCTGTGAAGTGGTTGCCGTTGCCGAGGTGTAGATCTTGAGGGTGCTGCCGGCATAGATCGTGTTGTTCCTGATGTTGTTCCAGGAACGGAGGTTGGCTGCACTGACCTTGTATTTTTCCGCTATGCCGCCCAGCGTTTCCCCCTTTTGGACCTTGTGGGTAATCAGATTGCCCCTGGGCCGGGCAGGAGCAGCAGAGGATCCGGCGGCAGAAGCTGTTTCACTACGCGGAGCCCCTGTGCCCCTGGTGTAAATAATGAGCCTCTGATTGGGAACGATCCGGTCTGAACGAAGTCCGTTCCAGTACTTGACATCGGCTATTCGCACCCCGTAACGATAAGCTATATGGCTGAGCGTTTCCCCTGACCGCACCCTGTGTGTTATCTGGGTATCGGAAGCGGTAGCCCTTGTGTTCATTATCAAGGGATTAAAATAAACACTGTCTTTGTATGAATAAATGGAATCCTGCAGGGCAGCAAAGTCTCCGCTGCATTCAAAGGGAAGACGCAGGATGTAGGGACGTTCCACCCCGGGGATGATGTCCTTGACATATTGAGGATTCAGGTCCCTGAGCTGGTCTGTTGAAATATTGAGAAACGAAGTGATCTGCTCAAAGTGAAGCATTTTGTTCACCTCAAAAGTATCTACGTGGGCAGGCATCTCTATGGGGAGTGGCCTGATCTGGTGTTCTGCGTAATAACGCATGGTATAGAGGGCTGCAACAAATGCCGGCACGTATCCGCGTGTTTCACGGGGCAGGAATGGATATATGTCCCAGAATTCACGGGACCCCCCGGCACGGCGGATGGCTTTGTTTACATTGCCCACCCCGCAGTTATAGGAAGCAATGGCAAGGATCCAGTCGCCGTATATGCGGTATGAATCCAGCAGGTACCGGGCGGCAGCGTCCCCCGACACTATGGGGTCCAGCCTTTCATCCACATAGGAATTGATGGTCAGGTTGTAATTCAGAGCCGTCCGGTACATGAACTGCCACATCCCGGTGGCCCTTGCCCTGGATACCGCCCTGGGATTGAGGGCCGATTCAATAACGGCCATGGCTTTGAGCTCCAGGGGCATTTTGTAGGAATCCAGGATTTCTTCGAACAGCGGCATGTAATACTGTGCCAGTCCCAGAATGGTTGGTATACGGTCCGGCATTTTCTGGGTGTAATGGATGATGTGGTTCCTGACAATGTTGTTGTATGGCAATTTTATAAAACTGTTCATTCTGGTGAGCCGGTTTATGTACACAGAATCGGGTATGGTGGAAGTCAGAAGGGCTGTGTCCAGGGTTTCAAGAGTCAGGGCATCGGGCATCCGGTTCAACTGGTTCTGGTGATAGTACAAGCTTAGTCTCTGATCGGTCGAGAGGGAATCATAATCAAAATCCGGGTTTGTTTCCGGATTATTAAAATCGCCCTCATTAATCTCATTTTCAAGCAACAATGAATCCGCTGCAGGCAATTCATACTCCATCAACGCCTGTTGCAGCGAATCTGTAAGTTTTAACAGGGAATCTACCTGTTGTGTTAATTGCTTTTTTGTGGGCCTTCTCATTACCTGGCCTGAAGATGCGGTTACTGTCAGTGTCACAAGCAGGATTGACAGGATGAAACATTTGGATTTCATTATGGGAACATGTATTAAAAGGTTAATCTCATTTGTAATCCGGCGCCGGGATATCCGGCAGATGTAAAGTTGGTCACCGGAATAAATCCCGGCTCAATACGCAGGGTCAGGTCATCGCTTATGTCAAAATCCTGGAAATGCGCGAACACATTGGCGTCTATCACATTCAGGGCATAGACGAGAACCGTGGCGATAATGGAATAATCCCGGTACCGGCGGAACGTATCCCGGTACCATTTGATGTTTTCAGGTGTCATCCACCCGTCATATTCAGATGGTTTTGCCATTGCGTGGTTGTACATGAGCTTGTAACGGTTGTATTGTAAACCGTTATATTGCCAGAAATACCCGCAGGCAATAAGACCTCCGTAAATCACGGGAATTTTCCAGTAGTCTCCGTTGTACATCTGTCCAAGTCCCGGAAGGAGCGCAGAATACAGTGTGGCCTTTGCCGGCAGGATTTGTTTTTTATGCTTAAAACCTGCCACTCCGTCCAGCAGGCTGCCCCAGTAAAATAACCCGGCTCCCACATAGCACAGATTCCGGTATAAAGCGTAGGAATCGTTTTCCGTTTCCTTGTATTTGGTATTGAAACGCGTTCCCATATAAATACCGGCACCAATACCGGCATAAACAACGGGTATCTTCCAGTATTGCCGGTTGTATGCCTGGGAATAGCCGGGAAGGACTACGGCTCCGGAAAAAACGCGGCCCAGTTTTAAGGTGTCCTTTCCCGCTAAAGCTGAAAAATAGGTACGCAGCCTGAATGGTTCTTTTGCCTGAACAGTAGTATCCTGTGACGATTTCGTGTCCTGTTGCCCCATGTCCACAGCAAACTGCCCATAGACAAGAGGCCCTGAACACAGCATACACAAAATGACTATCAGGCTACGTTTCACAGCGTAAGAAGCGGCTAAATATTGTTTTTCTCAAGGGCTTCCAGAAATGCCTCCATTTCAGAATCGCTGGAACAGTATATGGTCAGAACGCCTTCACCCCTGGCATTTCTTTTCAGGCTTATGTTATTGTTGAAATACGTCCCGATCCGCTCCAGTACCCTGTAATAGGCATCTGGCAATTCGGTATCCCGTACCTTTGTATCTTTATTATCGGGCCCTGCAGGGCGTACCATGGCTTCTACCTGTCGGACAGACAGTCCTTTCTCCACGATCTTTTTTGCCAGTACCAGCCGGGCTTCCTGGTCTTCCAAAGAGAGCAGGGCACGGGCATGTCCCATGGTCAGGGCGCCTGCCCGTATAAATAACTGGATCTGCGCCGGCAACTGAATCAACCTAAGGTAGTTGGCAACCGTTGCCCGTTTTTTCCCAACACGTTCTGCCAGTTTTTCCTGGGTCAGATCGCACTCTTCTGTCAGGCGCTGAAACCCGTAGGCTATTTCCATGGCGTCCAGGTTTTCACGCTGAATATTTTCAACAAGCGCCATTTCCAGCAACGCGTTGTCTTCTACCTGCCTGATATAGGCGGGAACTTTGTTCAGTCCGGCCATCCTGGCTGCCCTGAGCCTCCTTTCCCCGCTAACAAGCTGGTACCTTCCGGCAGCTAGCTTTCGAAGTGTCAACGGCTGGATAAGTCCCAGGTTCTTTATAGATGCTGCCAGCTCGGCAAGGGCCTCTTCGTTGAATTCCTTTCTGGGCTGTTCAGGGTTGACTTCTATAAGATCAACATCAATCACGGAAGTTCCCTCCACCTGCGGAAGCACCACGGGAGTTCTGGGTTTCCAGTCGTTCAATGAAGGAGTTTCTGATATCAGGGCACCCAATCCTTTGCCCAAAGCGGGTTTCTTAGTCATGTTGATTTTTCTTTAAGAATTCCCTGGCCAGGTTCAGGTAGTTGTTGCTGCCTACAGATGCCGCATCATATAGAACCACCGGCTTCCCATGCGAGGGGGCTTCGCTCAGGCGGACATTGCGCTGAATGACGGTCTGAAAAACCATATCCTGGAAATGGTGCCTGATCTCCTCCACTATCTGATTGTGAGAACGCAGGCGCAAATCGTACATGGTTAGCAAAAAACCTTCAATGGCCAGGGCCGGGTTTAACCGGCTTTGAACAATTTTTATGGTATTGAGCAATTTGCCCAGTCCTTCCAGGGAAAAAAATTCACACTGTACCGGAATGATCACAGAATCTGCAGCCGTCAGGGCATTAACGGTGATCAGACCCAGAGAAGGAGAACAATCTATGAATATGTAATCAAAATGCTGGCGAATTTCATCCAGGCTGGATTTCAGGACACTTTCCCGTTCGGGAACCGACAAAAGTTCAATTTCAGCACCTACCAGGTCTATGTGGGAAGGAATAAGCTTAAGGCCCTGGATCTCGGTCTGGATGATGGTTTTCTCGATCGGCATTTTTCCTATCAGGCACTCGTACAGGGTGTCGCCACTGGGTGCATTGGGATCGAAACAAAGCCCCGAGGTTGTGTTCGCCTGTGGGTCTGCATCTACCAATAAAACATTTTTTTCCATCACAGCCAGTGATGCTGCCAGGTTGATGGCTGTCGTAGTTTTTCCAACTCCTCCCTTCTGGTTTGCGATGGCAATTATTTTTCCCATTAGTGATATCTGTTAGATTTCAATTTGGCAAATATACATTAATTACCATAAATATTCTTACTTTTGAGGTCTCAATTCAATGACCTGTCTTATGTCCCTGGCTAAATGGATGATCATACTTAATCCTGTTGCAGGAGGCGGAAAAACGGCCCTTCTCTGGCCCCATGTTTCAAAGTACCTGCATGAACGTGATTTGAGCTTTGACTGCGTTTTCACAAGACACAAGTATCATGCCGTCACCATAACCATAGAAGCCATCCGTGAAGGTTTCAGGCATTTTATTGTGATTGGGGGCGACGGCACTTTCCACGAAGTTGTCAACGGGATTTTTTATCAGCAGGATGTACCAACACAGGACATGACAGTTGGTATCATACCCATAGGAACAGGCAATGATCTGATAAGCACATACAGGATCCCTTCTGATTATGAGCTTGCCATGGAAACTATCATTCAGGAAAACAGCATACTGACCGACATTGGATGGGTTTCGTTCCAGGATTACGGGATAGAACGGTCACGTTTTTTTGCCAATGCCGCCGGCATGGGTCTTGATGCGGCCGTGATCTGTCGCTACGAAAAAGTTGTGGAACAGACCAAACGCAGGGGGCACTCACTATACCTGAAAAGTCTTCTGCATCAGTTTCTCTTATACCAGTCCAAAGACTTGCGGGTTCTTGTAGACGGGAACGTTTTTTATGAAGGACCGGTTCTCACATTCAGCATTGGAATCGGGACCTACATAGGGAGCGGGATGAAAGCCCTTCCTCTGGCCATTCCCGACGATGGGTTGTTTGACATTACCCTGGTCAGGCCCATGAACAAGGTGGCACTGGCTCTGAGGATAAAGGATTTTATTGCCGGCAATGTATACTCTTACAAAGAGTCCATGCACGGCAGGGGCAGGACAATTGAGGTGCTTCCCAACAGCAAACAAACCACCGGCCTGGAAACGGACGGGGAGCTGATGGGTGCCCCGCCCTATATGTTCAAACTCATTCCCTCCTCTTTGAGGATCATTGCCGGAAAGGATTTTGTGCCTTTTGTCAGAAACGGAACCTGACCTGCACTTTGGATTCCCACATGAACGATTCCCTGTACGTGGCCGACACTTTCAGCCAAAGGTCCACAGCATACAGGGGAGAATACCCCACATTGAGACAGGCCCGGATGCCTTTTCCGTAAAGAACGGGAACGGAATATCCGTACAAAACATCAGGTTCATAGACATAGATACGTGATTCCCATGACTCTGTCCTGAAAAGGGACAGGCGAAAAGATCCGCCAAATGTATCTTTAACGTTTTCATATTCCAACTGGGCATACGCGGCAAGCCCCCATTCCCCTGCATATTCACGGAGCCTGCAGTAAACACCGTCTGCCCGCAATTTCAGCAGCCATAAACCCGGCAACCTGATCCCTGAGCGAAGGCTGAGCGATGGTTTGTCCAGAATGCCTTTGTCCGAGATTGACCTTTGCTGGCGAAGCAAAAGCATATGATCATCTTTATGCACCTGCAAGCGTACATCCCATCCGTAGGAGGGATCATGACAAAGGTACCGCGGGCGGGGAAACAGAAAAAACCATCCGCTCATATCCATTTTCCACCGGCCGGGTAAAACAAGGGTGCCGGTCATCTGCAAACTATATTCGTTGGAAGGAGTAGTATTGCGCCCCACACGGGTACTGTAGGCTGCCGTATAGGATGGCGTGAAGCACCTGAGCAGCATACCCGCCTGGTTCCCGTTATCTCCATAATAAATGATCCCGGCCAACACCGCCGGTGATCCACCCAGGTCAAGAGCCGTTTCAGAAAAAAAACGCCATGAAGGCAGTCTGAATGACAGGTCTGCAGCTATACCGCCAAATGGTACGGTACGGTTTTTATAAACATTGTAATAGGTTATTCTGCCTGCATTGGGATGATCGTAACCATACCCAAGGGCGGTTATACCGGCTTTCCATCTTTCAGCAGACCAGGAGAGGTTCATACCGGCAGACCAGGATCCGAGGGTATTTTTCTTCTCTTCCTCCAAAGGGGTACGATGGTACCCTGTTTCAACTAGAGAGGTGAAACCCTCCTCTGTGATACGTGCATCGAGTGCCCTGAAAGACAGGAAAACGGAAACATCAAGATTTTTCCTGCCAAGCGTTGCACCCAATCCCCTGAAAAAAAGATTTTCATCCCTGGAGCGGTAGGGGGTTATTCCCATTTCTTTGTTACACAGCGATGCGGTAGAAGAAGCTTTGCCGAATTGCGTACCGTTCCACAACAGAAGTCCCTGTCCAAAACGCGCACGAAAATCTCCAATTACCAGGGATTTGAAGGGTTTAATATCCTTTATCACGGCATGAAAAGAAAGAAAATCGACTACCTGCCTTTCTCCGGGATCACTTTCCAGGGTGATTCCCCAGCGCACCCTGTTCCTGAAACGGTACTCATAACGAAGAAACCTGTACCAGGGAACCCCCTGGTAACGTGAATTCGGACGTGCCTGGTATTCCGTTGCCGTGATGGGACTGTATTCTTCACCCCTGGGGAAAAAAGTCCGTGTCTGAGCAAGCAATGAATGTTTTCCATGCCGGAACATTCCCTTTAGCGGCAGCAGCTTGTCATAGGTTGATTCCTGCTCCAGGTGGAAGAAAAGGGAGAGCAGCCGGGTGTCCTGCTCTGTAAAGCCTGGTATGAGAAACACCTCGGGCCATGAAATGAAAGCGCCGTAGCGCTGCCTGTAATCAAGCAGGGATGCTACCTGGTATGGAGTCAGGAATCCGGTCGCCTGCAGATCCTCTTTTGTTGCCTGGTTAAGGTGAATACGCGATTGAAGCATTTCTTCAAGGTCCTGCCCCGTGAAATCCTGTTCCATGGCCAGGTTTTCCAGAATAACATCGCGGTCCTGAGCCTGTAAGCAACAGACTGCCGTGCTGCATAAAAGCAGTAATAAAACATTTCTCATGATCATTCTCTCCGGTTGCGCTCCCCTCTGATGAGCTTTGTTTTACTTTATTTTTTTAGACTTTGAAACGGTATTTGATTTCTTTGATGGATTCATTCGCTTCTTCCACTTTCCGGCCCAGGCCTGATTGAAAGTCATGCATACGTTCTGCAAGGCGGGGATCGGACAGGGCCAGGATGCGGGCAGCAAAGATGGCGGCATTGCGGGCTCCGTCCAGTGCCATGGTAGCTACAGGTACTCCTGCGGGCATCTGCAGAATAGACAGGATGGAATCCAATCCCTCCAGGGATTTTCCGGATTTAACGGGTACCCCTATGACCGGGATGCCCGTGTAAGCGGCAATGACCCCGGGAAGGTGGGCTGCCCCGCCGGCTCCGGCAATGATCACTTTTACCCCACCTTGTGATGCCTGCTGTGCATAGTGCGCAACCTTTTCCGGGGTTCGGTGTGCAGACAGGGCTTTGATCTCAAAGGGAATTTCCATTTGGTCCAGGAAGCGTGCTGCTTCTTCCATTACAGGCATATCCGACATACTGCCCATGATGATGCTTACTTGCGGATTCATTGTCTGACTCTGTTAAAAGTCCAAATTTAATGATTATTTTTGTTCTATGGAACGCATAACCCTACAAGATAAGTCTTTCAGGACATACATCCCGTATCAGGAAATTGACAAGGCCATTGAACAGGTGGCCGCGGCATTGAACAGAGACCTTGGTAACGTTGATAAGCCTGTTTTTATAGGAATTCTAAACGGTTCGTTCATGTTTGCAGCAGACCTGCTTAAAAAGATCACCCTGAACTGTGTGGTCACTTTTGTAAAACTGGCCTCTTACAGCGGCATCTGCAGCACGGGAAAGGTACGGGAGCTGGTGGGCCTGGGCACAGACATAACCGACAGAACGGTTATCGTGGTTGAGGATGTGGTGGATAGTGGAAAAACCATTGAAAAACTGGTAGAAGACCTGAAAAAAAGAAATCCCCGGAAGATCATGATATGCACCCTGCTCTTCAAACCCGATGCCTATCAGGGCAAAATCCCCATAGATTATGCCTGTATCAGGATCCCCAACGATTTTGTTGTAGGTTATGGTTTGGATTACAACGATCTGGGAAGACAACTCAAAGACCTTTACGTAATAGATTAAACTATGCTCAATATTATTATTGCAGGCCCGCCGGGATCCGGCAAGGGAACACTGGCCAAACTGATGATCGATAAATTCGGATTTGTTCATTTGTCTACCGGAGATATGCTCCGCAATGAAATCGGGCTGGGTTCGCCTCTGGGAAAGGAAGTGGAATCCATACTGGCCAGAGGGGACCTGGTATCGGACCAGATTGTGATTTCCCTGATTGCTAACAATGTGAAAGCCAATCCGGGAGCCCGCGGTTTTCTTTTTGACGGTTTTCCAAGAACTTTGCCGCAGGCAGAAGCATTGGATGATTTTTTGGAAAAAACGGGGCACCCGCTTAAACTGATGATCCAGCTGGAAGTTGATGACGCTGTCTGCGAGATGCGCCTGTTGCGCCGCGGGGGCATAGAGAACCGGCCCGATGACATGGATGTGGAAAGGGTACGTCACCGCCTGGCTACCTATTATGCCCAGACAGTGCCCATCATAGACCATTATAAGAAACAGGGTAAATTCATAGCTGTTGATAGTTCAAAAACACCGGAATATACACTCAACCAGGTCAGTGAATGTCTGAAACCAATTTTGTAGACTATATAAAATTGTTTTGCGCCTCGGGCAACGGCGGCGCCGGATCTGTGCATCTGCTGCGTGCCAAGTACGTTCCAAAAGGCGGACCCGACGGAGGCGACGGAGGCCGGGGAGGTCATATCATACTCAAAGTAAATCCGCAATTCTGGACTCTGATCCACCTCAAATACAGAAAGAACGTACGTGCAGAACATGGAAAACCCGGCAGGGGCAACCTGGCACACGGGGCAGACGGCAAGGATGTGATATTGGAAGTTCCGCCGGGGACCGTTGTCAAAAGTGCAGATGACCAGGAAATAATTACAGAACTCACTAAACCCGGAGAAGAATTCATCCTGTGCAAAGGAGGCCGCGGCGGTCTGGGCAACAATCATTTCAAAACGGCCACCCGCCAGACACCGCGTTTCGCCCAGCCCGGTGAAAATGGACAGGAGGGCTGGTTTATCCTGGAACTGAAATTGCTGGCCGATGTGGGTCTGGTCGGATTCCCGAACGCCGGAAAGTCTACCCTTCTGTCAACCGTATCGGCAGCCAGGCCAAAAATCGCCGATTATCCCTTCACCACCCTCGGACCGCAACTGGGTATTGTATCCCTGCCCGACAACCGGTCCTTTGTCATGGCCGATATCCCGGGCATCATCCAGGGAGCACACCAGGGCCGGGGGCTGGGACTGCGGTTTCTCCGGCACATTGAACGCAATTCCATACTGCTGTTCATGGTGCCGGCAGACAGCCCGGATGTTACAGCAGAATACCGGGTATTGCTCAGGGAACTGGAAAAATTCAAACCCCAGCTGCTGGACAAACATCGCATGCTGGCCGTTACAAAGGCTGACCTTCTGGACCAGGCCGCAGAACGGTCACTTCGCCGCCACCTGCCCCGTTCCCTGCCCGTGTTGCTCATCTCTTCCATAACGGGGAAGAATATTCCCCAATTAAAGGAGCAAATATGGAACATATTGTGGAATCAATAATCCAGCTGGACCACAAGCTTTTCTTCATACTGAACGGAGCACACTGCAGTTTTCTGGATCCAGTGATGAAAATCCTTTCCAATATTCCGGTATGGATACCCCTTTACCTGTTCATTGCCGGGGGCTTTTTCCTGGTACTTCCCTGGCGTTACGCCCTTGCGGCCATCCTGGGCTTGTTGTTCACCTTCCTGCTCACAGACCAGGTTTCATCTGCCCTGATCAAAGAGTGGGTGCAACGTTTAAGACCTTCCCACATGCCGGGATGGGAAGGGACTTTCCGGCTGCTCGAGGATAAGGGAGGACTTTATTCCTTTGTATCTTCACATGCCGGCAATTGTTTTGGTCTGGCCTGCTTTTCCAGCCTGGTGTACAGAAAGAAATGGTATACCTCCGGAATATATTTATGGGCGGGACTCGTTTCCTACAGCAGGATTTATGTAGGCAAACATTTTCCTCTGGACGTGCTCTGCGGAGCCCTTATAGGTCTTGCCCTGGGATGGGCTGTTTACAGGTTGTATCAACGGGTCTGTCGTAAAATTGCGGGGAAATGCGCTGTATCATAGATCAGACAACAGACCCCTACTGGAACCTGGCGGTGGAAGAATACCTGCTGACCGGAACCAATGAACCAATATTCCGGCTGTGGAGGAATGCCCAATCCATTATCGTGGGAAGGAACCAGAATACACAAGACCAGATCAATACCAAGTATGTGAGGGAACACGATATCCCGGTAGTTCGCAGGCTGAGCGGCGGGGGCGCCGTTTTTCACGACCTGGGCAATATCAATTATTCTTTTATGGACCAATACCTGCCAGGATCCGATACCGGAAGTACCTTTACCCGTTTTACAAAACCCATTCTGGATGCGTTGCATGCCCTCGGGGTTGGCGCAGCCCTGGAAGGACGCAACGACCTGGTGGTTGACGGCCGCAAGTTCTCGGGAAACGCCATAGCACTGTACAAAAACCGTATTCTCATGCACGGAACCCTGCTCTTCAGCGCTTCCATAGGGGACTTGTCCCTGGCCTTGCAGGCTAAAGACAGGGAAAAGGGACGCGGGGTGGCAAGCAATCCCAGGCGGGTATGCAACTTATCTGAATACCTGCCCGAGGGCATGAAAACAGAGGATTTCCTGGATGTGCTGAAAAAACATATAGCCGGCAATCCGGACAAGCAAACCCGGGAACAGCCGCTGGACCCGGATGAGTGCCGGATCATAGAAACACTTTGCAGGAACAAATACAGAACCTATGCCTGGAATTACGGCCGGGAAACGGGACAGGACACCCTTAGGCGGGAAAGGTTTGCGGGAGGTAATATTGAATTCCTGCTTACCGTTAAGGATGGGATCATAGAGGAAGTGAAGATCTATGGAGATTACTTTTTCCTTAAACCCACACAGGAAATTGAACAGGCCCTGCGCGGATGTCCCCATAACCGGGAAGCCATCGCCTGCCGTCTGGCAGGTTTCACATTGGATGACTATTTTGGCGACATGCCGCGGCAAGGCCTGCTGGATCTATTTTTCTGACTGCTGCTCCAGTAATTCCAGCATCCTGATGGCGCACTGCGACACCGGGGTTCCTGGCCCGAATACGGCTACAGCACCTGCATCGTACAGTTGCTGGTAATCCTGGCCGGGGATCACCCCTCCCACAATAACCATAATGTCTTCACGTCCCATATCCCTGAGGGCTTTCACTACCTGGGGTACGAGAGTCTTGTGGCCCGCGGCCAGGGAAGACACACCTATAATGTGCACATCGTTTTCTACAGCCTGGCGTGCTGCTTCTTCCGGTGTCTGGAACAGGGGGCCCATGTCAACATCAAATCCTATGTCGGCATAGCCGGTGGCTATCACCTTGGCTCCGCGGTCGTGTCCGTCCTGGCCCAGCTTGGCCACCATGATGCGGGGCTGGCGGCCTTCCCTGGCAGCAAAGCGGGCTGCCATTTCCCTGGCCCTGGCAAAGTTAAGGTCATCCTTTACTTCCGATAAATAAACTCCCTTGTTCATACGAATTACAGCTTTATAACGTCCTGCTACTTTTTCGCAGGCATCCGAAATCTCACCCAGTGTAGCCCTGTTGCGGGCTGCTTCAACAGCCAGCTCCAGCAGATTCCCCGAATTATCGCCTGCTGCCCGGGTGAGCGCAGCCAGGGATGCTTCCACCTTTTTTGGATCCCTGTTCTTTTTGAGTTCCTCCAGGCGGGCTACTTGGGATAGACGGACCTTTGTGTTGTCTACATCCAGGATATCTATGGGGTCTTCCTTCTCCAGACGGTACTTGTTGACCCCTACCAGCACTTTTTCTCCGGAATCGATCCTGGCCTGGGTACGTGCAGCCGCTTCCTCGATCCTGAGTTTGGGAATGCCGGTTTCTATGGCTTTGGCCATTCCACCCAGGTCTTCAATTTCCCGGATCAGTTCCCAGGCCTTGTGTGCCATCTGATGTGTCAGTGACTCGACATAATACGATCCGGCCCAGGGATCAATGCTCCTGCATATTTCGGTCTCGTCCTGCAGGTACAACTGGGTGTTGCGTGCGATCCTGGCCGAAAAATCAGTGGGCAGGGCAATGGCTTCGTCCAGGGCGTTGGTATGCAGGCTCTGGGTATGCCCTAGTGCGGCGGCCATGGCTTCTATGCAGGTACGGGCCACGTTGTTGAAGGGGTCCTGTTCTGTTAGCGACCAGCCCGAAGTCTGGCAATGCGTCCGCAGCGATAGTGATTTTGGATTTTTGGGATTGAAGGACTGAACAATTTTTGCCCATATCATACGTGCAGCGCGCATTTTGGCGATTTCTTCAAAATGGTTCATGCCAATTGCCCAGAAAAAAGAAATCCTGGGTGCAAAATCATCAATATCCAGACCGGCTTTCACCCCGGTACGAAGGTATTCCAGCCCGTCTGCCAGGGTATAGGCCATTTCAATTTCACTGGTTGCCCCGGCTTCCTGCATATGATAGCCAGAAACGGATATAGAATTGAAGCGCGGCATATTTCTGGCGGCATAGGAGAAAATATCGCCTACAATACGCATGGAAAATTCGGGTGGATAAATGTAAGTGTTTCGTACCATAAACTCTTTCAGGATGTCGTTCTGAATGGTCCCGTTAAGTTCCTCCAGACGGGCACCCTGCTCCTGGCCTGCTACAATGTAAAAAGCCATGATGGGCAGCACCGCTCCGTTCATGGTCATGGATACAGACATCTTGTTAAGCGGGATCTGATCAAAAAGCACCTTCATGTCTTCTACAGAGCAGATGCTTACCCCGGCTTTACCCACATCGCCCGTTACGCGCGGATGGTCTGCATCGTAACCACGGTGGGTG
>MWDM01000007.1 GCA_002070565.1 Bacteroidetes bacterium ADurb.Bin139
ACCCCAGGTGCAGATCTGGGACACTGCCCGGGTGCATGTGGGGGCCCAGGTGGGATCGGGCGGCCTGTACAACAATGCGAAGAATCCGTCTGCTCCCCTGTTGGTGGCCGATAACCGCCTGGGGGAATGGAACAGCTTTTTCATTCGCATGCAGGGAGAACGCGTTACTGTGTACCTGAACGGAAAACTGGTGGTGGACAATGTGGTCATGGAAAATTACTGGGACCGCTCACAGCCGATCTTCCCCTACGGGGCCATTGAGCTCCAGGCACACGGCAGCAAGGTGGCCTACCGCGACATTTACGTGCGGGAACTCCAGCGTCCCGAGCCTTACAAACTGTCCCCGGAAGAAGAAGCCGATGGCTTTACCGTGCTCTTTGACGGCACTACATTGCATCAATGGACAGGAAACAAAACCGATTACCTGACCCGGGACGGGGTCCTGGAAGTCCGGCCCACGGGGCAGGGATTCGGCGACCTGTACACCGCTAAGGAGTATTCCGATTTCGTATTCCGGTTTGAGTTCAAACTCACCCCGGGGGCCAACAACGGCGTAGGCATCCGTACACCCGGCACAGGGGATGCTGCCTATGAAGGCATGGAAATCCAGATCCTGGACCATTTCGATCCCATCTACCAGCCATGGCTGCTGGATTACCAGTACCACGGATCCGTTTACGGAGTGATCCCGGCACACAACCGTGATGCCCTTCGGCCTGTCGGTGAGTGGAACCAACAGGAGATCTACGTCAAAGGCACGTATATCCGCGTTACGCTCAACGGTGAAGTAATCACGGAAGGAGATATATCGGCAGGCCCCGTTGACGAAAGGGAACATCCCGGGCTGGAAAGGACAGGGGGAAAGATAGGGTTCCTGGGACACGGGTCCAGGCTGTGGTTCCGCAATATCAGAATCAAAGAATTATAAGGGGAAAAGCTATCTTTTGAGCAGGGTGTATTCCCCGTCCAGGGATTGCCCGTCAAAAAGAAGGTCTCCGTCGTAATAAACAACCAGTGTGGTCGGGGTCAGGGAACGGATCTCGACCACATCGTTTATGGTGGCACTGCCTACAATGACCCGGACATAAATGTAGATCCCATCCAGCGTGTAGGTAGGCGTATACGAGGGGGCCGAAACGGGGGCCGTATAACCCATGGTGCCGTCCTGGCGGAATGTGATGGTATATTGTGTGTTGTCCTGGTAAGCCCATGTTCCCAGAAGGTCAGACACTTTATAATCTTTTTGGCAGGATGCGGTCATTAAAATAAGCAGGGACATTGCCATCAGTCCCGTGATCATACGGTTTCCTTTTTTCTTCATGGATATGATATCTTTTAATTATTCGTATTCAAAAACGGCCAACACCGGATAATGGTCAGACACATAGGGCACGCCAAAATGATCGGTTACTGTACGGTAGGATAACGCCTGGGCGCCCCGGTAAAAAATGTGGTCAATGGGAGCTCTGTCATACGTACCCCATCCGTTGTACGTAGATAAGGTATCGGTAACGGGTGCTTCCTTTCTTGCATCCAAAAAATGTGCCTTAACCGGTTCAAAGAGCGGGTCAGTGACTTGGGCATTGAAATCACCTGTTATAAAAACTATGGGAGCCCCTTGCGCGAGCTCATTGATCTTTTGCACCAGGAGAAGGGCAGACTCACGTCGGGCAACCTCTCCCCTGTGGTCAAAATGGGTGTTGAACGTAAAAAAAGTACTTCCTGTCTTTTTATTTTTGAACTTGCCCCAGGTCACGATCCTCATATGGGCGGCATCCCATCCGAAAGAGGGGATATCGGGGGTTTCGCTCAGCCAGAACGTTCCATGCTGTAACACTTCATATTTGTCTTTCAGGTAAAAAATGGCCGAGAATTCCCCTATGGAATCTCCATCGTCGCGCGCCACCCCTACCCTGGCATAGTCCGGCAGGTTTTGCACCAGGTAGTCCACTTGTTCCTTAACCGATTCCTGTACCCCCAGCACATCGGGCCGGAGTGAATCAATCATCCTGACAGTAGCCGGCTTGCGGATGTCCCAGTGGTTTTCCCCGTCATCTACCAGCGAGAGCCTGATATTAAAAGACATGACCTGCAGCCTTTCCGGTGCCCTTGAACAGGAGGCCGGCAATAACATAGATGCAGCAGCTATCAGGCATGGTAAGTATTTGAATGGTGTCATAATGGTTTATGTTTCTTAATTTGTTCCTCCGTACATATTCTCATCACTGGCAGGCTGACCGTTTACGGTGCCTGTATTGGTACAATCTTCGGGAGCCGGTCCCGAGGCAAACAAGCCGCAGAATCCGCCCACGTAGTTGTAATCTTCCGGGACTTCACTAATATGGCCGCTTACCGGTCCGGAATTCGAACACCCTTTGAGCAAACCTCCGGTTCCTGTGGCGCGGGCGGTAACCCCGACCATGCCCCCCACGTAACGGTACTTCCCGGTCTGACCAATCCTGCTCACTATGCCTGAATTGCTGCAATTGGTCATGTTGCCGCTGTCGTTCATCCCGCAGACGCCACCCAGGGCAAAAAATTCATCATCAATCTCTGTTTCCGATCCCTGTATGGTCCCGGTATTTACACAGTCTGTAAGGGATCCCTTTACGTTTTCAGCCACAACACCACCCACACAATACGGTCCTGTCACACTTCCGGAATTCTCTAACGCTTCTGCGATTCCGCCTTTGGTGATCGTGGCGACCACACCTGCTGCACTTCTTGTACCGGTTATCTGACCGCTGTTTGTGCAGTTCTTGAGCTTATATAACGATACACTGGATGTGAAACGTGTAACAATCCCTCCTGCCGTATAGCCGCTGACAGCACCCTGGTTTTCACAATTTTCCACCGAAGAGGAAGTCATTCCTGCAATACCAGCCGCTACTGTAATATTTTCAACTACTATCCCTTCTTCATTCTGGACCGGGTCATTGGTGACGGGCACAGACACCTGTCCGGTATTCAGACAATCCAGAATTTTTCCCTGGCTCAGGGCTACAATGCCGCCCGCCCATTTTCCGGAAGAAACCGGAGCGTGGTTTTCACAGTCCGATACAGTGGCGGATGAATTATTGACCGATCCGGCAATACCGCCTGCGCTACCGGCAGAAGCATAAACCACTCCTGCTTCCTGGTTGGTACAGAAACTTACAGACATGCCATTGGTGATGTTCCCGATGATTCCCCCGGCACCACCGGATGCTGTCACCGTACCGCTGTTTGTCAGAAAAGAGAGTACATAACCCGTACCCCCGGCCATGCCCGCAACGCCTCCTATGAAAGTGCCGCCCTCAATGGCAGCCAGATTGGTGCAATTCTTGATCACGTAATTGGTATATCCCGCTATGCCCCCCACCGTGGACTGACCATCCACCGTGCCCGAATTTTCTGAACTGGAAACTTCTGAACCAAAATTCGCGCCCACGATACCCCCTATTCCGGTGTTTTCGTTGTCTCCGGTTCCCGAACCCGCGATGGTTCCGGAATTGCTGCAACCTTCTATGGAACAGGTAAGATACTGAGACCCGCATATGCCCCCGGTTTCGGAAACACCTGATATCCCGGCCTCATTTGTGCAGTATTTAATACTGCTGGTACTGGCTGCATACCCGCAAATTCCTCCCAGCCGTGAAGTTCCCGTGACTATTGCTCCCGTATGGTTAACACAGTGGCTGATCAGTGAACGGCTAAATTGCTCTCCGCATATTCCACCCGTCTTTTCTGTTGTGCCTTCCACGCGGCCATAGTTATCCGAGTTTTCAATAACAGCATTGGTCCAGGATTGACCGCAAATGCCTCCCACCAGCCCCATACCCTTTACAAGGCCAGCGGAACTGTTCTCACAGGACGATATGCTGCTGCCGGTCAATTTGCCTGCTATTCCTCCAACCGCATAAAGTCCCTGAACGGCTCCGCTATTCATGCAATCAGTGACAAGGGATGCATTGTGGCTGGCATCGACATTAATTTCGCCGGCTATGCCGCCTGTAGCGGTTGTAGTGCTCAGGCCGGTCATCCGGATCGTGCCCTGAAAATGGCAACCGGATATGGTCCCTCCCAGCAGTGTTCCGCAAATACCACCGGCAGACAGGGTCTGATACTGGCCCGGCACTATGGTGATTGAACAGCTTTGATCCAGGGTGATATCCTGTATCCTGGCTTTTTTCACATATCCGAACAAGCCTGCAGAACGGTAAGACGTCTGGGTGATTGACAGGTTGCTGATCGTATGGTTATTCCCATTGAAAACGCCTGCAATACTGCTGTTGTTCTCACTAAAGAGCATGGCATTGGTATGAAGTCCAATAGGAGTCCAGTTAGATATGGCAGAAAGATCCAGGTCTGCAAGCAGGTGAATGGTGCTGTCACTGTCCATCCAGGGTCTGAGGTCCCTGAACGTGTTGACATCATCCCGGAACAGCAGTAAATCTTCTACCACTGAAATCCCAAGGGACCTTTGTGTCACCTGCAAGTAAGCCAGGGAATCGTTGCTTGTTTTAAAGGTTAGTAAAGCTGTCCTGGCCCGGGTGTCTTTAGATGATCCGGCACTGAAGGTCAGCTGGTATTCCCCGCGGTTGCCCGATACCTGTTCAGATGCCAGGTTGCACCAGGCAGCGCTGCTTCCCTGGTAAGTCCAGGTGGTATCGGATTCCAGGGTGAACTCGTAATTGCCTCCTATACAAGGTATTTCAAAGACAGCAGGGGCAATAAGCAAGGTGTCGGCCATGTCGGGATCGTCGGGGTCATCAGGATCGTCCGGATCATCGCCGGCTTCCTGAAATATCTTGATTACAGACTGAATGCTGCTGTTGGCTTTGGATATGATAACCACATTCTGGCTGCGTGCCTGTGTAGTCGCATTCTTTTCCACCGAGAAAGAAAGCAAAACCGTTTTAACCGGTGTCCCGACCGAAGAAAGGTTGGTTTTACACCACCCAAGGGGTATTGTCACCGTCCATCCCGAGTTTGAATTGATGGCCACCGTGTCCAAACCTCCGTTGTTGCTGAAATGCAATTCCTGCGGATTGCTTTTGATGTAATACACCGTGTCTTCCTTTTTACAGCCGGATATTGCCAGAATCAGGGCAAAAAAAGCGATGAAAAAGGATTGTGGTCTCTTCATATTGCAAAGATGCGCAAAATCTGTTAAATGTTGCGCCATACGGATAAAAAATGTAATTTCGCTGGCATGAAAACAAGATGGCGCATTGTTCTGATCATCTTCTTATCTGCCCTTGGACTGTTGATGGCCGTGATGGTCGCTGTTACCGTTTATCTGACCCCTTCCCGACTGACTTCTCTGGTGAACCGGTATGCAAGCCAATACCTGGAAGCTTCTGTTTCCATTTCAAGGGCCACGACCCATCTGCTCAGGGACTTTCCTGATATTACCGCTGAACTGGATAATGGAAAAATTCTGGTGCCGGCACCGGACAGTACTGGAAAGTGGGCGGATACGTTGCTGGCTTTTAGAAAAATGGAGGTGTCCCTTCGCCCTTCTGCCCTTCTGCTGCACAAGATTTTCATTCCCCGTCTTCATCTTGAACAAGCTGTAATTCATTTGTTTACAGACAAACAGGACCGCTCAAACTGGGATATATTTCCCGAACCGGAGGACACCTTGTCCCCTTCTTATGGACTTTCCATTGGCCGGTTGAGCGTTAGCGACACCCTGCGCTTTACGTATCACGATTACAAGGATACGGTGTATTACAGCGTGGGCATTGAAAATATGACGGCCCGGGCTCCATTCAGGAGCGGGGGATACAACGCAGACATCAAATCCTTTTCCAATACCCTGATCGTGGGAGAGAACCTGCTCTTTGACAGGATCCCATTCCTGGTCAGGGGAGGAATAACCCTTGAGAATATTTTTGATGACTACTATTTCAAGGATTGTGAAACAGTACTCGGAAAAGTTCCCCTGTACATCAACGGTTTCATGGGCCTGCATGAAGACAGCCTGGAACTGCGGGGCGTGTGCCGCATTGATTCTGCCGGCCTTGCAGACATTTACGACGCCATTCCACTGAACCTGCTACCCCGCGAAAAACCGTTTGAATCGTCCCTTCCGCTTAAGGATGTGGTTGTTATCCTTAACGGGGCCTATAACTACCAGAGTGGTGAATTCCCGGTATTCAGCGCCCGCCTTACGGCCGGCCCTGGAAGCTTTATGCACCTTCCCACAGGCATCATGATTCCTGAAATTCAAGCCGGTATAACCTCTTCCTATGATCCCCTGAAAGGCAACCACGGGAGCCTGGAAATAAAAGGCATGGAAGTCAGAAGTCCTGCCCTGGACCTGTCTCTGAACGGGATTCTGTCCTCTGTGTTAAAAGAACCTGCTGTAAAGCTTACTGCCGGACTGGAAGTGCGCCTTGACCATCTATCGGATCTTGTAAAAGGCATTACCAAAGGTCAGGCAACCGGGGAAGTTTCAGCTGACCTTGAAGCCGATTTCAGATTTAAAGACCTCACACCGGCCGCATTGGGGAACATCATGCTCAGGGGCAGTTTCCTGACGGAGGGATTTACCCTGGATTTACCTTCCTACAGCCTTTTCTGCAGGGCCGATGCCACCCGGGTGTTCCTGGGCATCAGCCCGGGAACGTCTTTGGACCTTGAGGCTGGCAGCGATAGCCTGCAAATCCGTTACAAGGGCCGGGAATTGGCAGCCCTATCCGGAACAGAGCTCAAAGCCGGCAGCACCCCGGGCATGTTCACCATGGACAGCACCAAGGTCCAGCCGTTGAGCGGGTCGTTGAAAAGCAGGAACCTGCAGGTATATGTAAATGATTCCACACGCATCGGGATGGGGAATGGACATGTAGTCTTCCGGGTTACACCCGACAGCCGCGACCAGAGCCTTCCGGTTATAGGACTAACGCTGGAATCCGGTTCAGCCGGGGCCATTATGGGCGTTCACCGGGGACGTATCTCGGACCTGCACCTGCAGGCAGACCTGAGCCGCAATATCAGACCGCAGCGCAGGGATACAACCGGCTTGTCTGCACGCAGGGAGGCTTTCCTGCTCCGCAGAACACGACCCCGTCACGAATTCTCTTATGCCGACCTGTCCCTGGATCTGGACAAGGAGGAGCGCGGATTGCTGCGCAGGTGGAATGTGAACGGAACACTGCAGGCCGGCCAGATACAATTTGCTACACCTTATATACCGCTCAACACAGAGGTTAACGATGCACATCTTGTACTGCAAAATGACCGGCTCGAGATTGCCAACACCGTGATCAGGGCAGGACGATCTGATTTGTTGCTTAACGGGTATATGACCGATATACGCCGGGTCCTGCTGGGACGGGGCCGCCTGGGGCTCAATTTTGATCTTCAGAGCGATACCCTGGACTGCAACGAGCTGATTGGGGCAATCAGTTCCGGAATGTTCTCTATGAATGAACCAGACAGCCTGGCCGATTCCCTGGAAATCCCCGTTTATCAGAACCTGCTGATCGTGCCGGGGAACGTGAACCTGCAGCTGGTTCTGGCCGTATCCAACGCTTATTACCGCCATTTACAGATGAAAGGCCTGCACGGAATGCTGCGTGCGGCAGACCGGTACCTGCAGCTGGACGAACTCCAGGCCTCTTCAAACGCCGGGGACATTACCATCGACGCCTTGTACGCAACGCCGGACAAGGACAGCCTGAATGTGGGATTGAATATGGAAATGAAGGATATACTGCTGGAAGAGGTAACCCGGCTCTTTCCCTCCATAGACACCTTGTTCCCGATGATCAGGTCTTTCAGGGGGCTTGCCGATATTCAGTTTTCGGCCACCTCGCAGCTCGATACCAGTATGAACCTGATACTTTCCACCTTGCAGGGGGCCTGCCGCATCAGCGGGAACGGCCTGGTGCTTCTGGACGGAGAGACTTTTTCCGAGATCTCCCGCAAACTGATGTTCAGGAAAAAGGCGCTCAACCTGATAGAGAGCATCCGCGTGGAAGCCACCGTGGCAGACAACCGGGTAGATGTGTACCCTTTCATCATGGAGATGGACCGCTACAGGGCGGCCATAGCCGGATCCCATAACATGGACGGGACGTTTCATTACCATATTTCCCTTCTCAAATCTCCCGTTCCGTTCAAATTTGGCATTGACGTTCTTGGAGTCCCGGGAGATTATAAAATTGACCTTGGACGCGCCCGTTTCACTGACCAGGGAATCCCGGCCCTTTCCTACCGGATTGACAGCATCCGCGTGAACCTGAGAGAACAGATCAGGAAGTATTTCGAAAATTATAGCTTTGAATAATATGTACACCATTGCATTAATTCCGGCACGCTACGCATCTGAACGTTTTCCGGGCAAACTCATGCAGAAGCTGGGAAACGAAACAGTCATCGTGCGCACCTGGCGCGCAACCCTGGAAACTGGCCTCTTCAGAAAAGTGGTTGTTGTAACAGACAGCCGGGAAATCTTCCAGGAAATCGTAAGCCACGGCGGAGAAGCCTGCATGAGCACCGGCCGGCACCTTAGTGGCAGTGACAGGATTGCCCAGGCAGCGGTACATTACCCGAAGGCCCATGTGATTGTCAACGTTCAGGGCGATGAACCCTTTACCTCGGCAGGTCCTCTGAAAGCCCTTCTCGGCGTATTTGAAGAACAGGACGCAGGAAGTGTAGATGTCGCTTCCCTGATGTCTCCCCTGAGCGACCCCGGGGAATTCGATAATCCCAACGTGGTGAAGGTGGTGACAGACAGACAGGGCTTCGCCCTGCTTTTCTCCAGGGCTCCCATACCTTACACCCGGGATCCCGAAGGATATAAAGCTAAGGCTTTCAGGCACATCGGGGTCTACGCCTTCCGCAGGGAAGCTTTGCTCCGTTTTGCTTCCCTGGCACCCGGTCCCCTGGAATCATCAGAAAAAATGGAGAACCTGAGATTCCTTGAATACAATATGAGGGTAAAAATGGTAGAAGTGCCGGGTTATACCAAGGGTATAGATGTTCCCAAAGATCTTGAAGAAGCAGGGAAAATGCTCAATCCCGCCTGATAGTCTTCCTCCGGACTTCTTCAACACCCAGGACCGATTCAAGCCGCGCTATGATGCTGTTGATCTCCCTGGCAGAGCGGACTTCAAGCAGGATATCACATTCAAAAAGGGCATCTTTGGTAGTCACGGTCATGTTGTTGATGTTCAGGCCCCACTCTTCGGATATGATCTGGGATATTTCAAACGTGATCCCTTTACGGTCAACCCCAAATGCATAAATACGGGCAGGGTAATACGTGAAATCATCCACTTCTATGTCCACATTGACAATCGTTTCTCCGTGCTCTGTAGAGAGTTTTATGGCGTGCTCGCAATTGCGGGTGTGCACAAATACTTTTCCGCTCCCGTCCTGGGCTTCGAATCCCAGCAACTCATCACCGGGAAGCGGTGAGCAACATTTGGCAAATTTATACTTGGATGGCTTGACGGATATGTTTTGCTTCCTGAGTGCGCTCCTTATACAGGATTTGGCTTTATAGGTGACCACCGCCTTCAGCCAGTCTTTCTGCGGCATGATAGCTGAAGATGTCCCAATTTCAACCCTGTCCCCGCGTTTGAGCACAGTTTTGATAGAGCAGAGCATTCCGTTCACGCGTGCGAACAGGGCGTGGTCTCCGATCTCTGAGTGGATCACATAAGCAAAATCCAGCGCCGTGGCATTGCTGGGCAGCAGAATCTGTTCTCCTTTTGGTGTGAACACCCTTATATCGTCACTATAAAGGTTTGCTTTCACCCCTTCCAGAAAAAAACCGTCCTTGTTGTTGAAGCCATCATGGTACACCATGTCCTTGAGTGTTCCCCGGAATTCCTCCACCCAGGCATCCACGCCCCCGATTCCTATATGTTTGTGCCTATTGACAATACTGCCGCGTATAGAAGCTTCCTGCATCCGCTTACTCTTGATGTGGACCTCTGCCCATGTTCCGTGTTCGGTCATGAACATGCAGTGCAGTGCTTCATAACCGTTGGCCTTGGGATTGTCAACGTAGTTGTGGAAACTCCCGACACGCTCTGTGTAAAGGTCTGTAAGCAGGGAATAGATTTCCAGGCACTGGTTCTTTTCTGATATTTCACAGGGCCCTCCCGTTTTCAATTCATACACGATGTTGAAAATGTACACACTTTCCAGGCGACGGAAAGGCACTTGTTTTTGTTTCATATGACGCCATATGGAATAAACGCTCCTGATATCCTGCGTTATGGTGGCATTTATGTTATGATCGCGCAGCATCTGTTCAATGGAAGCCACAAAGCGATTTCTTATTCCCTGGGTTTCTATGGCATAATCATCCAGTATCTTCTGGATCCTGGCATATTCTTCGGGCGAGCGGAACTTGAAACTTAGGTTCTCCAACTCTGTCTTGACATTATGCAGACCTAACCTGTTGGCAAGCGGTGCAAAGAAAAAATCGGTCTCCCCCGTGATCTTCATTTGTTTATGCAAGGGCATTTCGGCCAGTGTCCGCATGTTATGGAGCCTGTCTGCCAGCTTGATAAGCAAGGCGCGAATGTCATACTGAATGGTCATCAACATTTTGCGGATGTTATCCACCTGCATGGACAATTCATATTGCTCCATTTTTTCTTTTGTCAGCCCGTCAACCAGGAACGCAATGTCTTCCCCGAAAAGCTCCTTGATCTCTTCTGTGGTGCATGGCGTATCTTCCACCACATCATGAAGCAGGGATGCTATTATGGGATTTGTTCCCAGTCCCAGTTCCTCATTCACTATGCGTGCTACGGCAATAGGATGCAATATGTAAGGCTCTCCTGTTTTCCTGGTTTGCTTTTCATGTGCACGGTATGCATATTCATACGCCTGCCTGATCCTTTCCAGGTCTTCAGGCAGCCTGTTGATGGCAGCGTTCTTTAGAAAAATATCACGCTGCTCCTGTACCAACTGCTTGTAAAGGGCTTCGTTTTTTTTCCCCGGTCTCAAAATATCCATATAACAAATGTAAGTAAAATTGAGTATATTTGTGAATAAGCTAACCCCATTTATTATGACACACCAACTACCCGTACTGCCTTTTTCAGCCAACGATCTGGCCCCTGCCATAAGTTCCTTAACAATAGGCTATCATTACGGTAAACACCATCAGGCTTACCTGAACAACCTCAACAACCTGATCGTGGGAACTCCTTTCGAGAACGCCAGCCTTGAATCCATTATTGCCAAGGCTCCTGCCGGACCCCTGTTCAACAACGCCGCCCAGGTATTCAATCACACTTTTTATTTTGAGCAATTCAAAGCAGCCTCAGATGTTAAGCAGCATCCTGAAAATGAACTACTCAGAGCTATTGAGAAAGAATTTGGGAACTATGAAAAGTTTGTTGAAGCATTTTCAGGTGCAGCCGCCTCTGTATTCGGATCCGGATGGGCCTGGCTGGTACTGGATCAGGAAGGGAACCTGCTCATTACCCAGGAATCCAATGCCGGATGTCCCCTGGCAAAGAAACAGAAGCCCCTCCTGACCTGTGATGTCTGGGAACATGCCTATTACCTGGATTACCAGAACAGAAGGCCAGACTATATCAAAGCTTTCTGGAACATCATTAACTGGAAAGTGATCGAAAATCGCTTCAGCAAATAATTATCAAAGTAGTGGTGACAGCTCTTGCAGTGCCACGGCAAGATGCAACAGCGAAGCATTCCAGTTGATGGCAATTTCATTGGACGCGTAAGATTCTACCACGTCCAGATAACATTCATCGGGCAGATCGGAAGGATAAACACATCCGTCCTGTTTGGCGGGATTGGGCCCTCCTACCAGGAATCCGGGTAGCGGTCCGGGGATATCATCGGTATGGGCCAGGCGATGGTGGGGATTTTGAGGGCTTTTGGTGCCCATTCCCGTCACGTAACAATAACCCAGCGGATTTCTTCCCAGCAGGTAATCCATATTATAGTAAGCCTGTATAAGGTAATCCCTGTTTCCGGTCTGGCTGAACCCGTAGAGAAGAGAGATCGCGTTTCCGCAACAGCTTTCAGACAGGCACCCCCAGTAAAAATCACGCGCCGAGTTGCCATAAGACGAAGCAAATGGTGCTCCCCCGGCCAGTGATACCACGCTGTCACAGAAAGCGACCAGTTGTTCTTTCATAAGGCCGGTGGCCTTGTTATGCGTTAATAAAGCAAAAATACCAAGCCCGGAGACATTGCCCCAGGTGGGGGCCGAGAATCTTTCGGGAGCATATTCCATGGCTTTTTTCAGATATATTTCTTTACCTGTGGTCAGGTACAATTCACAGGAAGCCCAGAAAAATTCATCTCCGGCAGAAAAATCACCATAAGCGCCTGTATGTATGGCTGGAGAAAATTGTTCATTCATCCGTAACTGGTTGTATAAGGCTTCGGGATGCTCCAGTGCCCAGCTAAATGCGGCTTCTGCAGCCTGCTCCATGACCATTGCCGTGGCGGCATAATCTTCAATATTTTTATATATGCGGGCAGCTTGCGCCATAGATGCCGCAAAATCCAATGTGGCGGTTATACTTTTTTGCACCACATAACGCGGTTTTTTACATTCACCGGGTTTTATGAAAGCCTCGAATTCAGGAGTGGTTAGTTTATGGTATACCCCGCCATCGGCAGGGTCCTGCATGGTCAGGCTCCACTGCAGGTTGTACATCACCTGGTCAAGTAACTGTCTGTTTTGGGCGTAACGGGGATACTTTTCGTATCCGGCCAGGATTAGTCCTGTGGTATAGGATGCATTAACTATGTATTTGTTGTAATCCCCTGCGTCATACCATCCTCCGGAAGACGGGATGATAGTTCCTTCAGGCCTGTCCGGCGATGCGGCCGAGGCATGCACCAGGACCACTGTGTCCGGATGTCCTGGAGTGGACCGTTGTAAAAAAAACGCTTCCAGCGCGGCAGATGCCAGCGGAGCCAGGATACTGTCCCCTATTCTGAAAGCAGGCGACTCCATCCCTTGTTCCGTGATAATATGATAAATTCCGGGGCTTTCCAAAGAGGTGAAATCAAGCCGGGTACGCACCTTTCCCGAGAAAGGGGAAGGCGATATTTCACCTGCTATTCCTTCAAAAACAGTGGCTCCGCTTTGATGGTCCACGATCAGGAAAGAACCGGTATACGGCGCATCCACAACGGCTGTTTTTTCCTGCCCGGGGTAATAGCCAAGCTGGTTGACAGCTATCTGTCCGCCTGATGCACAGACGTTCAGAAAAACCAGAATAAATAGTGTTTTTTTCATTATCTTTACATATCTTATGACAAATTTATCAAACTTTATATGAAAACACTTAGAATAGTTATTACAGGAGTACTCATAGCTTCCCTTACCCTGACAGGGTGCGGAACTATTGGAAGAACCGGCGTAGGAGCAGGTATTGGCGTTGCTGCAGGAGCTGCTGCAGGTGCCGGCATAGGTGCCGCTGCCGGAAACACGGCCGTTGGCACAGCCATAGGCGCTGTTGTGGGTGGTGTGGCTGGGATCCTTATTGGCCGGCACATGGATAAGCAAAAACAGGAGCTTGAAGAAATACTTCCCGAAGATGCCTCCATAGAAATCGTAAACGAAGGCCAGGCCATCAAGGTAACCCTGGAATCCGGGATCCTTTTTGCCACCAATTCAACGGCAATTAGCGAGAATGCAAAGGCCTCCCTACGGGGTTTTGCGGCCAATATGAACCAGAACCCCGATACCAATATCGAGATCATAGGTCATACAGATATCACCGGAACAGTGGAATACAACCAGGGGCTATCTGAAAGAAGGGCCCGGAGCGTACGTGATTTCATGTTGCTCGAAGGGGTAGACATCAACCGCATGACAACCCTGGGAAAAGGTATTCACGAACCCGTTGCCGACAACAATACAATAGAAGGCAGGTTGCAAAACCGCCGTGTGGAGATTTTTATCCTGCCTAATGAAAAGATGATTGAAGAAGCACAGCGCCAGGCCGATACTTCCAAATAATCCAAAATAAGATTATTTCTTTTTGAGCTTTGACCAGACTTTTTCCTCTGCCAGTGGTTTGGTGCAGAAGAACCAATCATAACATTTCATTTCGTCCTTACTTTCCATTCTTTCTTTTGCGACACCGCATGACCCGGCTGTCGGAACGATTACATCGTCTCCGGGACGCCAGTCTGCGGGCATGGCTACCCCAAAAGCATCGGCTGCCTGAAGGGCAACCACTACCCTGTACAGTTCATCAAAATTACGGCCCAGGCTAAGGGGATAATAAATGATGGTCCTGATCACTCCTTTTGGGTCAATAAAAAAGACAGCCCTGACAGCTTTTGTTTCACTTTCTCCCGGTTGCACCATGCCGTATTTGTTGGCTACTTCCATAGTGATGTCTTCAATCAGGGGAAATTTAACTTCCACATCTTTCATGCCCTTGTACTGGATTTTTTCCTTGATAGTACGAAGCCAGGCTATATGACTGTACAGACCATCGATGGAGAGTCCCACCAGTTTACAGTTTACCTCGGCAAATTTATCTTCCAGAACGGCAAAGGTCATGAATTCAGAAGTACACACCGGGGTGAAATCGGCCGGGTGACTGAAAAGGATTACCCAATTTCCTTTGTAATCGGAAGGGAAATGAATCGGACCCTGAGTGGTCACGGCTTTGAATTCCGGGGCAGGATCGCCAATCCGGGGCATTGCATAAATTTTTTCGTTTTGATTTTCCATATTAAAATGAGTTGATTATTTGGTAAATATAATGCTAATTTTGTTTGTTGTCAAATGTTCATTATATTTGTATAGTACATATGCTCTTTATATGCCTCGACCAAAAAAATTACGTAAAATCTCTAATGCCCCAAAGTTCAAGGGGTTCCGTGCAATCAGACTGGACAGTGATAAGGAACCTGCTCCAATTCTTATGGATTATGATGAATACGAAGCCATCCGGTTAAGCGATTATGTCTTGAAAAAACAGACAGAAGCGGCCAGGGACATGGGCATTTCAAGGCCCACTTTTGCCCGTATCTACGAAAGTGCACGTCGCAAGTTAGCCAAAGCCCTGTCAGAAGGCGCCCCGATAATTTTCCAGGGCGGACCGGTATATTTTACCAGTGAATGGTTCCTCTGCAGGAACTGTAAGTGTTATTTCAACCATCCGGACAAGGAAGAATCTTCCATTGTCTGCCCTTTATGCCGCTCATCACACGTGCGGCAATGTGAACAAGATACGTTTTAAATACCTTATATCATGAAAATTGCGATCACTTCTACCGGGAACAGCCCGGAAGCTACATTGGACAGTCGTTTTGGGCGCTGTTCCTATTTTGTTATCTATGACACCAAAACCGGTTCCATGGAGTTCATTCCCAATCCAAACCGGTCAGCCATGGAAGGTGCCGGTCCCGCCTCTGTTCAACTGGTTGCCTCCAGGGGCGTCGAAAAAGTTATATCCGGAGAATTCGGCGCAAAGGTGAAAGCCATCTTCGACAGCCTTAAGATCCAACTTATCATCATTAATGACACGGAAATGAAGATCAGCCGTATCATTGAAATGGTCTCACCCAAAAAATAAATAGGTATGAAAAAAATTGCCATCCCATTGGAAAACGGTCGTTTGTGTGCCCATTTTGGTCATTGCCAACAATTTGCCATACTTGAAACGGAAAACGATTCTATAGTATCCGAGAACTATCTCACCCCACCGCCTCATGAACCCGGACTGCTGCCTGCCTGGCTGGCAGAAAAAGGAGTCACGCACATCATCGCGGGAGGAGTGGGGCAAAGGGCTTTAAATTTATTCAGCCAACAGAATATTCAGGTTTGCGTGGGAGCTCCTTCTGAAACCCCGGCAGTTCTGATACAGGAATGGATGAAGGGAGCATTGAAAACCGGGCCGAATGTCTGTGACCACTAAGTCTTCTGTTATGAAAATTGCCATCGCCAGTGGAAAGGGAGGTACCGGAAAGACTTTTATCTCTACCAATCTCTTTGCTATTGCGGTTAGGGAGAACAGAAACGTTGTCCTGACCGACTGTGATGCGGAAGAGCCTAATGTGACTGAATTTTTCCATGGCAGGGTCATTGACAGAAAGACTATAACACAAAACGTTGCTCAAATAGATCAGGAAAAATGTGTTTATTGCGGGATCTGCCGTGACTGGTGTAGCTACAATGCCATTATTTGCCTACAGGAAAAGAAACATATCTGTTTGATTGAGGATCTGTGTCATGATTGCGGAGCGTGTCTGGCGGCGTGTCAGTACGGAGCCATCTCTGAAAAAGAAAAAACCATCGGGGAAGTTATAACATTCTCTATAGCTGAAAACGCTTTGATCACAGAAGCACGTGCCCATATCGGCGTATATTCACCGGTACCCGTGATCAAAGCCGCATTGACCCTGACAGCAGATGCCGACATAATGCTTATGGATGCTCCCCCAGGTATATCTTGTCCTTTCATAGCAACTGTCGTTCCGGCTGATTTTGTGGTTTTGGTTACCGAACCTACTCCATTTGGATTGAATGATCTGAAACTATCAGTCCAAACGCTCGAGCAATTAAGCAAACCTTTCGGTGTTGTTATTAACAGGGCCGGACTGGGAGATGACCGCATGTATGAATGGCTTGATGAAAAAAAGATACCTCTTCTGATGAAAATCCCCTACGATAAAAAAATTGCGCAAATTTATTCAGAAAGCCGTTTGCTGGTAAACGAAGACTTGTCCTATGGACAAGCTTTTGCCCGATTGCTCATAAATATTGAAAGATCATGCCAAAAGTGAAAGAAATTTGCATATTGAGCGGAAAAGGAGGCACGGGTAAAACGTCCCTTGCCGCAGCTCTGGCTACGCTTTGTGATCATGTTGTAGTCGCAGACTGTGACGTAGATGCTGCCAATCTACACCTGGTGCTGAATCCGGATAATTATCTGACAGAAATATTCATTTCAGGACAAAAAGCTGTCATCTGTAATAACAAATGTACCCAGTGTGGTTTATGTCTGGAATACTGCCGGTTCAAAGCCATAGAACGCTGTCCCGACCCAGTCATCGCAGAAGGCAGGGTTTCCATTGTTGAAACTTCATGTGACGGGTGTTGGCTTTGCTCCCGAATTTGTCCGGAAAACGCAATAGAAATGGTGCCCCAGGATAAGAGTAAATGGTTCGTGGGAAATTTCAGAAAAGGAAAAATGGTGCATGCCCGGCTTGCTCCGGGAGAAGAAAACTCAGGCAAACTGGTCAGTAAGGTTAGAGAACAGGCAAGGAAAACGGCAGAATCTTCAGGCGCAGATACAATAATTATTGACGGACCTCCTGGTACCGGCTGTGCCGCCATAGCATCTCTTACCGGTGCAGACACCGTAGTTGTTGTCACCGAGCCTACAGGAAGTGGTTTGCATGACCTGAAAAGGATCCTGGAGCTGGCAGGCCGTTTTCATATAAAAATATATGTAGTTGTCAACAAATCAGACCTGAACCCCGACATGACAGAGCAAATTCACCACTATTGTAAAAAGGAAAAGATCCCCGTAATAGGGAACCTTCCCTTTGATACGGAAATGGTCCGGGCCATGGTTCAATGTCAAACCGTTACAGAATGGGCTCCGGGTTCGGCGATATCAGGAATTATCAAGAAAATTCACCGTTTTCTGATCACGGATCATACCAGGTAAAAGGTTACATAACCTGTTCCAGGACCAGGCGTGCTTCCCTGTCCGGGTCGTTGAGCACTTCCGGAAGGGTATTCAACACCATGGTTTCACCCTTTCCAATGGAATATTCAGGCCAGAATGGCAATGAGCCTCCGTTGGGATTTCCTGTTCTCATGAACCTAAGCAGGGCATCTGCCATTTTCTTTGAAAGCCTTCTGGGTTCCTTTCCACCCCCGGTGTGGGTGACCATAAGGTCTGTGTTATAGAACCAGAAGCATATGTCTATACAGTGGAAAGCACGCAGCCGTCCGTCAAACAAAGGCGGCTGCCATCCAAACCAGGCTACATAGACGGGGGATTGCTGCTGCAATTTGATGTTGGCTGCACGTATCACGTTCACCCTGCTGGAACTGATAAGGGCCCAGATTTCTATAGGCTCTTTATCCGGGAACTGACCGGCATAGGCTGCCACAATTTCGAGGGCTTTTTCTCCATAGCGTTCTTTCAGGTTTTCTGTCACCTCTTCCAGTGTTACATTTTCCAGTTCCGGACGGTCCCTGTTGGGATTCCATTCATGGAAGGTTGTACAGTATATCATGGGAATATCGGGAATTGACGGATCATCTGCCGAAAAATACGAGCCGGCAGGCAATACCGTTCCGTCTGCCACCGGGCCGAATCCTCCCCTGATTCCCAGTCCCGCCAACCGGCTGTTGTATTTCAGGGCTGCCCGGTTGGCAAGGGCAAGGTATTCCTCCCAGGGCATTTCTTGTAGCTTATTTATTTGTGAAGGTTGCAAACCGGCTTCCTCCAGGATGAATGCGCCCAGGCCTGCCGAAAATTCCGGGTTTCCCGCCTTAATGGAGTTCCCGCTTAATGCAACTGCCTTGTGAACCAGTCCCTTGGCGGCAGGCATGGTGGCAATGGCACTCACTTTGGAACCACCTCCTGATTGCCCTATGATGGTAACATTGCCCGGATCACCGCCAAAGTTGGCAATATTGTCCCGTATCCATTCCAGTGCGGCAATAATATCCAGCAATCCCACATTACCCGAATATTTGAATGCTTCGCTCCCTGCTGCAGAAAAATCTGAAAAGCCAAATGCGTTCAGACGGTGATTTACAGAACAGAATACAATATCCCCGTAACGGGCAAGGTTCTCACCTCCGTATCCGTTCTGTTCAATGGAATTACCGCTTGAAAAACCACCGCCGTGCAACCATACCAAGACCGGTCTCTTGTTCTCGTCTAGAGCCGGGGTCCACACATTGAGCCGCAGGCAGTCTTCTCCTATCTCGTCGTAATTCCACCTATCCACAAAAGCGGAATAGGATTCAGAATTGCGGGGATACCTTACTATCTGGGGTGCCGAAGTCGGAAAATACACACAGGGAAGCACTCCTTCCCAGGGTCCAGGAGGACAGGGTGGCATGAACCTGTTTTTCCCTTCGGTGTTGGCTCCGTAGGGAATACCCATAAAATGGTATATGTCTCTTAAAATATAACCCTTCACTTTTCCATAAACAGTGGGGGCCACGGCAATATTTTCACCAATAAAGAGTTGCTGTGTATCGGGATCCAAAGAACCACTGTTCCGGGAGCAGGATACCGGAAGCAGCATAGTCAGTGCCAGAAGGCTGTAAGCATATCGTTTCATTATCATGCTAATATTTAATTTTTTTTACTTTTTCCCATTCTATTTTATCTGTACTTTGAGCCACAGGGACCTGTGGTATAACGGCACCTTTTTTGACCAGGATCACGGCAGGAATCTGGCCTGCAGCTATCCTGTGCCAGCCCGGCTCATAGGTCTTGCCACTCTGATAGTCCACCCAGCGGTCAACCGGCAGGTAAACCAGGCGTTCACTGCCACTCTCAAACAGGGGAGCTACCATCATGTCACTACCAAAGAGATACTGGTCCTCTATCTGCCAGACCACCGGGTCGTCGGGGTATGCTATGAGCAGGGCGCGCAGCATGGGCAGACCTGTTTGGGTACATTCCCGGGATTGATCCAGGATATAGGGCATCAGGCGGTACTTCATTTCTGCCGATCTGCGGAAACCATCCATAAATTCGTTGCTGTAAAACCATGGTTCTGTGGGCGGTGCTCCATGAATGCGTGTGTGGGAGGTCAGAAAACCAAACGGGAGCCATCGGCTGTATAGTTCTTCCGGACAGCTTTGTACAAAACCCCCAATGTCATGACTCCAGAAAGAAAACCCGCACAATCCCAGGGAAAGGCCGCTTCGCAGTGTGGTCAGCATTCCAATATCGGTATTGGCAGCATCCCCACCCCAATGCAGCGGATACCGTTGTGATCCTGCCCAGGCGCTTCTGGCCCACATGATCGTTTCATTTTTTGTTTTGCGGGTAATATCGGCTACCGCTTTGTTATAACGCAATGGATACAGATTGTGCTCGTAGAGGCCTCCTTTTCCGTTAGCATAATAGCCGTTCAGAGGCGCCCCTTCGCCAAAGTCCACTTTTATAGCCCCTACCCCCATGCTGAGCAATCCTTCCAGTTTTTCCTGATACCAGGCAACTGTTTCAGGGTTGGTAAAGTCAAGGACCACATCTTCGTAAGGAAGCCCTCCTTTCTGGTTTTTCACGTACAGGCCCTTTTCGATCAATTCCGGAAAGTATTTGTTTTTAGGGGTGAAATATGGCAACTGCCATAGGGAAATATGAAATCCGTCTGCCAGCAGGTCATTGATCATCTTTTGCGCATCGGGAAAACGGTCCGGAGCAAAAACATAATCACATTGCCAGTCGGTCTGGAACCAGCCTGTATCAAAATGGATCACATCTGCCGGTATTTTATTTTTCCGCAGCTTTCCGGCCACTTCATAGCCTTCTTCCTGTGAAAAATATGTTATACGGCTCATCCAGGTGCCAAATGACCACAAGGGAGGCATGGTGGCTTTACCGGTAAGGTTGGTGTACTGGTCTATGATAGCGGCAGGCTTTCCCCAAAACAGGAAAAGATCAAGCGTTTCGTCTGCCATGAACAATTTGGCCGATCCGGCATGCGTTGCTCCAAAATCACAGGTGACCGGTGCAGAGGTATGCATGAACATCCCGTATCCCCTGTTACTGATAAAGAATGGGATGGGTTTGTACATCTGGTCCCCTTCCGGACTTTGCGGATCGGTCACAAACAAATGTACTTTTTGCCCCACTTTATTCAGAGCGGTGGGAGACTCTCCGCAACCCACAATTCTTTCGTTCGGACGCAGGGAAAATACCGGATTGATACTCCGGATATTGTCGCTGGCTCTTTTGATAAACTGGAAAGGTAACACCTTGATCTGGGTGGAATCGTTATCGGCCCAGTGCCTTGTGCGTGTCATTTCCCTGCCACGCTCATCGCAGAGCATGATGGTGAAGGGATACTCCCTGATAACAATGCTACCTTCCCGGCCCGTATAGGTATGTGTGCCGTTTCCCCTTGTATAGGTCCAGGATTCGTCCCGCGGGGGTGTTCCCACAAGCATGAGCGATTCTTCTTCCGGAAGGTTGACCGGCGAAGTGTACACCCTGAGCCGGACGGTTACCGGGGAAATAAAATCGATACTAAAACGCAGCTGCGGATTATTTTCGTACTGGTCAGGCGGAAAATCAAGCATCTGTAGGGGAAGCGGAAAGACTTTGGTGGTGTTGAAAGCCTGTCTGCCAAAAAGGCTGTGACGTTTCCAGCGGATGGACCCTGATGCTGTTGCAGGATTAAACGAGGCCAGGGAATCGGCAAAAAAATACGTGTTGCTGAAATCAGTGAAATCCTGACTAACGTCAACCGCGCAGCTCTGAAGGTAAGGCTGGGCGTTCGCCTGCAGGCAGAGGAGAAGCACCCCTGTCAATATCAGTAATCTTTTCATAAAGGGTACATTTATTTAATTGTTAGTGGTTTATCTGTCATGTTCGGGCAGGGTGCCGACATGCTGCCAGAACAGGAAGGGGTGAATAAATGTAAGGATAAAAAGCGTAGTTTCCTATCCGGTCTCAGATTTCAAATCTTTCACCTCACTACAGGGTGAGGTGAAAGATTATCATCTAACCTAAAAAACTAAATAACCAAACTATCTGCGTTTGATATCTCTATTACCGTAACGGTATAATGTAACCCTCTGAATGCCCAGTGTGTTCATTTTTAATCCTGTTCCTGTAAATATGCTGCCATGGATCTGGTCCCCGTTTAATACCCTTCCCTGAATCCATTCTCCATTTTCAAATACACCTTCGGATAAAGTTCCCAAACCTATATAAGGCAGGTTCCCTGGTTGAGCCGGAGCAAACCTGACATTGACATTGCGTGCCATGACCATGTATTCCCCGCCGGGCAGGAGGATGATGAATCCGCCCCCGGACGTGGCTTCAGGCACATTCCTCACCCCGGCGGGAGCAGGAGCTCCCATAGAGGCATATGTTCTGGGGCGCATCAGATCGGCTGTAACAATATATTCGCCCAAAACAAAGGATTGTTCAGGGTTGTCATTGTCTACAAAGAAACCCCGGATTTTGTCGGTTCCCTGGTATTCCAGGATTATGTCCTGCATCCCGTCAATGAGCTTGTACGCCTGTGCCAGGGGATCGGCCTGGGCTCCGGCAAGACCGGTCCTTGCGCTGCGATCGATCCCAAAAGGTGAGAAACCCATCAGGTTGTGCTCCCCTAGACACCACAACAGGCGTGAAACACCCAGCTCCCCGCCCCTGGTCTCGGGAATAAACAAAGGATTCCCCAATTGGTCATACCACTCGACAATTTCTGTGAAATGAGGCACATATATATCCGGAGACAAGATATCGATGGCCGGTCCGGCACAACGGTACATATCCATGACGCTGGGAAGCGGTCCTCCTCCGGGGTGCATTCCGGACCAGCCGTAATCGGGGCCTTTAAGCCACGCGTTGGCATACATGGGAATATCGTATTCCTTCTTTCCCTGGGCTGCCACGTAGCCCATATATCTGGCATAATAATAACCCATGAACAATTCCTCTGTATAGTAGTACATGTCGTGCCAGTCAAATTCTCCGGTGTGGCTCCATCCGCCGATTTTGCTCTCACCAAAAACCTCTTCCCAGGTTCCTTTAGTTTTGGACCCGTTGGCACTCCAAACTTTTGCAAGGTCCCTGCTAAGGTTGTTTTTGTTCTTTTTCAGATATTGAGCCAGGTCTTCCGGGATGGGTCCGTTGAAAAGCGCTTCTGCTTCAGGAGAATAATCCCTGGGGGTATTGAGTATGCCCGGTTCATTTTCTATCTGCATCATAAGCACTGTATGCTCAGTTTCGTCCACCTGGGCAATGTGCTTCATCAGGGAACGGAAGGCGCGTGCATCGGCTTTCATGTTTTCTTCAGATACAGCAGAGAGGATCTCCACCGGTTTTCCACTTGCATCTTCGGCCCGGGGGAATCTATGGTAATCTTTTTTGACCCACAGGGGAATGTAGGTCGAGGCGGCATTCTTCCAGCTGGCAAACCAGAGCAGTACCAGTTTCAGATCGTACTGGCGGGCACTGCGGATCAGGTGGTCAACGGAACTGAAATCAAATACACCTTCTTCAGGCTCTATCATTTCCCAGGTAACAGCTGCAAGTATTGTGTTGTAATTCAATGCCTTTAGTCCCGGCCATACATCTTTCAGGTAGGCTTCGCTGGAACTGGAAGAATTGCCCAGTTCGCCTGCCAGCATCAGCATGGGTTTTCCGTCAACATACAATTGGGTGGCATCCCCTTTCTTTTTCAATACAGGTTGCTGTGCCTGAAGGTCAATGCCTGAAAAAGACAACAGGATGATTAATACAAGTATTTTGTTCATAATTTTCAATTTAAAACGGTACAAACAAGTGTAACCCGGCTTTTGAACCTTTACCATCCCGGATTCTGGAGGAGCTTACCGTTTGACAAAGACACATCACTGTAAGGGATCATGAACAGGCCTTCTTTTTCAATTGGCCAGTCGATGGTTTTTGTCGTCGGATTTTTCCCATTCAATACGATTTCGCCTTTCACATCAAGGATTTGCTTTGCTTTGGTGAGTCCCTGGCGCAATACATCATGGTACCGCAGGGCTTCAAAAACAAATTCCCTGGCCCTTTCATCCAGGATATCCTGTTTGGTAACAGATGTCAACGCATGTGAAGTGTTTTCAAATGCCCTGTTACGGACCTGGTTAACGTAATTGAGAGCCTGGGATGGATTTGTGTCCACCATAAGTTCGGCAGCCATCAGCAGAACATCAGAATACCGCATGATGATCTGGTCCTGGGGGTTGGCATTCTTATTGCTGGCACCCAGGTATTGCGGATAACCTTTTGTCTTGTCAACAGGAGAAGTCAGGTTCTGATATTTTTTATGTACGTAACCGGTGAATTCACGTTGATCCGTTCCATCGCAGGGGATCCCTTCTGCAGCCAGATTAACAATAGAGGCAAAACGGCGTGTATCACCTTCTTCAAACCAATTGTAAGCCTTGGGAGTAATGGTGGCCATTCCCCACCCGGAAGTAAACGGGTCATAATCTCCTGCTTTTTTTTCTCCCCTCATGCCCATGTATTGTGAATGAGAGAAGGAGAATCCCGTATGTAATTTTATGGCAAATACGATCTCGGGATTGTACTCTCCGGCATACACCAGGTTGGGATTACCCACGTAAAGGGATTGTTTGGACCAGTAATCTTTTCTCATAGACCAGGGCCATAGTGAGCTGAAACTTGGAACTAATGCGTGCCCGCTGCTGGTTATGATATCATTCAGATAACCCGTAACCTGGATTTTGGTCAGGCCGGGCATTTCACTTTTGCCGTAGTATCCGGTATAGAAAAGGTATACCCTGGCGGCAAATCCCTGCGCAAACCACTTGGTCACATGGCCTATATCGCCCTTGGAAATGTCCTGGAACCGGGTTGCCGGCAGATTCTCAATAGCAAATTTCAAATCTTCTGCAATGTAAGCGTACACATCGTCAGGATCTGCCTGCCCTTCAATTTCAAGTTGTTCCGATGTTGTGATCAGGGGAATGTGACCAAAACAGGCCTGTGTCATGAAATACCAGTAGGCCCTGAGCATCCTGGCCTCGGCCACATATTGATTTTTCAGTTTGGTGTTAGCCCCCCAGTCAATATTTTCCGCCTGTTCCACCACAACGTTACATCTTCTGATGGCGCGCCAGACTTTTGAAGCCCATGTGTAACGATTAATTTCCAGGTCATTGTAATGAGTAAACTCATCCCATATCTGGTTGCCGTAAGCATCGGTATATCCGCCTCCCCCGTAACAATCGTCTGCTGCAATGTTCAGAAGCTGGAAAAAATCTCCGTAACCACCCCTGAGTTGCTGATAGCAACCTACCAGAGCCATATAAAGATCTTCGGGGGTTTTATAGAAGTTTGCTGAAGTCAGCTGAGTCATCGGCTCACTCTTGAGAAAATCGTCTGAACAGGATGACAAATTAACCGATACTAAGATTACTGCTGCTAGTTTTATGATATGTTTCATAATCTCCGTCGTTTTTAAAGTTTAATACTCAAACCAAAGAGGACCGTCCGGGCACGTGGATAAAAGCCCAGATCTATACCGGATCCCCATGTAGAACCACCACTGTAACCGACTTCAGGATCCATTCCTGAATACCTGGTAAGGACCAGTGCGTTCTGAACCGTTACATAAGCGCGCAACTGGCTCATAACTGACTTTTGCTTGAATAAACGGGCAAAGTTATATCCAAGGGTAACATTGCTGATGCGGAAGAAATCGGCATCTTCTATGTACAGTTGAGACATATACAAGCGATTCCCGTTATCTTCATCGCCATTGGTCACACGGGGGATGGTGTTTGAAGTCCCTTCTCCTGTCCAGCGGCCCAGAATATCCGTGGTATAATTGTATTGTTTGCGGTCTGCCGGACGGTAACATTTTGCGATCTGCATGCCAAAAGAGCCGTTCCCAACCAGATAGAAATCAAATCCCTTGTAATTGAGGGAAAGATTCAATCCAATAGTAGTGGTGGGATAAGGTTGTCCAAGGTATATATTGTCGGCCTGTGTAATATTTCCGTCATCATTAGCGTCTTCAAAGATGATATCTCCCGGTTTGGCATAGGGTTGTATCACTTTACCTCCGGAATTTTTATGGTTGTCTATCTGGTTCTGATTCTGGAAAATCCCAAGCATGTTCAATCCCCAGAAATAGCCTATGGGATAACCTTCCTGGGCTCGGTTCATTTCCTGCATTCCCTTGAACAGAACATCCTGTGATCCGTGTATGACCCCTTCCACATTGGGGATCGATATGACTTCATTTTTGTTGAATGCACCGTTGGCGCCTATGGAAAAACGAAATTCGTCCCCTATCTGGCCAAAATACGACGCCCCGAATTCAACACCTTTGTTTCTTACAGAGCCACCGTTGATATACGGATTTTGCTGGGCACCGAACACATCCAGCACATCGGCCTGTAACAGCCAGTCCCTTGTTGTTTTGTTGTAATAGTCAAAAGCAGCCTGTATTTTCCCGTTAAAGAATTGCATATCCAGACCCAGGTCAAGTTGCTCGGATGTTTCCCATCTGACATTAACATTGGGCATGGAATTTTCATAGACACCCGTTGTGGTGGAAGTCTGGTTGTCCTTATCTCCAAAGGCATAAGAAGTGGTCGTTATGGTTGAAAGATAGGTGTAATCGGCTATACGGTTATTCCCGTTTTGCCCCCAGCTGGCCCTCAGTTTGAGGAAGCTGATCACATCTTTCACACCCTCCATGAAACCTTCGCTACTGATAGCCCATCCGGCAGATACAGAGGGAAATACACCAAATCTGTTAGCAGGACCGAATTTTGAAGATCCATCGGCCCTGACCGTTGCTGTAAACATGTATTTTTCCTTGTAGTTATAACTGATACGGCCGAAATAAGAAACAAGGTTATCCAGGTTGTAGGGGTATCCGTCTACAATGACCATATTCGCATTCGAATTGGTGGCATTGCGTATCCAGGCATGGTCAAAATCATTGAATATCAGATCATATTTTTGAGCAGAAAGCATTTGACCGGTTTCCTGCCTGGCCTGCATACCAAGTAAGATATCAAAATTGTGATTTTTAAGATTGAAATTATAGTTGAGGGTATTTTCCCATGACCAGCTGGTTCTAAGTGCATTCTGCTGGATCACGTAATCGGTGTCGTTGTAAAACCCGCTTCCGTAATTAAATTGCGGTGTATAACTCCTCGAATTGGAATTATTGTAATCCAGGGCAAAGACACTTCTGAGCTTTAAATTCTTTATGGGCTGAACCTCCAGGTAAATATCTCCGGACAACCTGGCTGTCTGTGTTTTGTTCTGATTTCTCATCACCAGTGATGCCAATGGATTCACTTCATCAACGTACCATAAGGTTGCCGGGGCATAGTCCGTACCGTCTTCATTATAGGGCGTTAAGACAGGAGTGGCTCTTAATGCTTCGTTTATGATGTTATTAAACTGGTTCCCGGTAAGAATTCCACTCCGGTTAATATAGGATAAGGAAATATTCTCTCCAATTTTTACAATATCCCTGAAGATTTTATGGTCACTGTTTATCCGGAAATTAAACCGTTCATTATTGGAATAATCCTTACCTCCAATCACTCCTTCCTGTCCGCTGTAACTCAAAGACAAGGCAAAGACACTGAGCTGAGACCCACCGCTAACACTAACCACGTGATTCTGGGTTTTTGCATTTTTGACCACTAACTGGTCCAGCCAGTCTGTTCCCTGCCCGATCTTGGCCGGATCAATCTTGAATTCACTTAACCAGCCATAAGCTGTTCCACCGGAATTTATACTGGCCTCGTCCATGATCATCATATAATCCTGTGCATTGAGCATCTCGGGCATTCTCACCAGGGACTGAAATCCCACAAATCCTTCATATCCAACCACTGTTTTACCGGTTTTCCCTTTTTTTGTGGTGACAAGCAAGACACCGTTGGCTGCCCGTGCTCCGTAAATTGCTGCCGAAGCCGCATCTTTCAAAACATCAATAGATTCAATCTCAGAAGGATTGATATGGGATATACTGCTTACCTGTACTCCATCTACCACATATAAAGGTGTGGCATCACCCACAGTTCCCAAACCCCTAACACTTACACGGAAATTTTCACCTGGCTGTCCCGAAGAAGCTATGATCTGTACTCCGGGGCTTTGGCCAATAAGTGCATCAAGAGCATTCTGGGCGCTTCTTTTGGTGATGTCTTCTTCCTTGATGTTTAGGTTGGCCCCCGTTATCAGTTTCTTCTTTTGAGTACCGTAGCCCACAACAACCACTTCATCAAGGATAAGACGGTCTTCGATCATCACTATGTTTATTTCTGTCTGGTTGTTGACAGGAATTGTGCGGGTAACAAATCCTATGTAGGAAGCTATCAGGACACCATCGGCCGGTATAAGGATGGAAAAGTTCCCATCCAAATCTGTAATGGCGGTAGTCTGAGATCCCTGGGCAACAATGGAAGCTCCAATGATGGGGAGACCAGACTCGTCTACAACAGTACCTGAAACACGATGCTCCTGTTGTTGTTGGACATGGAAAACCGGTTTCTCTTTACCGGAAGGCTGCTTATGGAGCACTATGATCTTGCCTTCAATAGAGTAATATAACGAACCATCGAGTACCGTCTGCAAAACTTCTTCCAAAGATGCATTTTCAAATCTGGCGGTAACCAGATGCGATTCATTGACCTCGCTGGTTTCGTAGATAACAGACATACCTGTCTGTTTTTCAACCTCTTTCAAAACATTGACCAGGGGCACGTTCACAAACTCCCGGGTGATCGTCTGTCCGAAAGAAAATACCCCCAGCAGGATCAACCCTGTAGTGAGTACAAATCTTTTTAGGTTTAGGTTAATATGCATGATGATTTATTTGAATGTTATATAAAGGTTTTTTCCATCTCTTCTTGTAGTAAAAGGAATGATCAGAGAAAGAGCATCCAGGACATCGGTAATGGTTTCCCCGTTATTGAGGGAAATATTGAAAATTTTGTCCATTTTCTTTTCAGCTGTAAAAATGATATTGACATCATACTGACGCGAGAGGCGCTTAAAGAGTTCGTCAAATGTGATCATGTTGTATTCAAACCTTCTTTCAGTCCAGGAAATGTATTGCGACGCGTTTTGTCTAAACTTTGAAACGGTACTCGTGTTGACATCAAAACGGATTATGTCGTCGGGAAGCATGGTGATCTTCTTATCTCCTCCTCCTAGTTCCAGTCTGCCCTCAAGCAATGCCGTGGTGACAGATGGTTCATCTGCATAGGCTGTTACATTGAACCTTGTTCCCAAAACTTTTATGGGTATATTTTTAGCCTTGACTATGAAAGGCATATCCTCATTCCTTGCTACCTCAAAGTACGCTTCTCCCTCCAGCTCCATGGTCCTGTGCTTTTGATTGAATCTTTCAGGGCACCTTAGTTTTGTTGCAGCATTCAGATACACCACGGTACCATCGGGGAGAATTACTTTGGATTGTTCCGCATTCTGTGTTTCAATCACAAAAGCATAACCACCATCCTGCCCGGATCGTCTTCCCAGTTCAATCGCCAGAAAAACAACAGCAAAGACAGCTGCCGCTGCCACTGCCTGGAAAATCTTTCTTGATAAGATGTTTTTACGTACTATGGGAGAGTCCAGCAGTTGTTTCTTTCTGCACCTATAGCCGGTTGAAAGACGGTCCCATAAAATGAGGGTTTCCTGACTTGGTTTATGTTCCCGGAGCCACTCCTGCTCCCATTTTCTGAAAAGGGATTCGCTTTCTTTTGATTGACTTACGAAATCAAATAGCAGGCTCTCATCTTTCAAATGGATTTTTCCCTCAAAATAGGAGATTGCCAACTCTTTGATTTTTTCCTGATCTGGTATCATGCTGATAGGTGATTTCATAGGTTAAACAATATGATGTGGGTTTACCTAACCCTTGTTATGTAATTTTATCAAAATAAATATGTTTTTGTGGTATGCTAATCCAGATAAGTGGATAGCAAACAAGAGAATACGATGATGTATATATGGAAAGGATATTTCTTTTCAAAATAGGCAGTAAGCGAGCTTAACGCTTTTCTGATGTGCTTCTCGACAGACGTAGTGGAAATGTTCAGTTTTTGGGCAATTTCCCGGTTTTTGAATCCGTCAAAACGGCTCATGACAAAAACCTTCCTGCATTTTTCCGGCAAGGAATCCACTGCTATCTGAAGCTGTTTTTCAAGCTCTTCATAAAGGGGCAATTTATCCTGCCCAAAATCAAAATCGTAATGATATATCCTTTCATCGCCCTCAGCTTCATGAACATAATGGCCCTTAAAAAGATTAACCACATTTTTGTGTTTCAGGTAATTCAGACATTTGTTGCGCACCATGGTAAAAAGAAGGGCTTTGAGGTGGATAAAGTCAAATTGCTCCATTTTTTCCCACAAATGCATAAAACAGTCCTGTACAATATCCTCGGCAGTCTCTCTGCTTGTGACAAAGCGTACGGCATAATTTGTCAACCTGGGTGAATAGCTGACAAAATAACGCTTCAGTAATTCCTGTTTATCAGGGCTTTTTGCCATAGGTTCTCTGTTTTCTCTTTTTTCCGTTATCGTCAGCTGCAAACAGGGCTGCCAGAACTTCTTCCGGGGTTACCCTTCTTGTTTCGTGGTGTATTGCTTCTGAAGGATGGCATGTTTTAACAGCAACTTCCATGAGCCGTTTCCGGCTTACCCTGTCAAGGTTCAGATCTTCAAATGTGGTGGGCAGCCCTACCGACTCACAAAAACCATATACGCGATCCTTTTCCCTGGCCGGTGCTCCGGTCAGGTGAAGTCCTGTCAGCACCCCGAACGCGACTTTTTCACCGTGGTAAAAAGCATGTGTCTCTTCCAGGACAGTCAGCCCATTGTGTATGGCATGTGCCGAGGCTAGTCCGCAACTTTCAAATCCCAGCCCGCTCATCAGGACATTGGCTTCAATGATGTGCGACAGTGCAGGGGTGGTAAGATGCAGATCGCAATCCTTTTTTGCCTGCAAGCCGTAACGCAGCAATGTCTGATAACACAGACGTGCGATACCCATAGCTGTCAATGTGGTGTAACCCCCGCATTCGTTGGACGAACCGGAACGTTTGCAGGATCTTGCTTCAAACCAGGTGGCCAGAGCATCCCCCATACCCGAGACCAGAAAACGCGTAGGAGCAGAAGCAATGACCGTTTCATCTACAAGCACGACCTGTGGATTCATTTTCAGGTAATAGACAGAATCAAAAACACCTTCCGGCGAGTACAGCACGGCACAACCACTGGTAGGGGCATCGGTAGAGGCTATCGTAGGGACAACAATAACAGGTATGCCGGACTTGTCAGCAACAATCTTTGCCGTGTCAATCACCTTTCCGCCACCCATTCCCACGATCACATCGGCATTTTTATGATGAACGATATCTGTTATCCTTTCTATCTCCCCAGTGCAGCATTCACCGCGGAATGTTTCAAGGTGGATATCTTTCTCACTTTCAATATTGGAATATTTTGGGAGTACATTTGATATCACTGATGGCGAGGCCAGCAATAATCCGTTTTTTCCAAATAATTCCATAATGTAAGGCAAACCTGACAGCGCGTTCCCTGCCTGTATATACTTGCCCGGGAAAACAGCTTTCAAAGGCTCTTTACCCTTTTCAAACCCCCGTATAAGTATCATATGTTTGAATCTTTGATTTAAGCAAATATATAGAGAATTACTATATAAATTAATTTTAGGTATATTCGCTAAACAAGGTTCAATGTCAGAAATTATGAACATTCCGGTCATAATTATGGACTTTACAAAGGTTTACAGAAACCAGTATTTTTACCTTGGTTACAACCATACAGTAATAGATTGTACCGATATTCCAGGCTCGGATTGTTACTGCGACCAGGACGCAGCAAAGATCATACAGGCCCGGATAGCACCGCATCCGCTCAGGGCAGTGCATTTTCTGGACACAGGCAATCACCATTACATTACAAAATTCTGGACAGACAGGATTAACACAGATTTTATCATGGTAGTTGCAGACTTCCATCACGACATGCAACCCCCTATGTTTGAGGACTTCCTCTCCTGCGGAGGCTGGGTCAGAACGGCTCTTGACACCAATCCCTACCTAAAACAGGTCTTATTCATTGGCGTTTCAGAGGATTACACTGTGATGGGAAATGATTCCGAAATTTTTCGTTATCCTGTCATGCCCAATCCCTCCCTGCCTGTTTATATTTCTATAGACAAAGATGTGCTTCACAAGGGAATTGTTACCACCAACTGGGACCAGGGCAACATGTCATTCAGGCAGCTTCAGGGCATAATAAAAGAGATCATGCACGGCTATCGTGTGCTTGGTGTGGACATCTGCGGCGAAAGCACAACGTGCTGTGACAAACGCAGTGACCACATCAACGGACGCCTTTTATCATGCATTGCTGCAAGTGATCTGTCTACATGGTTACAAGGATAAAAATCTGGGCCAGGAGCACCCTGAGAAACATAGTTAGCGGGTAAACTATGGCGTATGCAGACGCTTGTGCCTGAACGGGCGCTAAACCATTGGCAAATTCAAGCGCAGGGGGATCGGTCATGGATCCGGCCATGAAACCACAAATTTTTAGGTAGTTTACTTTCATCAGACGGGCTATAATACCCACAATCAAAACAGGTATGAGGGTAATGGCAACACCGTATAGCATCCATTGCCACCCTCCTTTGAGAATGGTCTCCACAAATTTTCCGCCCGAAAGCAATCCCACGCAGGCCAGGAAAAGGATAATTCCCAACTCCCGCATGAAGAGACTGGCTCCGGGGGTCATGTAAAAACTCAGCTTGCCAATCCGTCCCCTGTGTCCCAGGAAAATGGCTATCAGCAACTGTCCTCCTGCAAGTCCCAGTCTGGCCGGTGCAGGCAGGCCGGGAATAAATAGTGGAATACTCCCAAGTATGATTCCTGTAAAAATCCCAAGAAAAATAGAAATAATATTGGGCTTGACCAGTTCGTTTATAGAGTCGCCCAATTCTCTTTTAACATCATTTAGTATTTCCTGTTTGCCAACCACCCTCAGGGTATCCCCCAATTCCAGGGTTGTCAGTAAAGTAGGCAGAATTTTCATGCCTGAACGGTAAATGCGCGTTACATTGGCCGGGTAGCGGCGATAGATACCGATTTGTTGAATTGTTTTTCCTGCAATTCTCTGGTTGGTCATCAGGATGTTTATCATACCCAGGGGACCTGGAATATTATCTGCCATTTTTGCCAAAGAAACTACGCCGGCTTTGAGTTCCAGTGTCTGGATATTATCCTGGGAAGAAACACCGCATATAATATCTCCCTTACGGATGATTTCTTCATCATTACCCCCTGATATGGGTTCTCCATGGCGTAAGATACGGGAAAAGGCCAGCTCCCTGGCCAGGATCTTTTTGATATGACCAATACTTTTGCCGAACAACCCGGGATTAAGTACTGTTATTTCCACGTTATGCAGCGCAGGTTCACTACCCTCCAGGGACCGAAGATACTCATTCATCTCCGATTGGGTATTTATCCTGAAAAACCGCCGTATCAGCATCATGCTTAAAATGACCCCAAAAACACCAAAAGGGTAAGCGATCGCGTAAGCCATACCCGTTTTGGAAATTACGGCAGGGGCTGCTCCCTGTTCCACCAATACCTGCTGTGCGGCACCCAGGCTGGGCGTGTTTGTTACAGCACCACTCATGAGTCCGGCTACGGCAGCAGAAGGGATATCTGTGAATCGGACTATGAGAAAAGCTATTCCAAAGCCGCCGGCTACAATAGCTATGGAAAAAAGGTTCAGTAAGAGTCCGTCTTTTTTGAATGAAGAAAAAAACCGGGGACCCATACTCAGGCCAATACTGTAAACAAACAGTATCAGCCCAAAATCGCGCATGAAATACAGGGTGTGCGCATCAATGGGTGCTCCAAAATGAGCAACAAGAATGCCCGTGAAAAGTACGCCTGCCACACCCAGCCTGATTCCTTTAATTTCCAACTTCCCGAGCATTGACCCTGTAAAGGCAGCTAGGCACATATAAAGCATTGTGGATGAAATGCTCTGTGTAGTAAAAAAACGCAGGATGTAGTCCATTAAATCACCGGTCAACGATTGTCTTTTAACATACGCTGTAGCATATCCTTGAGCTTGTTAAGCGGGAAATTGGTTTTAGGCTCGTATAAGATGAAAAAGACCTGCTGCATATTGTTGGGTGACAACCGATCCATTCCGATTATCTGAAGTCCTCTGCCCTCTGTGGCAAATTCATCCCGGAAACCTGCGGGCAGGTTCTTGCTCACTATGTCCATGACTTCTCTTTGCCAGATAAGTGTTTTTGGATACATCTCCCTTTGGATCAAGGCAAAGTCCTCTTCGTGGTTATCCAGTACTTCCCAGCATGAAGTGATGATCTGACGCATATTTTTTTGTGAACGGTTATAATATGCAATTTCATCCTCTGAAAGCTTGTACTCTTGACCCCCTTTCAATTCAGAAAGTTTCATCTGAAAATTTATCATGCTGTCTATCATGATTTTAGCCTGCTCCCTGTACTGGTTTATCTGCTGCTTCTCCTTGTCTGTTAGCGCCCTGTCCAATGTAACCCTCAGCAGTTTCAATTCCGGCTCTATGGTCCGGGTGCTGTAAGCCAGTACCTGCTCAACAACCCGTTCCATTTCCTTTTGCATTGACTTGCGGACGCAACCGGAAATCAGCATGATGCCCGCAACAATCATCAATAGTGAGGCTAAGCCCGGCAAGAAACCCCTGTTAAATATTCTTTTCATGATCATCATAAATGGTTTTTTAAATATAGTTATTTTTGATAAAAGAGGTTCCACCTCGTTACTGCTTTATTGTTACTTTTGTATTTCTAACCACAAAAATCCTTAATCATGAAAAAACAGGTCCTCTTTTTTGCTGTGACACTTCTATTATGTTCTGCAGTGTCATGCACAGAAACTCCTCCGGAAACAAAAACGTCCTACAGCTGGCAACTCATCCTTGAAAAGCCTTCAGCAGTTCCTATTGGTCTTCAGATTTGGAAATATGCCGATTTTTTTAATGACGGCACTTTTGTGCTTTCCGTAGATTATTACCATGGAGCCAAGGACACCGATACATTCCGGTTCAGCGATTCGGGCAATGTTATAAGGATTCACGATATGTATGGCAAAGATTGGGTCGGCACTATGCCTGACAATCAAATCCGTCCCGGTAATACGGTTGAATTCAAAGAAGCCGAAGGCAATGGTTATTTTCATTTGAAATATCTTGGAAACTGATAGCCCACATCGTACCCAAATTTGTTTACTTTTATCGGGCATTGTATGTGCCTAAACCATAACGGTGCAAAAAAAAACAAGACATCATCAGATGTCTTGTTTTGCCTGGTAGCGGAGGGAGGACTCGAACCTCCGACCTTTGGGTTATGAGCCCAACGAGCTACCAACTGCTCCACTCCGCGATATAGAATTGCAAAGATACAAATTATGCGCCTAAATTCCAAACATATTAAAAAAGTCCTGCATGCCACCAGTTTGCTGGTCGCCTGTCACCAGGTTTTTCCATGTGACCTGGTTGTTTTTCATTTCCTGTTCCCCCACAATGGCGACCATCTGTACTCCCCTGCGAGTGGCATAGTCAAACTGCTTTTTCAGCTTGATTTCATCGGGATACAATTCACACGATATGCCCGATGCCCGTAAAGTTTTCATGCAACCAAGCGCGTAAACGGCCTCTTCCCTGCCCATATTGAAAAAAACAACCTGTGGCGCATCCATGACAGTATCCGGGAATTTATCCAATCCCAGCAACACGTCATAAATCCTGTCGGCACCAAAAGAAATGCCCACACCTGACATATCATTCAATCCGAAGACTCCGGTCAGATTGTCGTACCGTCCTCCTCCGCATAGGCTGCCTATGGAAAAATCAAGCGCTTTCACCTCAAAAATGGCTCCGGTATAATAATTTAGTCCGCGTGCCAGGCTCAGATCCAGCTCAACGGACTGTCCAACACCCACCTGCCCGATCATATCAAACAGCCATTTGAGTTCTTCAACACCTTTTAGACCCACCTCGGATTTGCCTTCCTCAAACAATCTGGTTAGGAATGCAATTTTTGAAGTGGTTATGCCTTTGAACAAAAGCAGCGGTTCCAGGCGTGACAGACCTTCCGATGCTATTCCTTTTTCCAGCAATTCACCGCGTACCCCTTCCAAACCGTTCCTGTCGAATTTATCCATGGCTATGGTGATATCAGTCAGCCTGTCTGGATATCCCATCACCTGGGCAATACCTGCCAGCACCTTGCGGTTGTTGATTTTAAGTAAGACACGTATGCCAAAACGGTTGAAAACATCATCTACCAACTGCACCATCTCAAGTTCATTGTATAGCGAATCTGAACCAATCACATCGGCATCACACTGGTAAAATTCCCGGTAACGGCCTTTCTGGGGTCTGTCTGCCCTCCAGACGGGCTGTATCTGGTACCGCTTGAAGGGGAAAGCCAGCTCATTCTTATGCTGGACAACAAACCGGGCAAAAGGAACGGTCAGATCATAGCGCAGTCCTTTCTCGCAAACCATCATAGACAGGGCATTGGAATCGATATTGGCCGGGTCGTGATCCACTTTACCGGCCAGGGGCACAATGCTGTCTCCTGAATTGAGTATTTTGAACAGTAAACGGTCCCCCTCCTCACCGTATTTTCCCAACAATGTAGAAAGGTTCTCCATGGCCGGCGTTTCTATGGGTGCATAACCGAATTCCCTGAAAACGGTCCTGATGGTGTCAAAGATGTAGTTTCGCCGGGAAGCCTCAACGGGGTTAAAGTCGCGTGTTCCTTTGGGAATAGAAGGTTTTTGTGCCATGATTTTCTGTATTGGTCTATGCAAAAATACGTGAAAACTGTATACTTTGAAAAAAATGGCCGATATTTATGCTTATGAAAAAGATTATTATCCTTTTACTTACTGGTCTGTTCCTTGGCAGCTGTGCCCCCAATGCCAGGAGTCAGCACCAGACGGTCAAGCTGAACAAAAGCAATCCTGAACAAGTCCTGGAAGCCATGACCCTGAAGGAAAAAGTTAACCTTCTTACAGGAGAAGGTCTTTTTGGATCTTCAATAGGGGCAGCCGGCGCAACCAAAAAACTGTCCCGGCTTGGCATCCCGTCACTGGAGCTGGCAGACGGGCCGGCCGGCTTGCGACTCAGGTCAACCGCAACTACCTGGTATCCTTCGGCCTCTCTGCTGGCCTCGACCTGGGATACCTCGCTGGTGACAGCGGTGGGAAAAGCGATGGGAGCCGAGGCTTTGGCCCATGGAGCCGATGTAATCCTGGGTCCGGCCATGAACATCCACCGGCACCCCCTGTGCGGAAGGAACTACGAATATTACTCGGAAGATCCGCTGCTCACCGGGATTATGGCCTCGGCTATGGTTCGTGGCATACAGGAAAACGGGACTGCAGCCTGTCTCAAGCATTATGCAGCCAACAACCAGGAAACAAACCGGGACAATAACAACGTGATAGCAGACCAGAGGACCCTGCATGAAATCTATTTCAGAGGCTTTGAGATCGCGGTCCGGGAATCTTTTCCCAAAACCATTATGAGTTCCTATAACCGTATCAATGGAACTTACACATCGGAAGACAGCCTGTTACTGACCGGAATACTCCGTGACCAATGGGGTTTTAAAGGACTGGTGATGAGCGATTGGTTTGGGGGCCGGAATGCCCCGGCCCAAATCCTTGCCGGAAATGACCTGCTGGAGCCCGGAAGGGGCTGGCAACGGCGTGCCATCCTGAAAGCCGTCAGAAAAGGAACATTACCCGAAGAAGCCGTCAACATTTCTGTCAGACGCGTCCTTGGACTGGTGCTGGATTCCCATGCTTACAGGAATCAGATGGATGACAACAATCCTGCCGGTGCAGAAAACGCGGACAACGACGGTAAAATTGCAGACGGGAAAACTGCAGCCGCGAACCGCCACATTGCCCGTAAAGCGGCAGCTGAAGGAATGGTACTTCTGGAAAATCGTAATGCCCTTCCGTTTAACGACTCTATAAGCAGGATCGCCTTGTTTGGAGTTTCCTCCTACAGGATGGTCGCCGGAGGCGTGGGATCGGGAGAAGTTTATACAGATCAGGTCATTTCACCGGCAGAGGGTCTGCAGGAAGCCGGATACATACCGGATGCGCAACTTACAGAACACTACCAAAGCTATATAGACAGCGTTGACAGGGCTTACAAAAGAAAATGGAAATCCATCTCCCAACGGATCATGGGACAGGCCCTTCCGGCAGAAACAGATCCCGGGACAGAAGTCATCGCCCTTGCTGCGGTTGAGAACCAGGCAGCCATCGTAGCCATCGGGCGTCGGACCGGTGAATTCTCGGACCGGAAAATAGAGGGGGATTATCTTCTCACGCAAGAAGAAAAAGAACTTATTGGTAATGTCTGCAAGGCTTTTCAGGTATTAGAAAAACCGGTTATCGTAGTGCTGAATGTGGGCGGCATTGTTGAAACTGCCTCCTGGTCCGGTCTTCCCGATGCCCTGTTGCTGGCCTGGATGCCGGGACAGGAAGGAGGCAGGGCGCTGGCCAATATCATATCGGGAAAGGAAAATCCCTGCGGGAGGCTTCCGGTAACCATCCCTGTACACCTTGAGGACCTGGCATCGCACAAAAACTTCCCGCAGGAAGAGGTGCCCGTGAAGTGGCTTTCCATGATGGGGAAAAAACAGAAAAAAACAACCGCAGACAGGCCCAACATAGACTACACCATCTATGAAGAAGGAATATACGTGGGCTACCGTGATTTTGACAGCCACCGGAAAGAAGTGGCTTATCCTTTCGGGTACGGCCTCTCTTATACTTCATTCCGGTATTCACCACCTGTAGTCCGCATGGAATCGGACCGGATTATTGTGCAGTGCCGTATATCCAATGACGGAGCAAGAGCAGGCCGGGAAGTGGTACAGGTATATGCCTGCGCACCTGAAGGCATGGCAGATAAACCATACCAGGAATTGAAAGGTTTTGCAAAAACACCCCGGATCGGACCTCAGGAATCCTGTGAAATTCAAATCATCATTCCCATAGACCGTCTCTCTTCCTACGTTCCCGCAACAGGCTGGGTGGTTGACCCCGGGAAATACACCCTGCGTATAGGTTCCTCTTCCCGCAATATTCAACAAGAGATCAGACTCCCAGGTATTCCAGGATTGATTTTGCCGCCTGACGGCCGGCTCCCATAGCCAGGATCACCGTAGCGGCACCGGAAACCACATCACCGCCGGCAAAAACACCCGGGCGCGATGTGATTCCCCTTTCATCGGCCACGATCCCGTTGTGACGGTTAATTTCCAGTCCCGGCGTGGTACGTGCTATCAGCGGGTTGGAAGATGTACCCAGAGCAATGATGGCCACATCGCAGTCTATATCAAACTCAGATCCGGGTATTTCTACCGGTCTGCGTCTTCCGCTTTCATCGGGCTCGCCCAATTCCATGCGAATGCACCTCAGGCCCGTTACCCACCCCTTTTCAGTGCCCAGGACAGCAACCGGATTGGTCAGCATTTGAAAAGTCACACCTTCTTCCAGGGCATGATGCACTTCCTCCACCCGGGCCGGCATCTCTTTTTGCGTTCTGCGGTATACAACCTCTACACGGGCCCCCAGGCGCAAAGCCGTTCTTGCCGCGTCCATGGCCACATTGCCGCCACCGACAACAGCCACCCTCTTTCCAACGTAGATGGGTGTGTCCGCCTCTGGTGAGTATGCTTCCATCAGGTTGCTCCTTGTCAGGAATTCATTGGCCGATACAACCCCGTTGAAATTCTCACCGGGGATGCCCAGGAATTTTGGCAGTCCGGCCCCGGAACCCACAAAAACCGCATCAAATCCCTCTCTTTCAAACAGTTGATCAATGGTTACCGTACGGCCAACGACTACATTGCATTCTATTTTCACGCCCAGCTTCCTTACCTGATTGATCTCATAATCCACCACTTCTTCCTTGGGCAGACGGAATTCGGGAATTCCATAAACGAGCACCCCGCCCGGTTTGTGCAAAGCTTCAAAAATAGTAACGTCGCAGCCGGCTTTTGCCAGGTCGGTGGCACAGGCAAGGCCTGCGGGACCTGAACCCACTATGGCCACTTTCTTGCCGTTGGGAACAGCCGGGATGGCCGTTGAATAATTATTTTCCCGTGCCCAGTCGGCTACATACCGCTCCAGTTTCCCAATGGCAACGGGATCGTTTTTGATCCCCATGATACACACCCCTTCGCACTGTGATTCTTGCGGGCAAACACGTCCGCATACGGCAGGCAAAGAAGAATCCTGTGCAATTATGGATGCTGCACCGGGCATATTCCCTTCCAGTATGGCTTTTATGAACTCAGGGATCCGGATGGAAACCGGACACCCCCCCACACACCTGGGGTTCCTGCACTGGATGCACCGCGATGCTTCCAGTGCGGCTTCTTCTGCATTGTACCCATAACTGACTTCCTGGAAATTCCGGACCCTTTCTTTCGGATCCTGCTCCCTTACAGGGACCTTGTATTTTTTATCCATTGCCTAAACCAATTTTGCATTTATGATCCGCATCCAGCTCCTGGGTCTTATACATAGACTGGCGCCTCATGGCCTCGTCAAAATCCACTTTGTAGGCATCAAATTCGGGGCCGTCCACACAGGCAAAGCGTGTTTTTCCTCCCACCGTCACACGGCAGGCTCCGCACATACCCGTTCCGTCCACCATCAGCGTGTTCAGGCTCACAATAAGCGGCAAATTGTATCGACGGGCGGTTACTGTCACGAATTTCATCATGATCATGGGACCAATGGCAACCGCCTGATCGTATTGTGCCCCAGTATCAAGTAATTCTTTAAGCCTGGCTGTTACCATCCCTTTGAATCCGTAAGAACCGTCATCGGTGCAGATGTATACCTGTGAGGCCACCTGTTTCATTTCTTCTTCCATGATGACCAGATCGCGTGTCTTAGCCCCGATAATCACGTCAACATGAGCCCCTTTTTGATGCAAATACTTAACCTGGGGATACACCGGTGCCGTTCCCAGTCCTCCGGCAATAAAAAGGTATCTCTTTTGTTGCAGGGCCTCTTCACTTTGATGAATGAATTCGGAAGGAACGCCCAGAGGTCCTGCAAAATCCTCAAAGGATTCCCCTACCTCCAGGGCAAATATCTTGCGTGACGAGGCGCCTACCCTTTGTGTTACAATGGTAACCGAACCGGCCACAGGATCAAAATCACAGATGGTCAGGGGAACCCTTTCCCCCTTTTCGCCTACCCTGACAATGATGAATTGTCCGGGCTGTGCGCTGGATGCCACACGGGGTGCTGACACTTCCATCAGGCAGATGTCGGGTGCCAGTATTCTTTTCTTTAGGATTTTGTACATAAACGGGATTCTTTTTTAGACGCGGCAAAGATAAATAAAAAAGCTTGTCTGACTGTATCAGGGCATGCGACGAAAAACATAGCCTTTCCTTTTCAACGTTCTGATGATCTGGTCAAGCCGGTCGTACAATTTATCGGTCCTGGACGGTTCTGTTCCAGGATGGATCAGAAGGATAGCGCCATCCAATCCTTTTTCTTTTTCAATATCATACAGTTGCCCTATCAACGCTTTGGAACTCTTGTAAGAAGGCATGTCGGGTGTGGTATAATCTGCACGGGTAAGGATACCGGGTGTAAGGTGAACCACTTCAAGTCCCATAGATGCGCTTACCCGTACGGTTTCTGTATTGAAATGCTCATAGGAAGGCATAAACCAGCGGATTTGCGACAAATCTATCCCCAGTCGCGCAAATTCGGCCATATTGTCCGCAATATCACGCCTGAGACTGTCTGCCGATACCAGCGACTTTTCAATGTCTCCTTCCCAGGGAGCGCATAACAGGTGCCTGTCTCCGTGAGGCCCCACATAATGCCCCTGGCTGATGATATCCTGTACCAGATCTTTCCACTGCTCATCGCGCAGGCAATTGCCGGTCAGGAAAAAAGAAGCTTTTATCCCGTTCTTTTTCAATGTTTCAAGCACAGTCCGTCCCCCCTCAAAACGTTCATCGGCCGTGAAAGTCAGATAGATTTCCCGGGATCCCGGATTCATGCGGATGATGCCCCCGCGCAGGTCTCTTTCCGTTGCCGGGCGTAATCTTTCACCAGCAAGCCGGGCGGCTTCCTTTCTGCCCTCGGCTTCCCTCATGGCCAGGTAATAACTCAGCGAGGCGGTCCCATCCATGGTGGGCTCGTTGGTAGCATAATCCCACATCTCGTCGTGGTACAGGGCGACCCCCTGATTGAACGGAGCGTAAGACTCGGCCCCGTCGGCCAGGGAAATATACTGGCTGTGTTCCTTAAGGCGTTCCCTCAGCTGTGGCCCGTCAATCAGCCCGCCCGGAGTGCTTTTGCCCAGGGTGGGCAGGTAGGAAGTGTGTGGCCGTTCGGGATAATCGCCGCCGCGCGGAAAATCCACGATCATGGACGTTCCCCAGGGATTGCACCCAAAGAGCCAGTCACGCAGTGAGGCTTCCATCTGCCGGTATGTACTGTCCCCGGTCAGCCTGAAATAAAGATCGGCCTGCGTGATGGCCGCTGCCACCATGTTGCTGGAACACCACATTAAGGGAACCCCGTTCATAAAAGCACAGTCACTGCTCCTTTGCCAGATATGCTCCAGTCCCCGGCGCATGTATTCCTTGTATTTTTCGGCCAGGGGAGAATCAGACGATGCAAGGTAGTAGTGTCCCAGGTTTATAAAAGGATAAAACTGGTAATGCCGTGCCCGGCCCAGCTCCATCCAGGGAGTCACCTCTTCCAGCTGTCCCCAGTAATCGGCCTTTTGCAACCATTGCTCTCCTGCTCCCAGGTGGTGGAAAACAGCAGCTGCCAGCTCCAGGTCATCTACATAATTGTCTTCTTCGTAAAAATAGGGAGAGACCACGCAACAGGTCTGCGTGTTACCCGGTTTCTCCTCGGCAAAACGATAAGCCGGCAGTGCTTTGGCCCTCATTTTTTCAGAAAAACCGGGGTCCGGCTCTTTGAAAAGTTCCGCCCCCAGGGCAAAAGCCGAGGCAAATTTTCCCGCCGAGGAAGCCACCCCGGTGGTCCGGTTAATGTGCTCCCCAAGACCCTGTCTTTCCCCTGTAATGAAATAGACGGGACGTCCCCCGTCGGGTCCCCACCCGTAATCGGCCTTGTCGCCCACCGGAAGGCGGAAACCCACATGGTCACGGTCATCGGCGATCTGGTTGAACATCACCTTGTCCCCGGGGTTCATTTTCAAAAGCCATTCCAGACCCCAGCGGACCTCGTCCAGAATATCCGGGATCCCGTTGGCTCCAGGTCTTCCGGTAGCGTCAAAGCGGTCTTTGAATACCGATTTATCCTCTGCCCGTGTGTAGGCGAACATCATCTGGAATGTGGCGTTGGCACTGGTGGTAAGGTACTGCAGGTAATCGGTGGCATCGTGCCAGCCACCCCTCACGTCAATTTTCTCTCCCGTGCGTTCAGGATGCAGCACTATGTAACCATCCCTCTGATGGCAGAGTGTATCCAGAAAGGGATTGTCGCCACAACGTTGCTGCCGCATGTAAGTGAGCAGGAAATCGGCTGTTCCCTGGTATACCTCGGTCCCGATCCTGAAAGCCGGAGATTCCACCGTGCCCTTCCCGGATATATCTATCACTATCCGGTAGCCGCCTTCTTCCTTTAACCCTGAAAAATCCAGGCGGAAAGCCGAGGCCATACCCCATTTTTTTCCGGGTACTTCTTTCATGGTGCCTTCTTCCACCGATCCGGAATAAACACACGCCCCGGTCCTCATATCCAGGACACGGAAAGAGGTAACAGACGCTTCTTCTTTTGAGATTAGCACGGCAACTTTAATATCTTCCGGCAGATAGCCCGCCTGATTGATCCGTATCCAGGCCCCCGTTTCCTGTGCCGTTATGGTCTGCAGTGAAAACAGGCAGAAAAGCATACATGTGAAAAAACGTCTCATATTTCTTGAGTTAATCAGTTTTCTTTTGCAAATATAAGTCAATATATGACTCTTACCTGAACAGGGAAAGCCGTATGCCTGCATAAACCCTTATTCCCATCAGTGGTCCCCATATAAGGCTTGCGTTAAAATGGGAAGAAAAGGGGTCATCTGCAGAAATGATGGGATCCGGCTGCCTGTAATTGAGCAGGTTTTCACCTCCAATATAAATGTCCAGATTTCTAAACTTACGGGTAACCTGGGCATAGAACATGGGAAAAACAGGAGAGGTCTTATCTTCAGTATCGGTGGCAAAGGAAGGTATCCTGGCCGGACCGTTGATCTGTCCCGTAACGTCAAAAACCCAGGTGTCCCGGGGGGTGGTGTATTGCAGATTCAAAACCCCCTTGAACTTGCTGGTCAGGGGACGGTCTACCAATCCCAGTCCTTTAAGGTCCACTTTTGAATCGTTGTAGCGAAATGTGGCCAGAACAGAAAATCCGTCAAACGGCTCTGTAGTGAAGTCTGCCTGCCAGGTGTTGGTATAGGAACGACCTTGCAGGTTGTACAAGAGAATGGACGGAATCTCTGCATCCCAGAGGTATTCCTGGTCGGCAATGAGCTGGTTCATGAAATTGGTGCGGAAGTATTCCAGGCTCAGCGTGGAAGATCCTCCGTGACCGAAAGGAAGGACCAATGTCAGGTTCAGTCCGTAGGTCCAGGCCTCTTCCACTTCCGGTGTCTCCTCGAATAATATCCTGCGTCCGGTAGAAAGCACCCCTATATGGTCGGTAATGCTGTAAGGAGTGCGGTACCCCCTTCCTGCATTGGCCCTGAAGACAAGGTTATCTGTAAAATTATAGCGCAGGTTTACACCCGGTGTGAAAAGCCACCCATAAAGGGTGTTGTAATCGGCCCGGGCCCCGGCTATGAAAACCAGCTTGTCACCCCATTCAAGGGTATATTCTCCGTAGGCTCCGTATACACCTTCTTTCCGGCCCAGGTCAAAAGATTCCTCTCCACCAGCCGCCCACCGGTCTGTCAGTACCTGGTCAAGATTCTCAACCAGCGCACTTACACCGGCCGTAATTTTATGGTGTTTCCCCAGGCTTGACATGAAGATCGCGTTGGCAAAAAAATCACTTTGCATTGCGTTGTAATCTTTCAGGCCAAAGTAGGCGTTCTGCTTGTGCAGGTTGTAATCCAGCACCAGGGCAATGTTCGGGTCTATGTGGCTTTCATCCTCTTGAGCTTGGGCAGGTTCGTGTTCATGATCGTAATCCCCGCCGTGTACGTTTGCCTGCCCGTTAGCAGCTCCCGCTTCATGATCAAGCGTTGGCAACTGTTCATGGGCGTGGTCATGGGCGTGGTCGTGTTTTACAAGGGGAATGCCCAGTTTCACATAGGCATTAACCCCTTTATTGATGATCCGCGAACCCCATATGGCGTTGTCCCTTGCCTGCCCGGGCAATACCCATTCGTTGTCCATTTCCCCGCTCTTTCTGTCTTCATACAGTCCCCTGAACCCAAAACGGAGCTGAAGACCCGATGCATCTGAATACAACCACCTGTTTGCCAGTGAATAACGATTGGTTAGCGGTTCATCCATAAAGCCGTCCCCGTTGGAATCATGCCGCATCAGGTCTGCCGATCCGTGCGCCAGGACAACGGTGCTCCACCGGTCATTCAACTGAAGCGAAGAGGCCACGTTGGCTTCTGTGCGCAACGCATCGTTCAGGAAAAGATTCACAAAAAGCGGCAATTCTGTGGTGGGCTTTCTGAATTCCATATTGATCTGACCTGTTATGGCTTCGCAACCGTTCACAACAGATCCGGTTCCCTTGGCTATCTGTATGCTTTCCAGCCATTGACCGGGAACAAAGGAAAGACCGAAAGGGACCTGGATCCCCCGCATGGCAGGTCGGTTCTCTTCCAGCATCTGGGTATAATTCCCGCTCAGCCCCAGGAGTCGGATCTGGCGCGCTCCGGTGACGGCATCGGTGAAGCCCACAGAGACACTGGCCGAATTTTCAAAGCTCTCGGCAAGGTTGCAACAGGCCATCTTGCACAGACCGGCCGCAGTGATCACCTCTGTTTTGACAGGGGCCAGGTGGGAAATGTAATTCGCCTGTCTTCTTCCAGTAATATTTAGAGCATCCAGGGTACCGGCGTCTTCCTGCAGAATGAATTCAACAAAGTCCTGTCCGGAACTTACCCGGATGGTATCGTCCCTGTGACCCATATAGGATGCAGCGAGGATTCCTGATTTTCCGCCCGGAATGCTGAACAAACCGTCATTAGCCGTGTATACCAAATGCTCCACACGGCTTCCTTCCCGCTCCGGAACCCAATAAACAACAGCTCCTGCGGCGGGCTGTGTTCCTCCCCCCTGACCGGCAAGCAGGACCTTTCCCCGGATTGTTTGTGCGTTGGTAATGAATGGAAATAAAATAAATAAACTGATAAGGATCTTTTTCATTTTGGTACTTGTGTTTAATAATAAATTGTATTGACGGTCTCTGTTGTGTACAATTCATTACAAACGCAAGGGAACCAAATGATTACCGGGATAAACAGCATGTTTCACAGGCAAAAAATGCAGCAGGCTGACAGCCGGGATTCCCGTTGTCCCGTGCCCTGAACCGATGGCATGGACCGGTACAAAATCCTGGTCAGCAAGTTTCTGTATGAGTTCACGGGCATCTGTGCCGTGACTGGCCAGGATGGGATCATCCAGGAAAAATACCTCGGTCCTGCAACAGTTCCGGTCATGCACCCCGTCACAGTATTCCCCGTTGCAGCGGCCAACGCGGGCGTGTATTGCCCCGCAGGAAGGATCGGCCGATATCAGCCATACATGACGGGAATCTTCGTGCAGGCAATGATGAACTGAAAAACCTGCTGTTGAGGTAAGAAATGAAACACCAATCAGCAGGCAGAAGAATATATCGGGCAATTTTCTCATTCTTGTTTGCAAAGATAATATTTTACTTTTGTAAAAATTTCTAATGACTCGGTTATGAAAGATTTTCTTAAGACATTAGCGGCCGTCATCCTGGGAAGTGCACTGGTTCTGATAACCGGATTCTTCCTGCTGGTAGGGTCATTGACTTCGATCATCAGCCTGGGACTGGCCGGAACGGCTCCTGCCATTCCCCAAAATGCCATATTGCACATCACATTCGAGGAAGGTGTATCCACCCAGGATTCAGATTTGCCCACGCTGGGCTTCCTTCCCCCCGAACTGAACATCAGGCAGGGTGGCACAGGTTTCCTGGGTATCGCCCAGGCTATAGAACAGGCCGCGGCAGATCCTTACATCAGGATGATATTTCTGGACCCCCAGTACCTGAATGCCCAAATGTCTCATATTGAAGAAATCCGCCATGCCCTGATCTTGTTCCGTCAAAGCGGTAAGCCCGTGATCAGTTATGCTCCGGCCTATTCCCAGCAGGCTTATTACCTGGCCTCGGCTGCAGACAAAGTGATCATAAATCCGGAAGGGAACATTATTTTGCAGGGATTCAGCGCCTCGGTCAATTATTACAAGGAATTGTTTGACCGGCTTGGGGTGGAAGCCCAGGTTATCCGGCACGGGAGCTATAAAACAGGCGGTGAACCATTCACTGCAAGCCGCATGAGTGATCAGGAAAGAAAGCAACTGACAACTTACCTAGCAACTGCCTGGGAACACTGGTCAGCAGGGATGGAACAGACACGTCATATGGAACAAGGAGCCATAGACCGTCTTTGTATGCAGTCATTCCTTACAGATGCCGGCTACGCCAAAGAGACCGGACTGGCAGATGAAGTCTGGCACCAGGATGAGGTTATTGCTTACCTGTCCTCTGTTTACGAAGGATTGCCAGAAAAGCGACTTCCCTTTGTTTCGCTCCGGAATTACATCAGGCACCTGGAAATGAACAGGCAGAAACCTGTCAGGGAAAAAATCGCGGTCGTTTATGCCATCGGCGATATCACCATGAGAAAAGGGACAGGACAGGTTTTTGCCAATACTTATGCAGCACAATTAAGGCAATACCGCAACGACACCACAGTTAAAGCCATAGTTCTGCGCATAGAAAGCCCGGGAGGAGATCCCATGGCTGCGGGCATCATCACCCGCGAAATCCAACTGACGGCAATGGTAAAGCCTGTCATTGCCTCTCTGGGCGACGTAGCGGCTTCCGGGGGATACTGGATTGCAAGTGCTGCTTCAAAAATCCTGGTTCAACCCTCCGGTATGACCGGTTCGATAGGGGTTTACAGCATCTTGTTCAACGGGGAAAAAACGTTGTCCGATATCCTGGACATCCGCAACGAAACTGTAGACACCCACCCATACAGTCATTTTAATTCACTCTATCACAGTAAAAGCGAAAAGGAACTGCAAATTGTCAGGGAGCAGGTTGAATCTGTTTACTGCCGGTTTGTAGAGACAGTGGCCAACAACCGGCATATGGACAGGCAGGTTGTCGAAAATCTGGCCGATGGCCGTATATGGTCTGGAAAAGAAGCCATCAGCAACGGGCTGGCAGACCAGCAGGGCGGGCTCACAGATGCCATACGGGTGGCAGCCGGCATGGCCGGCTTAACCGGATACAGGCTGGTAACATTTCCCAAACCATTCAGAATCATAGACCTGATCCATATGCCTGCAGGAAAAAAGTCTGTGGGTGTTGAATCTCTTATAGAGAAACAACTACTTGATCTTCTGGGAAAAGGCGGGATCCGGGCTCGTCTGCCTTTTGATGAAAAATCATTATCGTGGTAGTCTTGTCTGTGATCCTGAAGCGGTTGTCTATGCGCCATCCTATGACCCATGCAATATCATCGCCGGAGCAAAGCACGCAGATATCGTTTTTATCACTTGCAGGGACCTTTTGATCTACCAGGAAATCGCTGATTTTTTTGAAACCCTTCATGCCCAGGGGCATGAATCTATCCCCTGGTTTCCACTTCCTTACTTCCAGGGGGAACTGCAGCTTACCGGCATCCAGTGCGGCCAAACCCCGATCCTCGGGTATGACAAAATCAGGCGTCCTTTCAACCTGTTCTATACCCAGCTTAACCAGTGTAAGCCCGTTGGCTAGCTCCCGGATGACCAGTTCTTCCCTTTCAATCCAGAGTATGTGAGACCGGGATAGGAATTTTTTCCCGCTTTGACCCTCCATGGATATGGCAATTCCACGTATCTGCGAAGTATTGAATCCATAAGGCGAGAGTAGCTGATACAACCAGAAATCCACATTCCCCCCGCGTGCCAGGCAAGGGATGGAAAAACCCCGGAGGGTTGCGCAGGCTGCCTGTTTTTCCAAAGTCAGCGAATCCAGGAGCAACTGTGTCTGCGACAGGTTGTCTGCATTCTTCCCCATACGTTGTACCACATTGGGGTTAATCTGCTCCAGTACGGGCATCACCAGGTGGCGGATCTTGTTACGTGCGTAAACGGTTTCCAGATTTGTTGAGTCTGTTCTGTAGGCAATTTCATTTTCGCGGGCATATTCTACAATACCGGTGCGGGGTACGTTAAGCAAAGGCCTGATAATCTTACTATTCTGTTCTTTCATACTACAAAGCCCCCGTAACCCGGTTCCCCTGATCAGGTTCAACAGCATGGTCTCTGCCCTGTCATTGGCATTGTGAGCTACCGCAATAAAAGAAAATCCATGTTCAAGGCACAGCGACTCAAACCATTGATAACGCAGTTCCCTGGCCGCCATTTCTGTTGATAGTCCTTTTCCCGATGCGTAATCCAGGGTTTGGACTTTTTTGGTATAAACGGGAATGTCGTACCTTCGGGCCCATGCTTCAACAAATTCCTGATCCCCGTCACTTTCTGCCTGGCGCAAAGAAAAATTCATATGAGCTGCAGCGACCTTCCTTTGCAGCGGTTTTCCCGACCCGGACCCAAGCCATTGTATAAATAAATGGGCCATCACCATAGAGTCGACGCCTCCGCTGATTGCCAGCAGGATCCCGCCGGACGACCCTTCCAGCAACCTCCCGGCTGCCTCCCTGAAAGTATGTTCAACTGCCCTCAATGGCTATGTGTTTTGCCTGAATGGCTATTTGTTTGATATGGTATAAGAAAGCCCTGTGGACAGCACTTCCCTGAACTGCACCCTCGCGGCCTTGACACCATATTTGTCGGCAATTTTGATGTTGTCGTCATAGATCAGGTTGGTGCGGATATTGGCACTCATGAATTTGTTCACCTGCATGGATATGGAAAGATCCCAGTTTACCTGGATATTCTGAGGCTTGTTCAGATAATCCGAGAAAAGGACAAGCTCTGTATCTATCTTTACATTCTTGAATACCTCTTTGTCAAGCTTTACTTTTAGCTGCGCTCCAAACTCTTTACGTACTTTTTCATCGGGTTTGTTCCCGTAACTTCCCCTCAATTCCGGTACACTCACAACCACAACACCTCCGGTCAATGGCGCAAATGTCACAGACAGCCATGAAAAAGGCTTGTAATCTAAACCAAGGGCCAGTGTGGAATACAGGGGTGCGACAAATTGTGAAACCAGTGTTGTGTCTGTCTTGGTATATTTGTATCCTTTGTCCATCTGTGTTTTAATGCCGAACGCTGCCGAAAAATAGAGCTTCTCTGTGGCTTTGTAACCGAATTTTGAATCCAGAGACAACCTGTCGTCTGTTTTTTTGAGAATATCGCCAAACATTTTTACAAACCCGTAACCTATCTGGAAACGGTTCTGAAACAGGATTTTGTCCTTTTCATAATTGGCCTTGGCGTCTATATATCCGCCCAGGGCAACGGAGCTGTTTCCTCCTGCAGCCCAGTTGGTAAGCGATGTCTGTGAAAAGTTCAACTGGGATAGCAGGGAGTTGGTCCAGAATGTCGGTTTTTTGGGCGGGGGCATGCTGGCAAGGGCTGCCTGACGGCTCTGTTCAATAAAGCGGGCTATAAGTATTGAATCTTCCACAGCCCGTTGTCTGGCAGAATCCACCCTGGCGGTCAGCCTGGATACCATCCTTGTCAACTCTTCATAGGTGGGAACCTTTACGGTATCCTTTCCCAGAGAATCAACCCTTACTTTTTCCTGGGCGCCGGAAATACCTGCTGTTAGCATGAAGGCAACAGCTAGAAATGCAATTTTTTTCATACATAATGAATTATGGCTTTAATCCTGGCCGGCTTTAACGTCATCGGCACAAAATTCAAATCCAAGACGCTTTCCGGTCTGCATTTTGGCACTGTCTATCTTGGTGTTCATCTGCTCTACAGTGGCCAGGGCTACCGTTTCATAAGGAGGTGCCAGCAAATCAAAAGAAAGGCAATATAAAACAGCCGTTTCCACGATGTTCACAACCGCAGCCTTGTCTATCGTCCTTTTGCCAAAATCCGACAGGTCCCTTGTCTCCTGTCGCTTGCCCTCGGTGAAATAACTCTTGTCCTTGTTAATGAAGATCCTGGCCACCAGGTAGCCCAAATCGTCCTTTCTATTGTATTTAAATGAATCTGTAAGGAAATTGTATACAGATACCATCCCGCAGTAAGTAGAAAAAGGTTCTTTTTTTACATAATCTTTTTTCCAGACGGGATGGTCACGGTCAAACTGAAACACATCTGTGTGCATACTGAATAATAGTATATCATCTGCAAATTTCAGTTCGGCTTCAAACTTGCCCCTGTCACGGTATTCAAAACGGACACGGCGGTTTTCGCCGTCTTCCAGAAGTTCGTTCACGTCGTTGCTCATCTCGTGCAACACTTCCTTTGTAAGATTGAACACTTCCAGGGTTTGCATAAACACTTTGTTTTTTAACTGAGACTTTTCGTTCAGTACCTGGATAATCTGCTTTCTTGCAGCGCGTATTTCTGAATTGGTCATAATATATTAATAAGCTCGTGCAAATACGACCCTTTGCGGTGAAGGTTTTCCGGTATACATGCATTTGCCTGGCCGCAGGTCTCCCCCCTCCGGAATGAGCCGTATGGTAGCCTTTGTTTCTTCTTTGATCTTTGCCTCGGTTTGGGCCGTCCCATCCCAATGACAGAGAAAGAAGCCCCCTTCTTCAATGCGTTCGCGGAATTCATCGTAGCTGTCAATTTCAAAGGTGTTCCTGGCTCTGAAATCAAATGCTTTCCTGTAAATATTCTCCTGAATATCCCGCATAAGCCGTGGTATATGTTCTTCAATTCTTTCCAGGGGAATAACTTGCTTTTCCAGGGTGTCGCGGCGGGCAATTTCAACGGTGCCTGCCGATAGATCCCTGGGCCCGACGGCTATACGAACAGGAACCCCTTTGACCTCCCATTCCGAAAACTTAAAACCGGAACGGACATTATCCCTGTCATCCAGTTTAACAGATATGCCAAGGGCCTGAAGACGGGTACTGATGGTTTGAAGATGGGTACATATGGAAGTCCTTTCATCTTCTCCTTTATAAATTGGGACAAGCACAACGTGTATGGGGGCCAGTGCCGGAGGAAGTATCAGGCCGTGGTTGTCCGAATGAGCCATGACCAGGGCTCCCATCAGCCGGGTAGAGACACCCCAGCTGCTTGCCCATACATATTCCAGCTGGCCGTTCCTGTTGGCAAATTGAACGTCAAAAGCTTTGGCAAAGTTTTGTCCCAGAAAATGGGATGTGCCTGCCTGCAATGCTTTTCCATCCTGCATCAAAGCTTCAATACAGAGTGTATCAACGGCTCCGGCAAAGCGTTCGCTGGCTGTTTTGGAACCGGTCAATACCGGCAGGGCCATTACATCCCTGGCAAAAGAAGCATACAGATCAATGATACGGCG
>MWDM01000008.1 GCA_002070565.1 Bacteroidetes bacterium ADurb.Bin139
AGTATTTGTACATCTGTAACATTTCCTTCGTGGTTTAGCAGAAAAGAAGCGACCACCCTACCCTGAATCCCTTTGTTTTTGGCTTCCTCCGGATATTTTACGTGTTCAAACACCCAGCGGGTAAATGCTTCTTCCCCTTGCCCGTTGGCGAACAAAGGTTTGGTGTCAAGTATGGCCAGGGGAACCAGCGTATCCTGCCCGCCCTGGGGAAGGGGAATGGCATCGGGCGAAACGGGAACGGCTGCCGGAGGCGAAGGGGGCGAAGGAGGCGGAGGGGGCGGAGGATCCTGGGGTGTCATGTTCTGCTGCAAAGAAATTTTTATATCTTTGACAGAGGATATCTCTGACAACCTGCCGGAGATTTCAGGTGTTGCAAATGCCGTAATGGCAATGAATGCGAGAGGCAGAGCGTACATGCACTTTGCAAACGCCCATTTGCTTGATTTCTTTTTCCACATCATGGTGATTCTTTTTTTGAGTTTACTGTGATTAAAGCTGTTGGCCATGGAGTAGCGTCTTGTGCCAACAGCTTTCTTAATTAATAATAGTTGGTATTGTTTTGCACTAATGCCTGCTTTTAGGACCGCATCGTCGGCCTGGAATTCATGGACTTGCTGAATGGATTGTTTCATGAGCCACGCAGCGGGATTGAACCATTGGAAAAGAATGAGCAGGTCTGTGAGGATCAGGTCCCAGGAATGGCCCATACGAATATGCGACAATTCGTGGATCAGGATATCCCTTCCGTCCTCGACCATATCCCGCTCAGAAACAACAATATAGTGCATCCAGCTAAACGGGGCAGTTTCCTGTGAATGGACCAGTAGCCTGACCTTCCCTCTTACCCTGCTAAGTTTTTTGCATTCATCCAGCAGATCCCCAAATGTGTCTCCCTTTCCGTTGCCTTTGTTTTTCCACAATATGGCCGTTAGTTTTATATAAGATATGACATCGAACAGGAAACAAACCAACATGCCGGTGAAATATACCAGGAGGATCCATTGTACCATACGGGCCATGACAACAGATCCGTTTGAGGGATCCATCACTGTAGCGGTCATACCTTCCGGAATAGTGAGCATCTGCCCTTGCTGTTCCTTTAGCCCAAACCAGACCAGGGGATCAAAGGATCCCGGGGCACAGAAAGGCAGCAACAGGGAAAGCGGGATGATCAGCAGCCATACGATCCGGTTGAACCTGTGAAAAGTTTCCCGGGATAAAAAAAGCCGGTTGAACAGGTAGAAAACCAGAAGAAAAACTCCCGCTTTTAATACATATGTTACAAATGCCCCCATGGTCAACCGTTTTTGCGTTCCACCTCGGCTATGAGTTTCTTCAGTTCGCTTAACGAAATTGCCTCTTCTTCTATAAGGGAAGATACGGCGGTGAAAGCAGAACTGCTGTAATATTTCCGGATAACTCCCTTTAGTGAAGACTTGCTGAACTCTTCACGGCTTACAACGGCAAAATACTGATGGGAATTGCCAAAGGCCTTGTGGTCCAGAAAGCCTTTTTCTTCCAATCCCCGCACAATGGTTGACAAGGTGTTGAAATGCGGTCTGGGGTTGTTATAATAATCCAGGAGCTCCCGGACAAAGAGGGGACCCTTTTCCCAGAAAAAGGACATGATTTCTTCTTCTTTTGCAGTGAGTTTCATAATAAAATGATGATTACACTGCAAATGTAACTATATATTTTAGTTATGCAACTATTTTTTATAGTTTATCCCGAAGATTTTACTACCGGGATATCCGACCACCTGGTAGTGTACTGTGGAGACAGGTGCTGCCGGTTCATTTTGATGCCTTCTGCCGATTCGGTTGCCATGGCCAGTGTGCCGCGGCCGATCCGGGTGTTGACCTGGTCCATAACCTGCATCAGGCGGGCATGTTTCAACCGGTCTGTCGTATCATATAAACTCAACTGTACCGCATTGCCGGGGATAATGCCGGTCAGGATCACACCGGCTTTCTTGTAGGCGTATCCCTTGCGGAAGAGGAAAGACAGTTCCTTGAGTACTGCACGGTTGATCTCAAGGGTGCTGGACGAGGCAACGGGGAAGGTAATCAGACGGCTTTCATACTGCTGTGGCACATTAGCTTTAAAACGGTTGGTCAGGACAAATACAATAACCTGGTAAGCGGCACTGTGCTGCCTGCGGAGTTTTTCACAGACCATAGCGGTAAAAAGGGAAACCTGTTCGGAAAGTTTCACATAATCTGTTATCTCCCTTGCAAAACTGCGGGAAATACAGATTTGTTTTTTTGGCGGTACATGGTCCGAAAAATCAATGCATGATTCTCCCTGCAATTCCTTCCATGTCCTGAGACCGGTAATGCTCATCTGTTTTTGCACCCAATCGGGCGGCAATTGTATAAAACCGGCGGCCGTCTTCACCCCGTAGGAATGCAGCATTTTAGAAAAACGACGTCCTATGCCCCAGATATCTTCAACGGGGACGGTGGGCAGAATCCGGTCAATCTCCTCTTGTTTGTATAGGAAATAACCTCCCTGCAATTCGGGGCGGTTTTTGCAGGTTTTGGAGGCAATTTTGGCCAGCGTTTTGGTAGGGGCAACGCCTATGGAAACAGGGATCCCTGTGTTTTTCAGGCACAGGGCCGAGGCTTTTTTGGCGAAGGCATCCAAATCTGTGCGCTCCATTCCGCGAAGGTCCAGAAAAGCTTCGTCAATGGAATATATCTCTATGGCAGGAGCCAGCTGCCGCAGCGTCAGGTGTACGCGCCTGGACATATCCCCGTAAAGGGCAAAATTGGAAGAAAACACGGCTACATTGTGTTTTTCCACGATATCCCGGATCTGGTACAGGGGAACACCCATTTTGATACCCAGGGCCTTGGCTTCATTGCTGCGCGATACAGCACACCCGTCGTTGTTGGACAGGACTATGACCGGACACCCGTTCAGGCCGGGGTTGAATACCCTTTCACAACTGACAAAGAAATTATTGCAATCGGCCAGCGCAAACATGGTCAGAGTTTTTTGATCACATAGCGCACCACGCCCCATATGACAAAATGATTGTCTGCGGTTATCCGTATTGTCTGGTATTTTTTATTCCCCGGTACCAGCAAGATATGGTCTTCGTGCTTTTCAACGTGCTTGAGGGTGAATTCCCCGTCTACATAACAGATGGCAATGCAACCATCGTACGGGTCCACCGATTTGTCCACCACCAGAATATCTCCGTCCCCTATCCCGTCATTGATCATGCTGTTGCCACTCACCCGGGCATAGAAGGTAGAAGCCGGATTCTTGACAATCTCCTCTGTGATATTGAGCCGCATATCGGAAAAATCCTCTGCAGGAGAGGGAAATCCGCATTTTACGCCTTCCACCAAAGGCAGCGTTGATTCTTCATCTGAAGGCAAGTACAGTTTCATGAAAACAAAGGTAGGTAATCTTCAATAAAAATGGCGCAGCATCTTGCGGACACCGCGCCACTTAAGTGACCCCGACAGGATTCAAACCTGTAACCTTTTGATCCGTAGTCAAATGCTCTATTCAGTTGAGCTACGGGGCCATAATTTTCAGGCTTCTGCAGGTTTTTCCATAACGACCCTTCTTTCTTTGATGCGGGCCTTTTTACCGGTAAGGTTGCGCAGGTAGAAAATGCGTGCGCGGCGGACCTTCCCGTATTTGTTAACTTCTATGGAATCTATAAACGGTGAATTTGACGGGAATATGCGTTCTACACCCACTCCGTTTGACATCTTCCTTACAGTAAAAGTTTCCGTTGCTCCGGATCCTTTGCGCTGAATGCAAACCCCGCGGAATTTCTGTAGACGTTCCTTTGTCTCATCCTTAATAATATAGGTTACCGTAATGGTATCACCTGATTTAAAAACCGGAAAATTCTTACTTTCGCCGGTACATGCTTGTTCTGCTACTTTTATTAAGTCCATCTTCGTACGTGTGGTGTTAATTTTGAGCCTGCAAAGGTAGCGTTTTTTTCCTTTTGCCCAAACTTTTTATCAACATTTATAGAGCGCACCGCCAATATTATCATGCAGGCTCCCGGTCACAGACGAAAGGCAGGACGGGATATCGCACACATAAAGCACACCAAGGAAAGCAAAGATAAGCGCCTCCTTGAAATTGACAGTCAGTTCATCCGGAATAAAATAATCCACCCGGACAGCCCTTGCGGCCATACGTTCCATCAAATACCGGTTGAATGCCCCTCCGCCGGTTACCAGCACCCTGGATCCGGGTCTTACATGATATGATGTCTGTATGGCCACATGCTCACAATAGGTGGCCAGAATATCTTCTGTTGTCAACCCGAAAGAACCGATCAGCGGGAATACCTCGCCCTCTACCCATTCCCTTCCCAGGGAGCGGGGTCCGCTCTGTGCATAGTAAGGTAGCCGGTTGAGTGCATCCAGGAGGGTGTCATGCACCTTCCCCCGGCGGGCGCGAAGCCCGTCTTTGTCGTAATCTTCGCCTGTCAACCGGGTGTAATGATTCAGAACGTAATTGACAGCGGTGATGTCGTATGCTTTCCTCGATCCATCTGGGGCTTCAGAAGAAATGTTGGAAAATCCGCCCAGGTTCAGGCAATAATCAAAATCTCCGAAAAGATACCGGTCGCCTACCGGCACCAGCGGGGCTCCCTGGCCGTAAAGTGCCACATCGGTGGTCCTGAAATCACAGATGACCGGGATACCACTTTCAGCGGCAATGCCCGCCCCGCTTCCTATCTGGCTGGTAAGCCTGATGGAAGGCTGGTGAAAAATGGTGTGACCGTGAGAAGCCGCCAATTGAGGCTTTACCTGGAATTTTTTCATAAATAAACGTACCTGTTTTCCCAGATATATTCCGTAATCGGAGTGTAACCGGGCATATTCCAGGGCCGTCATGGTCTGAGCTGTTGACAGGGCATTTTTCAGCTCCTGTGGATAAATTACAGAATCTGCATGTGTTATGTTATAGGACCATTTTCCATTATGCAGTGTAAAACGGGCCAGGCACAGGTCCAGCCCGTCAAGGGAGGTCCCGGACATCAGGCCTAAAGCGCTTATCCCTTCCTGTGGGTTGAACGCCGGACTCATTTTCATTTTCACCATAAGAATTCAGTCTTATATTGGGTAATATTGTTCTTCTGATCTTTTACCTGCACCATAACCTGGTGTTTTGTTCCCCTGGTTACCCTATCCGGTTCAAGCGAGCAGGTAATCCGGGAGCGTTTTGGGTCATGTACTCCCAGGATCCACTTCCCGTCTATGGTGACTTTATAATCTTGGATACCAGAACATGAATCCTTTATGGTGAAGTATACGCTCTTGCGTCCGCGCAGATCGGCACCGTGGGTAAAAGAAGCCGTCACAACCGGAGGAATGGTATCCACATCGATCCGGAACCGGCCAAAGGAACTTGTCCGGAAGTTAACCAGGCTATCTGAGCAAACACCGCCTGCATACCTCCATTTTCCCGGGTCGGCAGCCTGGCGGTGGGGATCGCGGGCGTTGTCCTGCAAACGCATCACTACAACCTTCTCATGCCATGCAGCGGGTATCGTGTCCGGGACCCTGAGCTCCACCTGCATGGGCAAATGGAGCGGATCGTCAGGAGTGTGCAGTTGCCATTCCTGTGCACCCTGCCGGGAAGCATTAAACAAGATATCCCTGTAAAGGGCCTTTTGGGGAACTGTTATGCGGATGTCACGGGCTGCAAAGAAATTCTCCCTGTCCCAATAGAAGTGCTGCAGGTACTCTTCGGCCGCAAGTTCCTCAAGGGGCAGGGGCACGTCCTTTTCTTCCGGGGATACAAGCGCTTCCAGACCGTTGTTTCTTCTGACAGAATACGTTCTTGTGGTGCTGTTGCCTGCTCCATCGTGCACCACTACGCGCAGGGAATGAGAAAGGGTGTCGGGCAAAGTGAACAAACCTCCTGTAGGGGCGTATGTCCTGTCTATAAGCACGTTGCCGGGTTCAACCCAGGTTTTGAGCAGGCTTCTTCCGTTACGGCTCCGTTCAGGGTAATGGATCAGGGATAAAATAGTGCGGGTCCAGTCTAAAGGAAGGTCCTGGTTCCTGAACTGATAGATCAGCTCCTGATCCAGAAAAACCTCCCAGGTCTGAATGCCCATCCTGAAAGACGTATTGTTCATGCGATCAATGGCATCGATTGCAACAAAGAAGGTGTCCGGAACATTGACTCTCGTCTGATTAATGTTTCCTTCGAAACCGGTTACCAGGCGAGTGGCAGCTATTCCCTGTTCCGAAGTACTGAATCCATAAAAACGGACCAGCCTGAATTCGGGCGGCAACGCGTCTTGCAGCTCAAAAACACCATGACTGAGCAGGTTGGCTGTAACCAGGGAATTTTCATGCAGGGAGTCCCGGTAGCGGATCTCAAAATGCAGATGGGGGCCCCCCGAGTCGCCAGTGTTGCCTGCTGTTCCTATCTGTTGGCCTTTATGCACGGGAAACAATCCGGGAGGACAATCCAGTGACACCTGGAAACTTTCCCGGCTGTATTGTTCCTGCTTAACGTAAGCAGCCACCTGCGGAGCAAAAGCATCCAGATGGCCGTAAAGTGAAACGGTCCCGTTGGGGTGTGTTATCAACAGGGCATTCCCGTAACCCCCTCCTGAAACAGTGATGCGTGAAATATAGCCGTCCGCTACGGCATATACCGGGGCCCCGGAAACACCTCCTACCCTGAAATCAAGGCCGGTATGAAAATGAGCGGCCCGGAATTCACCCATGCTCCCACTCAAAGAGAGTGGTTCCACACGAACAGGCTTTCCGTAATAACCGGACAGGACGGGGACCTGAGCATTCAGGTAGAAAAAAACAGAAACCAGCGCTGTGAGCAGTGCCGGTAATCGTTTGGCAAGAAACTTCATTACGAGAACATTTTTTTCATCCTGTCAAAGAAATTCCGTTCCTCTTTGTCAGGGTCTGGTACAAAATTAGGAGAATCCTTTAGTTTGGAAAATATTTCCTTTTCCTGCCGGGTAAGTTTCTTAGGTATCCACACCTGTACAAATACAAGCAGATCTCCTGTTCCGTAGCTGTTTACATCGGGTAGTCCCTTGCCCCGGAGACGTAAAATACGGCCGCTCTGAGTACCTTGTTCTATCTTGATTTTCACCTTCCCGTCTACGGTGGGTACTTCCACATCGTCTCCCAATGCCGCCTGGGCGATAGACAAAAAGAGTGTATAGATCAGATCATGCCCGTCACGCTGCAGTTGTGGATGTTGTTCTTCTTCAATGACTACTAAAAGGTTGCCGTTGACACCTCCTTTTTTGGGGGCATTTCCCTTACCCGAGATAGTAAGCTGCATCCCTTCTTCCACCCCTTTGGGTATAGAGAAGGATATCTCCTCGGCCTGCTTGATAACACCCTCCCCCTTGCACACGTTACAGGGATTGGTGATGATTTTGCCATCGCCGCTGCATTGAGGACAGGGACTGCTGCTTTGCATCTGTCCCAGAAAAGTATGCGTAACCCGTGTAAAAACTCCCGAACCGTTGCAGGTGGGACATTTTTTCATGTCGGAGTCGGAAACGGCCCCTTTTCCCCCACAATGGCTGCAGGATTTGAGTTTGTTGATTTTGATCACCTTATCGGCTCCATGGGCAATCTCTTCCAGGTTCAGTTTCACCCGGATACGGATATCGGATCCGCGTCGTACCCCACGCCGTGTACCGCTCTGGCTGCCAAAGGCGCTTCCAAAGGGGTTGCCACCGAATGCCCCGCCAAAAATATCTCCAAAGCGGGAGAAAATATCGTCCATGGTGAATCCGCCTGGAAACCCTCCCGCTCCCCCTGCGCCCATGCCGTCCACACCCGCATGCCCAAACTGATCGTAACGCGATTTTTTTGCCGGATCGCTCAGAACGTCATATGCCTCGGCCGCTTCCTTGAATTTTTCTTCAGCGTCTTTGTTGCCGGGATTCTTATCCGGATGGAATTGCAGGGCTTTTTTCCGGTAAGCTTTCTTGATCTCTTCTGCAGAGGCGCTCTTTTCTACGCCCAATATTTCATAAAAGTCTCTTTTTGCCATACTGTATCTTATTCGCCCACTACCACGTTAGCGAACCTGATTACTTTTCCGTTGAGCATATAACCCTCCAGGACCACATCCACAATCTTTCCTTTCATTTTTTTCTCATTAACGGGGGTTTTGGCAACGGCACAATGATAATCGGTATCCAGTGCCTTTCCTTTAGCTTCAATGATCTTCAAGCCTTTACCCTGTAAATAGCCCAGCAATTTGCTATATATTAGATTCACCCCTTCTACCGAAGACGGGTCAGGATTCTCCAGCTGTTCCAGTGTTCTGAGTGCCCGCTGGCAATCATCCAGCACGGGGAGCATACCTTTGATCACATCTTCAGAGGCGGTCAGGATCAGTTCCAGACGCTCTTTGGCTGTGCGTTTACGGTAATTGTCAAATTCGGCCTGCAGCCTGAGCAGTCTGTCGTTGACCTGGTCCAGCTGAAGTTGCAGCTCCGGAAGATCGGGTGTTTCCCGTGCCGTTGTTTCCTGATCAGCCGTTTGCTGTTCAATTGTTTCCTGGCCAGGTGTTTGCCCGTTCACCCCGGGTGCTAATGCTCCATTATCCTTTTCAAAATGGGGAACATCAGGCCCGTCCTGGGCCTGATGTTTCTTTCTATCGGACTGCATATTACTTGACCTCCTCAAAATCTACATCCTTGACTTCTCCTTCTTCCTGTGCGGCTCCTGTTCCGTTGTCCGTGGCCCCTCCTTCAAAGGGGGGTTGTTGCGCTCCGGCACCGGAAGCCTGTGAAGCTTTGTACATTTCCTCCGAGGCGGCGTGCCATGCCTTGTTAAGGGTTTCCATGGCACTTTCAATAGCCCCGGTATCCTGTGACTTATGTGCCTCCTTCAATTGATTCAGGGCTTCCTGGATCGGAGTCTTTTTGTCGGCCGGCAATTTGTCGCCATACTCCTTGAGCTGTTTTTCTGTCTGGAAAATCAGGCTGTCGGCTTCGTTGATTTTATCCACACGTTCTCTTTCCTTCTTGTCGGCTTCTTCATTGGCCTTGGCTTCATCCCTCATCTTTTTGATCTCGGATTCGGTCAGGCCCGAGGAAGCCTCAATGCGGATCTTCTGTTCCTTGCCCGTACCCTTGTCCTTGGCCGAGACATTCAATATGCCGTTGGCGTCTATATCAAAGGATACTTCAATCTGGGGTATGCCGCGGGGGGCCGGGGCAATGCCGTCCAGGTGGAAACGTCCGATGGTCTTGTTATCCCTGGCCATGGGCCTTTCTCCCTGCAACACGTGGATTTCCACAGAAGGCTGGTTGTCGCTGGCTGTGGAGAAAACCTGCGATTTTTTGGTAGGTATGGTGGTGTTGGCTTCTATCAGCTTTGTCATCACGCCTCCCAGTGTTTCAATGCCCAGGCTGAGCGGGGTGACGTCCAGTAGAAGCACGTCTTTCACGTCTCCCGACAACACACCGCCCTGAATGGCAGCTCCAATGGCAACCACTTCGTCCGGATTTACACTTTTGTCGGGAACTCTTCCAAACAGCTTTTGCACCAGTTGCTGAATGACCGGTATACGGGTAGACCCCCCCACCAGTATCACTTCATCAATATCTGAGGCCTGCATCCCGGCATCTGTCAGGGCCTTTTTGCAGGGTTCCACGGTACGTTGTACCAGACTGTCTATGAGTTGTTCAAACTTGGCCCTGGTTAATGTCTTGACAAGGTGCTTGGGCATCCCGTCCACAGGCATGATATACGGCAGGTTGATCTCTGTGGAATTCTGGCTGGAAAGTTCTATCTTGGCCTTTTCGGCAGCTTCTTTCAGGCGTTGCAGGGCCATGGGATCCTTTCTCAGGTCCAGTCCGCTGTTTTCTGAAGCAAATTCTCCGGCCAGCCAGTCTATCACAGTCTGGTCAAAATCATCACCTCCCAGGTGGGTGTCTCCGTTTGTCGATTTTACCTCAAACACACCGTCTCCCAGTTCCAGGATGGATATGTCAAATGTTCCGCCGCCCAGGTCGTACACCGCTATCTTCATGTCTTTGTGCATCTTGTCCAGACCATAGGCCAATGAAGCGGCCGTAGGTTCGTTGATGATACGGCGAACTTTGAGCCCGGCAATTTCGCCGGCCTCTTTGGTTGCCTGCCTTTGCGAGTCACTGAAATAGGCAGGAACTGTAATCACAGCTTCAGTCACTTCCTGTCCCAGAAAATCTTCTGCTGTTTTCTTCATCTTTTGCAGGACCATGGCAGATATTTCCTGCGGCGTGTACAAACGCTCGTCAATTTTAACCCTGGGCGTATTATTGTCTCCTTTTTCCACAACATATGAAACCCTGTTGCGTTCCAGCGCCACTTTGTCAAAAGTTTCGCCCATAAAACGCTTGATAGAATAAATGGTTTTCAGGGGATTTGTAATTGCCTGACGCTTTGCCGGATCACCTATCTTTCGCTCGCCATTATCTGCAAATGCAACAACAGATGGCGTTGTGCGTTTTCCTTCCGAATTGATGATCACTACCGGTTCGTTACCTTCCATAACGGCAACGCAGGAGTTGGTTGTTCCCAGGTCTATACCAATAATTTTTCCCATAATTTATTTGTTCTTTAATGATTATATTCAGATTACTGCCCTGTCATACTCAATAGTTATGCCAAAAGACATTTGCTGACAGGTTGGCAGTTTATGAGATTGATTATCTTTGTCACTATGTCATATGCAATCCAGACCGACCTGGCCCGGCGCATCCTGTACGAGGACAACCACCTTATTGTGGTCAATAAAATGGTAGGAGAGATAGTTCAGGCAGACATCACCGGAGACACCCCGCTGAGCGAAACCATCAAAACCTTCCTTAAAGAACGGGACGCAAAACCGGGAAATGTATTTGTTGGTGTACCCCACCGGCTGGACCGTCCGGTGAGTGGTATCTGTCTTTTTGCCAAGACTTCAAAGGCTCTGGAACGCATGAACCGGATGTTCAATCAGGGGACGGTCAACAAAACATACCTGGCGCTTGTGGCAAACAAACCCGGTCAAAACGACGCCCTTCTGGTCCATTACCTGACCAGGAACGAGAAGCAAAACAAATCATATGCCCTGGACAAGCCATCGCAAGGGGCCAAGGAAGCCAGGTTGCATTACAGGTATCTGAAAAGCATCCGGAATTACCACCTGCTTGAAATTGAACTTATGACAGGGAGGCACCACCAGATCCGATGTCAGCTGGCCGCCATTGGCTCACCCATAAAAGGAGACCTTAAGTACGGGGCAAAACGGCCAAATCCGGACGGGAGCATTTCCCTGCATGCGTACCGCCTGGCGTTTATCCATCCGGTAAGCCGGGAACCGCTTTTGATTGTGGCACCGTGGTCTGTCTTAGGAAAAAAAATTACAGATTTTCAATAATATCACCGGCCAGGAGAAATCTTCCCCCGGCAGCCGCCCTGTCTCCTGCCCTTGCATGAAGCCACACGCCCAGAACGGCTGCTGTCCGGGGTTCATATCCCTGTGCGAGCAATCCCAGAATGATTCCGGTCAATACATCCCCGCTTCCTGCCGTGGCCATAGCCGGATTCCCGGCGGGGTTGAACCAGTGGGGACCGTTTTGCGTAGCTATCAGGGTATACCGTCCTTTGAGCACAACGATAATCTTGTGTTTCACCGCCATTTCGATCGCCTGTATAGCCCTAAGGTAAGAGTTTTCAGCACGGGCCAGGCCACAGGCCCGGGCCAGACGGTCGAATTCTCCGGGATGGGGTGTCAGGACCGTTCCTATGGGCAGGTATTCCAGCATACCTGGATGTTCGGATAAAATGTTAAGGGCATCTGCATCCAGCACCAGTGGTGGAAAGGGTGTTTTATCTCCGAACCATATCAGCAGGTTCCTTAACAGATCGGCCGTTTCCGGGGATGTTCCCAGACCCGGTCCGGCTCCTATGGCAGTATACGGTGTCTTTAGGGTAAGGAGCCCCTGTGGCAGGTCACCTGCCACATCCCGGTGGCTGTCCAAAGAAACCATGGCCTCGGGCAATGATGTCTGCATAGGGATTTCGCCCCTACCAGGAAGGTGGACCGTCAGCAGGCCGGTACCCACGCGCAGGCAGGAACGGGCAGAGAGTATCGCGGCCCCCATTTTTCCCAGGCTTCCGGCAATGAGCAGGGCATGCCCGTAGTTGTTCTTGAAAGAAAAAGGGTGCCTTTTCCTGGGAAAAAGATTATGAATATCAGACTCTTCTATCATCCTGAACGGTGTCTCAACTTCGGAATAAGCCATCCCCCCCATTCCAATATCAAGGACCTCCCACCGGCCCACATAAGGATAATTTTCGGCAAACAGGAAAGACATTTTGGGAAACTGGAAAGTAAAAGTCACCGATGCTTTCACCACCGCCCCGCTGTCAAATGGCATCCCTTCCCCTGGCAGTCCTGAAGGGATATCCACGGCATAAACTCTGGTATTCAGCGAATTGATTCCTTCAATGATTTGGGCAAAAGAGCCGGTCACGGGCCGGGTAAGGCCCGATCCGAACAATCCGTCAACCACCACTATCCCCGAAGGCAGGTTTCCCAGGTAAGCTGACCAGTCTGCCTGCTGCCGGTCAAATGCGTCCTTACCGGAAAAATCCCAAAGATCAGTCTTCCAGCCATGTTCAGACAGAAGGCGTGCAACAGATCGTGCATCGGCCCCGTTGTTACCCGGGCCGGCGACCACCATAACCCTGCCGGGTTTCTTTTCCTCGCATATGAAAGCCTGCACAAAAGCGTGAGCTGCACGCTCTATCAGATCTTGCTCCTTCACGCCCGTTTTCTCCATATACAAACGGTCTATGATCCCGATGTCCTTTGTGCGGTAAATTTTCATGACCTGAAAATCAGACTATAAAACCATTCATGTTTTTGCCCTGTGCCAGGCCTTCCCTTATAAAAGTGGAGGAGACGGTTATCAGCGGTGCAGGCAGCAGGACGATCTGGCGGGCCCGGGAAACGTATTTTTCGCTTATCTGCTGCGTGTTTACCCCTTCACGAGGGTACACATAAAGGATAAATTCTTCCAAAATGGACTCCCAGGCCTTCCATTCTTCTATCCGCTCCAGGTTATCTGCCCCTATCACCAGAATGAAGTCCATCCCGGGTTCCTTTTCCTGCATATGATGCAGTGTGTTGATGGTATAAAGCGGCCGGGGCAGGAAGAATTCCACATCGGATACTTCTACAGGCAGTTTCTTTGTTTCCATCACCTTGCGTATATGAAGCAATCGCTCCCGGGGTGATTGAAGGCAGGGTTCCCGGTCAGATTTTAGCGGATTGAGCGGCGAGACAACTAGCCGGACACTGTCCAGGGTGGTAAAGGACACCAGGTAATTGACAATGGCAATATGCCCTATGTGGAAGGGATTGAAAGAACCAAAATATAATCCGCAGGTTTTCATATTAAAAAATGAAGGCAGCAACAATCTCGGTTGCTTTGTCCAGGGTGTCTTCCAGGCGGTCGTTTACAAGGATCACGTCAAAATGGGGGGCATCCTGCATCTCAATGGAAGCCTTGGCCAGCCGTTCTTCTATGGCCCGGGGCGAGTCTGTTCCCCTTTTGGTAAGCCGTTCCCGTAAAACCTCCAGTGAGGGCGGGGCGACAAACACCGAAAGGGCATGGCTCCCAAATATTTTTTTCAGGTTGATTCCCCCTTTTACATCTACGTCAAAAACAGCCACTTTGTTCCCGTTCCATATCCTTTCAAGTTCCAGCTTCATGGTGCCGTAATAGCTTCCTTTATACACTTCTTCCCACTCTACAAAGGCATCCTGTTCAATAAGTTTCAGGAACTCATCCCTGCTTATAAAATAATATTCCCTGCCGTTTTCTTCTGTTCCGCGTTTTGGCCTTGTGGTGGCGGTTATGGAGAAATCAAGACGGGGAAAAGTCTCCATCAGGTGGTTCACTACGGTAGATTTGCCTGCCCCGGAAGGTGCCGAAAAAATTAATGCTTTCTTATCGTTCATATAAATCCTCTGTTTTCTCAATCTTAGAAAAATCTTCCAGAAAAGCCGCCACTTCATCTATGCAGTCTTCCAGGAAACGTTTGCCCTTTTCGGGAGTGGATAGGGATGGATCCCCCACCCCGGTGTCGTCTGTGGTATAAATCCAGCGCCTGGAGATCCAGGCCCATTTTTCCCGTAGCCCCTTAATGGTAAAACGGTGTTCTTTACCACTGCCGGCATATTCCAGGGGCAGCACCAGTTCGGGCCGGATAGCCATCATGGCCGAGGTTTCCATTTCATCGGCATGGTCTCCGGGGTTATCAAAATACTCTTTTACCGGGCAGACACGCCACCAGTTGACCATGCAAATGAACATTCCGGGAAAACGGAGTTCCAATTCCCTGATGGCATTCTGAAAGGAATTTCCCCCATGCCCGTTGACAATGACCAGCTTGTGCACCTTGTGACGGATGAGTACGGTAACAATGTCTTCCAGGATGCGTTGCTGTGTGGAAGGATTCATATGCATGCAGAAAGGGATGTCCATCTGGCCCGAGTTTACCCCATAGGCAATCTGAGGCAGCACCAGGGCTTTCACACCCCGTTCCCAGGCAAGGGCTGCACTGCGACGGGCAACGTGGGTGGCCATGCAGGTATCGCTCCCGTAAGGCAGATGGTAATTGTGGGCTTCGGTAGCCCCCCAGGGCAACAGTGCAACCTGGTACTCCATTTCTTTTACAGTATGCCAGTTTGTTTCCTCCAGCAGATAAGGTTTCATTACATTACTGTTTAATACGGCCCAAATATACAGCAAAACTCTTATCTTTGCAGACTGAAACAAAGTAAAAATATGATATCGTACAAAGAACTAGGCTTGGTGAACTCACGGGATCTGTTTGCCAAAGCAATGCAGGGCGGCTACGCAATCCCTGCTTATAATTTCAACAATATGGAACAGATGCAGGCCATCATCGCAGCCTGTGTGGAAACAAAATCACCCGTAATTCTCCAGGTTTCGAGCGGGGCGCGCAAATATGCCAACCAGACCCTGTTGCGCTTCATGGCACAGGGCGCTGTCGAATATGCCAAGGAACTGGGTTATCCCATTCCGATAGTGCTTCACCTGGACCACGGCGATTCCTTTGAATTGTGTAAAAACTGCATTGAATTCGGTTTCTCCTCCGTTATGATAGACGGGTCTCACCTGCCTTACGAGGAAAACATAGCCCTGACCCGCCGCGTGGTGGACTATGCACACCAGTTTGATGTAACGGTAGAAGGTGAACTGGGCGTTCTGGCGGGGGTGGAAGACGATGTGAAAGCAGAGCATCACACGTATACCCAACCGGAAGAGGTGGAAGATTTTGTAAAACGTACCGGTGTTGACTCTCTGGCCATATCCATAGGGACTTCCCACGGTGCTTTCAAATTCAAACCCGGGCAGAAGCCCGAAATCCGGTTGGACATCCTTAAGGAAATCGAAAAACGCATCCCCGGATTCCCCATAGTACTGCATGGCTCTTCCAGCGTTCCTCAGGATATTGTAGAGGAAATCAACCGCTATGGAGGCAAAATGAAAGATTCCATTGGAATCCCCGAGGAACAGCTCAGGAAAGCAGCCGGCTCGGCCGTATGTAAGATAAACATTGACTCCGATGGCCGGCTGGCCATGACAGCGGCCATCCGCAAGGTGTTAGCGGAAAAACCGGATGAATTTGATCCCCGAAAGTATCTGGGACCGGCCCGGGACAAGCTCAAAGAGCTTTACAAGCACAAAAACATCTACGTACTGGGCTCTGATAATAAAGCCTGATGAAGACGGCCATAGTCACCGGCGCAGATGGTGGCATGGGTCGCGAGATTTGCCGTTCGTTACTCGCTAACGGTTATTCACTTATCATGGCCTGCCTCTTTCCAGAGGCGGCCATACCTTTTTTCAGGGAACTGCACCAACAGTATGTGAATCCGGAAGGATCCCTTTCCATCCGGATGTTACCGCTGGATCTGGCTTCCTTTGCCTCGGTCAGGTCATTTGCTTCGGCCCTGTCGGGCACAACCGTCAACAGACTGATTCACAACGCGGGGATCCTGCCCCGAAGTACCCAACTGACAGAAGACGGGTACGATATGATATCCCAGGTGAATTACAGGGCTCCCCTCTATCTAACGCGTCTTTTGCTAACGCAGCTGGAAAAGGGATCGGCCACAGAAGACGGGGCACGGATCCTGTTTACCTTATCCTGTACCGTTGACTTTGGCCTGGTTTTCAGGCTTAGGCCTTCATTCCTAACGCGTGTCCCAAAAACCTGGGCCGGAAGGGTGATCCGGTACGGTCATACAAAGCAGGCACTTTATTACGCTTCTCTCTCCCTTGCAGAAAAATTAAAGTCTAAAGGTATACAGGTGGTATCTGCCGATCCGGGAGCCGTCAATACCCCCCTGGTAACGATGAACAATGCTTTAGATCCACTGGTAAATATTTTTTTCCGGCCCCTGTTGAGTTCTCCTGCCCAGGGCGCTTCTACAGCCATCTGGCTGGCCACTGCCAGGGAACTTCCGCTGCCTTACGGGGGAACCTACCGTAAATGCAAACCACGCCGATTCTTAGTTGGCAAAAACGTCTGTCACCGGTAATGCCTTGCCGGTATGAATGTCAAATACCCCCCTGTGAAGTGTCAGGATGTTCCCGCTCCCGATGAAAGTCTCTTCCGGGTACCAGTACATAAAGCCGTTCACCTTTGGAAAATCCCTGAGCGTATTGATGAAGTCCTCCATAAAGGCTGTCTGGCCTGCCGGTGAAGCTTCATATTCGGGGGTATAGTTGGCATTGTCGGGGATACCCCAGGTATGGTTGGGGTATGCAACCTCAACCAGGTTGATCTTTTTTGAGGGAAAATTCATCTGCAGGCCGTTCAGGCAGGAACGCAGATTAGACAAGGGACCGTGCCAGAAAGGGTAATAACTCAATCCTATGATATCGTAATCCACTTTGTACTGCTCCATTTTATTGAAAAAACGCAGGGCTGTTTCCCTGTCACCGCCCCGGTCTATGTGTACCATAATCCAGGAACCGGGGCAGATTTCCCGGCAGGCTTCCGTTGCCTTTGAAAGCACCCGGCAGAAGTATGTCCAGCGGGCAGAGGTGTTCCATTCCTTAGACCAGACATCTGCCCGGGCCGAATCCCAGAGCATGCCGTTGCTGATTTCATTCCCAATCTGGATCATGTCGGGCGCAGCCCCGTTCAAAACAAGTTGCGAGAGTGTTTCCCTGGTGTAGGTATAAACTTTTTCTGCCAGCGCATCGGCTCCCAGGATGTTCCAGGACGCAGGTTTGTATTGTTTCCCGGGGTCTGCCCAAGTGTCGGAATAGTGAAAATTCAGCAATATTTTATACCCTTTTGCCTTTGCCTTCCTGATCATTTCCTGTACATAAGGCAGATTCTGACTGGCTGTGGACTGCAGGTCGGGGTTGACAAAAAGCCGTAGTCGTACATAATTGAATCCTTTTTCCTTAAAAAAAGATAATGCGTCCACATCTTTGCCCTGGCTGTCTTTGTAAACGCCTCCTGCCGCCTGAATCCTGGAAAGCAGTGAGAGGTCTGCCCCCACTATCCAGTCCGGCTGTTCCACGGGATCAGTTCCAGGTTCGGGTTTATCCTTGCAGCCAGCGGCAGGCAGGAACATAGCAAACATCAAACAGAAAAAGACAGCGTTTTTCATAACAAATCATGTAAACAGCCCGGACACGTTGGAGGCGAATAGTTTCACTGATATTGCCAGCAGGATGATCCCGAAAAATTTTCTCAGGATGTAGATTCCTCCCTTACCAAGGAGTTTTTCTGCCAGATTCACATGCCTTAATACAACATACACTATAATCATGTTCAGCAAAATGGCAATGCCAATATTGGGCAGGCTGTATTCCGCCCGCAGGGACAATACGGTTGTCAGGGTTCCGGTTCCGGCTATCAGCGGAAAAACCAGCGGAACAATGGTAGCCGCATCGGGAGGTCCGTCGTTTTTGAAGATCTCAACGCCAAATATCATTTCCACTGCAAGCACAAAGATCACCAGAGACCCGGCAACGGCAAAGGAAGAAATGTCTACGCTGAACAGTCCCAGTATGGCCTCTCCCACGAATAAAAACAAGAATATCAGGACGGTAGATATGATTGTCGCCACAAAGGGCTTGAATTTTCTTCCTTTGGTTTTCATGTCAAGAATGATTGGGATGGAACCCGTAATGTCAATCACGGCAAAAAGAACCATAAAGGCACTGACAATTTCCCTGAATCTGATCATACTACAAAGATAGAAAAACACTACATTTGTTACACTAGTGTTCAAACAGAATATATCAGATGAGAAAGAGCCCCCTTTTTTGCTGCTTGCTACTGACAGTAAGCCTCTTTGCATTTTCCCAAAAAGTACCGGCACAAGATGCCGTTGTCAAAAAGATCATCCATGAAGGAACCACCAACAACCAGACGCAGAAACACCTGGATATCCTTACCAACCGGATAGGCGGACGCCCTGTGGGATCGGACGCCTACAATGCGGCAGTCCTGTGGGCTGCCGCGCAGTTTGAATCCTGGGGACTGCAGGTATCCATTGAAGAGGCAGGCCAGACCCGCGTTGGTTTTAACCGGGGTCCCTGGTCAGGAAAAATTTATGGTGGGGTGCTTTCTGGCACAGACGGTGTTCATTTGCATTTTGCAACCCCCTCATACACTGCAGGAACAAAAGGATTACAACGCGGTCATGTGATCATTGAACCAAAAACGCAAGCCGAGTTTGACCGGATGAAAGGCATAATGAAAGGGGCGTGGGTGCTGATTTCCGGTTCCAATACAGGCTGGCCTGTGGAACGCACCGCCCAGGCAAACCGCAGAAGGGATTCCCTGATAACCCTTAATCAGGAAATCGCCAGCCACAACAACGAAGTCATGCGCAGGTACCGGTCGCGTACCGGGGACCGCAGGATGAACGTGGACCAGATGCAGGAAGCCCTGAAAGACAGTTTGCTCAAGATGGAAGATGAACCAGCACTTTTTTACAGGCAGATGGTAGAAGCCGGTATCCTGGGGCTTGTTCAGTCTTCACAGGTCCCTATAACGGCTCTGTGGGACAAGGAAACGGTCTTTGGAGAAGACTCTTCGTTTGAAAACCTTCCTACGGTTCCGGACATCAAGCTGGACGAGCATCAATATAATCAGATCTGCCAGCTGGTAAAGGAAAGACAACCCATAGCTCTGGAGTTTGACATCAGAAACCATTTCAGACCCGGCCCGGTAAAGTTCCATAACGTGGTGGCCAAAATCACCGGAACGCATTACCCGGACCAATACGTGATGGTAAGCGGACACCTGGATTCCTATGATGTAGCTACCGGTGGTGTGGATTGTGGTGTGGGGGTTACTCCCGCCATGGAATCGGCCAGACTGCTTTCGTTTGCCGGGGCCAAACCTAAAAGAACCATCCTGTTTGTGCTTTTTGCCGGCGAAGAGTTTGGATTGCTCGGAGCTACCGCCTGGGTAGAACAACATAAAGACAAACTGGAGGGGATTTCCAACCTTTTCAACAGGGACGGAGGCCCGCTTGCCCCCACCGGGGTAGCGGTACCCAAAGCCATGTACGAAGATTTTGTAAAAGCCTCGAAACACATTTCGGCCATCAATCCTGAATTCCCGTTTACCGTTGACACCATTCCACCGCGTCCCAGGCCCGAAAGAACCGGAGGAACCGATGCCTCGGTCTTTGCCATCAAAGGAGTGCCCACCATAGCCTTGCGTGAGCGCGATGTGAAGGGAAATGACTTCAATTACCGGGAAATCTGGCATACGGAACGAGACCTTTATACAAAAAGCATAGGAGAATATCAGGAACACACCTCTGTTGTACAGGCCGTTATCGTATACAATCTGGCCAATCTGGACCACCTCCTGTCCCGGGAAGGCATGTATTACCAACCGTAGATGCAGCATTAAACATAATTAATGTATCTTTGTTTTGATGAAACAAACGGTACATCTGGTTTTAACTGCGCTGTTGCTGTGTGTTTTTTCCGGCGGCTGCGAAAGGCTGTCACAACAGGCTAATCAGCGGAAGGATATTATTCTGACCAGGACCGAACAAGCCATCTCGGCTGAAGTCAACCGCTTTGCCTTTGATTTTTTCAGACAAGTGGGCACAGAAGATGAAAATTTCTTTATCTCCCCCCTGAGTGCTTCTCTGGCATTGTCCATGACCGCCAACGGAACGGCCGGGGCCACGGCTGATGAAATGAAAAAGGTCCTGGGGTTTGAAGATTTTTCCTATAAAGATATGAACGGATTTTTCCGGACCATGACCCGGGAACTGACAGAAGCAGACAGGCTGACCGAGGTTGGCATTGCCAATTCCATCTGGATCCGGGAAGGATTCCCTGTCCGTGACTCATACAAACAACTGGTTAAGACATGGTATCTGGCCATGATAGAGGAGCTGGACTTTTCCTCTCCACTAGCCCTGGAGACCATAAACAACTGGTGTGCCGACCAGACAAAGGGAAAGATTGACAAGATCATTAATGAAATTCCACCCCAGATGCTCATGTACCTGATCAATGCCCTATACTTTAAAGGAACCTGGACAAAATCCTTTGATCAGACCCATTCCTACAGGTCCGATTTCTACCCCGACCAGGGAGCCTCTCAGATGGTGGATTACATGATCCAGACAGAAACCTTCCCCTACACAGAAACGGAATATGCCAGACTGGCCGAGCTTCCGTACGGGAACCAGGCCTTTTCCATGGTACTGGTCCTGCCTAAGCCGGGGATACATACAGACAGGGTAATAAAAGAGGAAATGAATCCGCAGACCTGGAACGGGATTGTAGAAAAAATGAAGCAATCTGAAAAAAAGCTGACCATTTCCATGCCTAAATTCAAATACGAATACGAAAAGGATCTTATTCCCACCCTCCAGGCCATGGGTATGGAGCTTCCCTTTGTTGAGGGTGCGGCCGATTTCAGTAACCTATCTGCAGTTACCGGCCTCTATATAGGACTGGTGAAGCAGAAAACATATGTAGAAATCAATGAAAAAGGCACAGAAGCTGCCGCGGTTACCATTGTGGGCATTGAAAAGAGTTCCATAGGCCCTGACGACCCACTCCCATTCACGGTTAACCGTTCCTTCCTATACATTATAAAAGAAAAAAGCACAGATGTGATCCTGTTCATGGGCAAAATGTCTTTTTTTGAATCTCCATCGCCATAATGCACGATCAGGCTTTTTGGTATCCTCTGGACAATGCTGCAAAAATTTTTCCTGCAGTTATCAGCGACGAGATCACATCTGTGTTCCGTTTTTCAGTAGTACTCAGACACAAGGTACACATAAGCTCTCTCTTTGCCGCAGTACGTACCATAGAATCACGCTTTCCCTATTACAAGGTTTTGTTGAAAAGGGGATTTTTCTGGTATTACCTGGAATCGGCCTGTTTCCTAACGCCGGTAGTAGTTGACGACAGAATGCCCTGCAGAAGATTTGACAAGGAAGGACCGCTGCTGCGGATCCTGGTCGCCGACAACCGAATCAGTGCCGAGTTTTCGCATATGCTCACCGACGGGGGAGGTGCCCAGGAGTTTGTCAAGACTTTACTGGCTCAGTATTTTATAAACCGGGGTATTGAAGTGCCGCCCGATTTTACCTACATGGATCCGTCAGGGAAACCCGACCCGGAAGAATTCGAAGATGCCTATAACCGTTTCTTTAAAGAGAATATTCCTGTAAACACAAGACGCCCAAAAGCTTTTCACCTTCCTTTCCCCTTTAACAGGAAACCCCGTCTGGGGATCATTACCGCTACCCTGCCGGTTTCTGCCCTGAAAGAAAAAGCCAGGGAAAAGCAGGTGAACCTTACCGTCTACCTGGCAGCCGTTTATTTTTACGCGATCCAGCAAATATTCGAAGATCCGGCGTTGCCCCGCAGAAAGAAAAAAACAGGGAAGATTTGCATACAGATCCCAATAAACACGCGCAATCTTTACCCCAGTAAGACCATGCGCAATTTTTCCCTGTTTGTTATGCCGGAAATTGACCGTAGGTTGGGGCATTATACCTTTGACGAAATACTGAAATCCGTTTTTCATCAAATGCAGCTGGAAACCGATGTGAAACTGGTGAACAAGATTCTTTCCCGCAACGTGGGCAGTGAACGGAATATAATCGTCCGGGCGATTCCCCTTTTCATCAAAAACCCGATATTGCGGATGAATTTTAAAAAAATGGGCTGCAGTCAGTATACCGGCGTATTGTCTAACCTTGGGGGAATCCATTTTCCCCCTCCCATGATGGAACACATTGAATCGGTGATGGTGGTTCCGCCCCCTCCCAACAAGCTGACAAAAGTGAGCTGCGGGATCATAGGATTCAATAACCTGATAACCATTACATTCGGGAACATTACACGCAGCAGGGAACTGGAACGCAATTTTTTTCGCTTCCTGACTTCTGAAAACATTCCGGTCACCATAACGTATAACAGAAACTGTCATGATGAATGTCTGTAAAAAGTGCGGCGTTGAGCTGGACATCAATATGAATTATTGTCCCCTTTGCGGGCACAAAACAAATGCAACAAGCGAAACACCCCTTTTCCCAAAGGATGAAACCTATGATTTTCAGGAGCTTTCCGACATCCAGAAAAGGAAGGTTTTCTGGGACCTGTCCCTTATCGTTTTACTAGCCGGCATGGTCACCTCAACCATAATTGACCTGATTATCAACAAGAACATTACCTGGTCAAAATACACCATCACCCTGTGTCTATCCCTGGTAATACATCTTTCTCTGGTCTTATTTCTCCATACCCGGCTTATGTACCTTTTGATCTCGGGGTTTGCCACTAATTCCGTGTTGTTGATCCTGTTGGATTTAATGAATAAGAGATTAGACTGGGCCCTGACATTTGGGTTACCCCTAATGTTGAGCATCTATATTACATTGATCCTGCTCCTTGTGATTATTAAGAAATCCAGGCAAAAAGGAGTCAACCTGATCGCCTATGTTCTCCTGGCACTGGCTGTTACAGGTCTGTTTACCGAAGCAATACTTTCAGTAAATCTGTACAATACACTCATCCTGCACTGGAGCCTTATACTGCTGGTCTGTATGGGAGCCGTCTCTGCCATCCTGCTCTTCATCCACTTTCGCCTGAAAAAAGCCACCGATCTGAGAAAATTTTTCAATTTATAATCGGTGGAAACGAACAATTTTTATTAGTTACAAATTATGATTACAACGGATATTGTTTCAATACAAAAGGAATATTTTCACTCAGGATGCACCCGTAGCCTGAAATTCAGACTGGATGCATTACATAAAATATCTTCCTGGGTAAAAGAACACGAACAGGCTATCCTGGAAGCGCTAAAAGCAGATCTTAACAAATCAGAAACTGAAGGCTATTTGACCGAAATCGGTGTACTGAACGAAGAGATCCGTTACCTGTCTAAAAATTTACACCGATGGATGCGAAACCGAAGGGCCAGGACTCCCCTGATGCTAATACCTGCAAAGTCTTTCCGGGTATGTGATCCGTATGGCGTGGTGCTCATTATGTCGCCCTGGAATTACCCGTTCCTGCTGTCCATAGACCCGCTTGTGGGAGCAATAGCCGCGGGGAACTGCGCCGTTGTAAAACCGTCTGCCTATGCTCCCCAAACCTCTTTAGTGATTTCGCGCATGGTCAGGGAGTGTTTCCCTCCGGAATACATTACCGTAGTGGAAGGGGGACGGGCCGAGAATGCCTGGCTGCTTGAACAGGCCTTCGATTACATTTTCTTTACCGGCAGTACCTCCGTGGGAAAAACAGTCATGGAGGCCGCCTCGGCACATTTGACACCGGTAAGCCTGGAGCTGGGCGGGAAGAGCCCTGTGATCATTGAAGAAAGCGCAGACCTGGATCTGGCTGCAAAAAGGATCGTCTTCGGGAAGTTCATCAATGCCGGACAGACCTGTGTGGCACCCGATTATGTTCTGGTGCCCGAAAGCCTGCAGGATCGTTTGCAGGAAAAGCTGATTCACTGGATAGATGTGTTCTATCCGGCCAACAAGCAGGGATTAATTGCCGATTATCCCCGCATTGTGAATGAAAAACATTTTAACAGGTTGCTGGGGTTGTTGCAGAATAAAAAAATCATCAAAGGGGGGGAAAGCTCCCGTCAGAGCCTGACCATCAACCCCACCCTGATTACCGGTGTGTTGCCGGATGATCCTCTCATGCAGGAGGAAATATTCGGGCCCATACTTCCTGTACTAACCTGCAATAGCCTGTCCCAGGCGGTTGAATTCATCAGAAGCCGGCCCAAACCGCTGGCACTTTACCTGTTTACAAAGGATAACAGCGTAAAAAAAAGGGTCTATAGGGAATTATCTTTTGGCGGTGGTTGTGTAAACGACACCCTGTTGCACGTGGCATCTTCCACCTTCCCGTTTGGAGGAGTGGAAGCCAGCGGGATGGGCTCCTACCATGGAAAAGCAAGTTTTGACACCTTTACGCATTTCAAAAGTATCGTTGACAAAGGAATGTGGCCGGATCCCTCTCTGCGTTACCGTCCCTATACCATGGCCACAATCAATTGGCTGAAAAGGCTTTTTTAGCCTTTTTTTATTTTTGTTATCATTGTGTGTCGCTGTAAGAGATTGTTCTGCAGGCATTTCCCGGCACTTGCAAGTCTGGCAATGGAAAGCGCATTCTGGGTTTGACCATATTGTTGAAAACAAATCTGTAGCCGCTAACCTCTGGCAGCTGGGCGATATGGGAGAATAGAGTTAGACCACCGGGCAGACAGAGCCCCGCTTTAAATTATTCGAGTACCCCTGCTGCGATTTTGAGATTACGGCAGAACTGACAAACTTCAGGATGTAGCGAATATCCAGGGAAACAAGAAAACAACAATCAAGGTCCACAGTGCATAAACCGGCAAATAGCGGGCTGTGGTACGCTCCACTCTTTGGATCTCTCTTTTTCCGGATACAGTCCTGAAAAGGTCTATAGCCATAAGAACCAGATGCACGAAGATTAAAAGATTGATGCCAAGAACCGCGGTTCTGTTTGGGGTCAGTCCAAATTCTCCCAACCTGTAAATTATAGCAGAAAGTGCTACCAGGTTGGTTATCAGTGTTACAGCAGTAAGCGCAAACAGCATGACAGGTAAGAACCGTTGTGTCTTTTCTGCTGCCGTCCCCGTAATGGAAAAAACAACCAATGCGGTTACAACAGCCAGAAGCGCATTGATCACCATTAAAAACTCCCTGTCGTTAAAGGGACTTTTAGCGGTGACAAACATAACGGTTAAAAAAACGATCTGAATGATGGTTACCAGGGGACTGAATATATTGGCCACTAGAGGAATGATCTTATGGGTTATCCGGGGATACTTCTCAATAATGTAAGTTACTGCAATGGGAGCAATTGCCACACCCGTCATGGCAATATATTCCATGTAAAAGTTTTCAATATTCATATCAATGGCAGAAAACAAACCCATTGTCACTGCAGACAGTATAAAGCCTGCAATCATAAGAACAGCTCCCAGTATGGCCATCTTGCCATTGTACTGGATGTAAGCCATCCTTTTACCTTTATCTTTTCTGTCAAAACCTATAAATACCAGTCCGTAAAAACACCAGAGCAGAAGCGGCAGATGCAGGTATACCAGCTGCATTACGTCCTTATTGATGTTTGCGTGCAACAGGTTGATGTACACAGTACATACTGCATAAAAGATGAGAGTAGCTATGAGGTGGTTTTTCCGTAAAGTTTCTGCCGTCAGAATCACGTAAAGGGCAATTCCAAGAAAGACTATGAGTGCTGCATTTTTTTCGTAGAAGAACGAGGCCCCTGCATCAAAACCGAAGAGTTGCGGTATCCTGATCAACGCGGCTACCAATACTGCACTCAGTATCAGGATGAGAATTTTATTTTTTTCTGTCTTTTCCATAATGCATTTTTTAACAAGAAGTCTTATTGCAAAACCCATACCCGGCAGCGCTATACCCGAAACGATCACTTTCAAAGGCAGAAATTATAAGTTTTGCTGCCATTGATGTAACTTTTCATGTGTATAAAGATATGGTTTTTCCTGATTTTTATTCTTTGTGTTTTTGCGAATAAATTATTCGTATTTTTGCGAACAATAAAACTGATAAAGATGGTCCGGAAAAAAGTCTTTACTAAAGACATACACTATGAATGAACAAAAGATCAAAGACACTGTCCGCAGCAAATACGGACAAATCGTAAAAAAGGCATCGTGCTGCGGAACGGGATGCTGTTCTACGGGCGACATGCGGTTTACTATGAAAGAAGATTACAGTCACCTGAAGGGATATGAAAGCATAGCAGATTATGGTCTGGGCTGCGGTCTGCCTACCGAATTTGCAAAGATCAGCCCAGGGGATACTGTTATAGATTTGGGTTCGGGAGCAGGAAATGATTGTTTTGTTGCCAGGGCCCATACCGGGGAAACCGGTCAGGTGATAGGAATAGATTTTACCCCGGAGATGGTGGAAAAGGCAAAATTGAATGCCTCGGCTCTTGGATACTCCAATGTAACGTTTCAAGCGGGTGATATTGAGAATATGCCCCTCCCTGATCATATGGCCGACGTGGTTATCAGCAATTGTGTGCTGAACCTGCTGCCTTCCAAGGAAAAGATTTTTCATGAAATATTCAGGGTATTGAAACCGGGAGGACACTTTTGTATTTCCGACGTAGTTCTGACCGGTGAATTACCTGCCGCTCTGAAAGAAGATGTTGAATTCTATACCGGCTGTGTATCAGGAGCGATACAAAAAAACCGGTACCTGAAATATATTGACGCGGCAGGTTTTATACAGGTGGCTATCCGTAAGGAAAATAAAATTGCATTGCCTGACAATGTGGTTAATCCGTCTGACAGGACTTTTACAGTCCTTTCTGTGACTGTAACGGGTGAAAAACCTCTTGACAAAACCGTGTAGTGAGGCTATGGTGCGGGATTTTCGGCCTTTTTTATAGCCGGCCTTCGCTCTATAGCGCTCGGTGTTCCCTTGGGGGGAGCTTCACCCAAAAACAACAAAAGCCGCCACAAAAAAGACACGGAGGTTTGTCCGTGTCTTTTGTTGTTTTTGGGTGGCGGAGAGAGAGGGATTCGAACCCCCGGACCCTTGCGGGTCAACGGTTTTCAAGACCGCCGCAATCGACCACTCTGCCATCTCTCCAAATTTATATCGCGGGCTGTTCTACAGTTGCATTGGCAACACATGCCCTTGCCTGGTATGCCTAGTGAGTCTTAAGGGGTTGCAAAAGTAAGGAAAAATTGGGAAATGTCACGTGTCAATGGATACTTTTTTCTTTTTTAAGCCATTCTACGGTGTCGGCAATAGTGTCTTTAAATGGTCTGGTGGCATAACCCAGTTCCAGACGTGCTTTGTCAGATGAAAACAGAGAGTTGGTTGCCAGTGTATATAGAGAATATGAGGAAAAAAGAGGCAATTGTTTTTTTAATTTATAATAGAGTGAACAGAAGGGTAATGAGGCTCTGGCCAACCACATGGGAGCCATTATGCCTGGCAGTTTTTTACCAGTGACATTCTGGAAAATTCGAAAATATTCTTTTATGGATATATACCGGTTGCCCAGAATATAGCATTCTCCCCTGCCCCCTTTCCTGCAGGAGGATATGGTGCCTGATGCCACATCACGTACATCCACAAAATCGTAGCCCCCATCCACTCCCATGGGCAATGATCCGCGCCAACAGTCTATCACCATCTGGGTTGCATAATTACAAGTATGGGAATTGGGACCACAGATTCCGGAAGGATGCACAATGGTGGCATCCAAACCTCTTTGTACAGCATCCAGAACGTATTGTGTAGCCTCGGCTTTTGTTTTGCTGTACATTCCGTAAACAAGATCTTTGTCAAAATGATCGGTCTCGTGTATGACCTGCCCCTTTGGTTGTTCCGGTATGGCATGGACCGAACTCACGTAAACAAGCTTGGTGGCATTGAATTTTATAGCGGCATCTGTAACGTTACGTGTTCCTTTGACATTGACCTCATACACGACAGACTGGTATTTCAGGGATGTGGTCACAATGCCGGCGGCGTGGATCACAAATATATCAGTGTCCGGACTAACACAGAAAAAAGCTTCCAGAGATGAAGGGTCCAGCACGTTCCCATAAAAGATCTCCACCTGCGGAGGCAGGCAGGACCCTAAGACATCACCCGGCAGAACAAGTGCACGTACTTTTCTGCCATCCGCTACTAACTGGGACACTATGGTAAAACCCAAATGTCCGGCAGCTCCGGTAACTAAATAAATTTCGTGCTTTTGCATAGTGCAAATATGACAAAAAACATGCCGTTAAGGGGAATTAGGCTTTTTTCGGGCAGCTCACAAAAAGCTGTAGGAAAAACGAATCCTGAAAATCAAATGACCTGATCAAGTACCCTGAGGACATTCTCCCATTCCTTTTCCAGCTCAGTGAGACGGTCTTCCAGGCCTTCACTGACACCTTCTTTTGCCTGGATTTCTATCTGGGCCGCGATCTTTGCCAGCTCCTTATACCTGGCAGTAAGTGCTCCCCCTTTAATGTAATGGGCAAGTACGGCCACCTGCCGGATGTCTTTCCCGGTAACAGCCTTCTCCAGAGCTTCGAGTTTCTCTTTCATGTCCGTTTTGGAAACCGACATCATTTTTTGCACCAGTTCTCTGTCTCCTCCCAGTGCTTCCAAAAAATCCGAATAATGGAAATGATCATCAGGATTGTCTTTCTTTTTCAGATATTTGCTCATATAAGCTTCTAATTTTTTCCTTTCAATTGGCTTGGACATAAATTCATCCATACCGCTTTCAAGTGCCCTCTGCTGTTCCTCTTTTAGCACTCCGGCAGTAAGGGCGATGACAGGGATGTGTGAACCATCGGCTTTTGTCTGTTCCCACTCCCTGATCTTTCTTGTCGCTTCCAGACCGTCCATCACTGGCATTTGTACATCCATTAAAACAAGATCTACCCGCTGATTCTTCAGGAATTCAAGAACCTGTTTTCCGTTTGTCGCTTCCAGAACCACCGCCCCTGGCAGGATGTGGCCAATATACGAGCGGATGAGCATCATGTTCATGGGTATGTCTTCGGCGACCAGTATAACGGGATTCTCAGGTAAACAAATTAATGGGATTTCTTTCCTCACTTTTGCAGTTAATTTTTGAGGTTCTTTTATGTCATCCTTAAGAAAAATGGAGTGGATCATATCGTACAACACATCTGCACTAACCGGTTTCACCATCTGAAAGCGGACACCCAGTTCCTTGCATTTTTCCCTTATGAATTGATTGTCCGACGAACTGTGCAATAGGATGAGGGGCATGTCCCCTATATTGAGTTCCATTTTTTCACGGATCATTTGAATAACAGACAATCCGTCTACGTAAGGCATATGATAATCAATGATCAGGAGATCAAATTTCTGATTTTCCATCAATTTCAATGCGGAATACCCGTTCTCACTTTCTGTGCACTCCACTCCCCAATGTTTAAAATTCTCCAGCAGGATTTTTCTGTTGGAAGCATTGTCATCTACAACAAGGACATTCTGTATAGGTAGCGGATCTTTGCGTTCTCCGTTAATTTCCGGGATACAACGGCAGTTTGTTTCAATGGAAAGAAAGAAGGTACTCCCTTCACCCAGTTTACTTTGTATTTTGATACCGGACCCCATTTTTTTGGCCAGCAAGTTGGATATGGTCAATCCCAGTCCGGTCCCGCCAAACTTGCGGGTAGTGGAACTGTCGGCCTGGGTAAATGCGTGGAACAACATGCTGTGTTGTGATTTGGATATCCCTATGCCGGTATCTCTCACATAAAAATGATAGAGACATCTGTCTTCCGATTTCTTTTCGAATTTCAATTTGAGTTCTACCTCTCCTTGCTCAGTGAATTTTATGGCGTTGCTTAGCAGGTTGGTCAGGATCTGTTTGAGCCGTAAGGGGTCAACTATAGCCATCCGTGGCACATCAGGCGGAATATTGAGCAACAATTCCAGTTTCTTACTGGCCGCATGAAATTTGATGATGTCAATCGTCTCTTTCAATAACCTCACAATATCCGTCTCCATGGGTTCCAGATCCAGTTTCCCTGCCTCTATCTTTGAAAAGTCCAGGATCTCGTTGATGATGTCCAGCAGGGCTTTTCCTGCCGTATTGGCGTTATGGGCAAATTCTTTCTGTGATTCGTTGAGCCTTGTTTTCATTAACAGGTCGGTAAAACCAATAACCCCATTCAACGGGGTGCGGATCTCGTGGCTCATGTTAGCCAGAAATTCAGATTTGGTTTTGCTCGCCTTCTCGGCCTTTTCTTTTGCCTTGCGAAGCGTTTTACTGTTTTCCATCTGAGTCTGAAGATTGACTAGTAACTCAGAAAAGATAGTGAGTATTTGCTTTTCTATCTCGGAATAACTGTGGTAATTTGTTACAAAATCAAATCCAACCATGCCCGTCAACTCATCATTTGTCCATATTGGTACGGTAAGAACGCTTTTGATATCCTTTTTTTCCAGCAAAAGTCTGAAAGAATCGTCTTCTTTCAGGACACCCACATCATGGATGAAATCATCCTTACCGTTTCTGTGTGACTGGATCCACCGCGAAATTATATCGTTGGATATTTGCTGAAGGTAGTCTATATGAGGCGTGATCCCTTTGGCACACCATTCATAGGTGTTTGAGAACGTGTTTTCTATGAAATCATAACTGAACACGTAGGCTCTGTCCGCTCCTACAAATTCGCCCATTGTCCTGAGAGCCCGGACAATCTCCTTTCCTGCCTTTTTTACAGGCAGGTTGATGAAAGACTTGGCCATGTCCACCATAAGCTGTAACGTTTCCTGGTGTTTATGCTGTTCAGTAACATCCAGTATAATGGTAATAAAGTACATGTCCCCGTGACTTTCCATAATTTCGGCTGTCAGCAGACCATATCTCAGAGATCTGTCCCGTGCCATGATAGAAAATTCCCTGTTTCTTATGATCCCTTTTGCTGTCAATTCATTGATTATCGATTCATGAACACTTTTATCTGAAACTAAATTCAGGTCAAGAATTGTTCTATCAATAACATCCTCTCGTGAATAACCTAATGTTTCTAAAAAGGAATCGTTTGCATCAATGAATCTGGCCTCGGGATAGGAATAAAGTGCCATTAGCGCCGGGTTGTTGCGGAACAAACGTTCAAAGCGTTGCAAGGCTTCCTGCTCAAAGGAAAGGTCCCTGACCACTCCAAAAACACATTCTAAACCGTTCCAACTGCCTAGAGACAAACGTGTTTCCACAGGGATCAGTGTCCCGTCCTTCTTCAGGATCGGAAAAGCAATCGTATCTATTTTCTTATTATGAATGAGTGATAATTCACCCTTTACATTCTCCCTGAGATCAGCCGGATGTATATCCAAAAGGTCCATTTCCCTGAGCTCATCATTGGAATAACCCGTTACGGCTGTAAAAACATTGTTGGCCTGGATGATCTTTCCCTCTGTGGTAACAATCAAAACCATATGTTGCAGAGAATAAAAAAAAGTGCGAAAATTGGATTCACTCGTTTTAAGGGTTTCTTCCATCTCTTTTCGGGAAGTTATATCCCGGGCAGCTGCATAGATCAGATTGCCGCTGGGTTTGGAACGCCATTCAATGAAACGGTAACTGCCGTCGCTGCAACGGTAACGGTTCACAAAATTCAACACCTCGTTGTTATTACTCAATTCATTGATTGCATGGTGTGTAGACTCAATATCGTCGGGGTGAACATAATCAAGGAATTTGTTCTTTAGCAGTTCATCAGAAGTATACCCCAAAACAGTCTCCCACTGTTTGTTTACTTTTAAAAAACGACCTTCCATTGTGGCTATGCACAACAGGTCCAGATTCACAGAGAAAAAAGCTTCCAGCTCTTCTGATTGCTTCTTCTGCCGGGTAATATCTGTAAATAATGTGGTAAAAAAACCTTTTTCCTGAGAAAACACGTGTACCTGATACCACTTGTTCAGTGGTTCGGAAAACTGCTCAAAATCACTTAGTTCACCTTTCAATGCTGCCGACCCATAGGCGGAAATCCAGTCAAATCCTGAATTTTCAATGCCGGGCAAAACTTCACGTATTGTTTTTCCAATGATATTGCCCGCTTTTAATCCTGTTATCTTTTCAAACGTAGAGTTCACTTCCAGAAACCGGTAATCTACCGGTAATCCGCGCTCATCCACAATGATCTGGTGAGAGGCATAGGCAATGGGGGACATCTTAAGTAAGTCGGCTATTCTTTCAGATTTCATAGATTATTCAGTTTTTTCGATTTTATTCACCCATTCATGAATTGCCAGCGGCTCTCTGTTTTCAAGGAAAAGAGAAGATATCTCATGGATTATGTCATGGCCGGCCTGGCTGTTGGTAAAATAAACTAAAATCCTTTTTGGCTGCAATCCCCTTTTAGGAACGATCAGAAAAAGTGATCTGAAAGCCCCGTTGTCTCCCCAGTGAAAGGCCACTTCTCCCAGCTCCGGATGTTTTTCGATCCCCAGGCCGAGGCCCCAGAAGATATGTGCATCACATTCCCTGGGCCTTTCTGCATACCGGACCGCCTGCACTTCAGAATGGAACATCGCCTCCCTTGATTTGGGGCCGAATCCGTTGCCCTGGCTCAAAGCCTCCAGAAACTTTATGTAATCCTCCGCAGTTGTCCTTAAGGTATAGGCCGCATTGGCACGGGGAAAATTTCCCTTTCCCCTGTCTTCGCCATCGCGGTTAAAACCATTAACAGCAAGGGTGTCATAATCATCCCTCCAGGCATAGGACGAGGAACCCATCCCCAGTGGCAGGAACACCTCATGTTGAGCAATTTCCTCCAGTCTCTTTCCCTGGATCTGTTCCACCGCCCTTTGCAAAAAGGCATACCCTTCTCCCGAGTAACTGAATGCCGAGTCAGGCCTGAATTTGAAAACAATGGGCGCCTCGGGCCATTCTGGCGAACCGGGTGAAACCGCCCAGTTGGGCAGCCCTGTCCTGTGAGAGAGAACCATCCGGGCCGTAAGCCTGCGGGCCAGTTTCTTATCATCAAACCGTTCAATATCTGCATATTCAGCCAGCGGCCTGTCCAGATCTATCTCTCCCCGGTCGCTCATTCTCATAACAATATAGGCAAACACCGTTTTACTGAGCGAGGCTGCCTGAAAAACCGTATTATTGTCCTTTCGGGGTGTGATCTCAGGAACGGTAGAAATTTCGTATCCAACATGGGCATTCCCTTTGGAATAGGCCACTTGTATGAGAGGAATCCCGGCTTCCCGTGCAATGTCAAAAATCTTATCATGATAGTCGGGTGTGCAGGAAGATATCACTGCAATAAGTAGGATCGCGATGAATGGTTTGGTATTCATACATTCTCCGGTTGTAGCTTTCAAACCGGGATAAATCAAAGATACAAGAAAAAATATAAATTATTACAATATTTTTAGGGCAATCGCAGCACAGGCCAGGGCATCCTCCAGCGCGTTATGGTGGTTGGTCAGCACATACCCGCAGGCAGCCGCGACCGTTGGCAACTGGTGATTAGGCAACGATTTCCCGAAGTGCCTTCGCGACGCCCGCAGGGTGCAATAAAAGTCGTAATCGGGATAATCCATGCAATACGTGAAAAATGCCGCTTTCAGACAGCCTTCGTCAAATTGAGCATTGTGAGCCACAAGGGGTAAATCCCTTATATAAGGATCAATTTCCTTCCAGACATGAGAAAACACGCAGGCGTATTCTGTATCTCTGGCATTGAGTCCGTGAACCATGGTGTTGCGATACAGGTAGTAATCCGGTTCGGGCCTAATAAGCCGGTAAATGGTATGCTCCGGAACCCCGTACCGCACAATCACAATACCAACGCTGCATACACTGGAAGGCTGTTCGTTGGCCGTCTCAAAATCTATGGCTGCAAAATGATCCATTACTCAAAGTCCTTGACAATTTGTTGGTTTGGTGTTATGCCGTTTTCGTTGAAAGATTCAATGGTAAAATAATAGTCCAGGTTGCTGTTCAGACTGTTGATTACAAGGGTTGTGTCGCTGTACACCATATGATTCAGATACAGTTTGTTCCTTTCTGTTCCGTAACTGATGTTGTAACCCGTTGCATGATCAGCCTTGGACCAGGAAAGCGTCACGCTTCTTTTATCAAGGAGATTCCTTTGTGCTAAAAAACGGGTTATCCTGCCCGGCAGCGGTCCTGCTCCTTTCCCGAAAGCCCTGAACCCGCTGAGGGCAAAATGTCCGCCGGAAACCTCAATATTGGAAATTTTCAAATACCGGCACAGCACTTTTTCTTCCAATTGCATATATACATGAGAATTGTCCGTGTTGTTATCTGAGCGGTCTTCCAGCATTTCCCAAGTATTGCCATCCAAAGAATATTCAACAGTAAAACGTTGGCAGGCACCCTTTTGACTGCCCCTGATCAGGGCATTGTGTTCTGCAAAATTGACCTGAAGGGCATACACATCAAAGAAATCTCCCATGTCCACTATAGCATATTCACCTGCATCACCGCTGGCAGCCGCCCAATAGGTACGGATATCTTCATCGGTCATATTGCATACCGGGAGGGAATCCACAGATGATGACACCACCACGGGCTTGTTATAGGTGAGCAACATCCATCCGGAGAACACGTTCTCAAAGCTGTGGATCTTTCCAGCGGGTACAATATACGGGTAATCCCCGTACTTTGTTATGGTATAATATGTCCCGTCTTCATCCAGGAAAACGGGAAACATACCCAGGCGGCGTTCAAACATATGCTTTTGCGAAATGGTCATGGTGCCTATATGCCAGAAATTTCCATAAGCATCGGCAAAGGAACTGCCGTGGCCTGCCCCGGCGGCAAACCCTTCCGGTTTGTACATGGCCGGATTGTGCTTTTGCAGCATAAAGGGTCCCAGGGGAAATTCAGAAAGGTAAACAGCATCGGCATAACTCTTGAACTCGGTGCCCGGGCCGGCATACTGCAGGTAATATTTGCCATTATGTTTTGTTACCCACGGGCCCTCGATCCAGGGAGCCCGGCCCACCAGCGTATTGTAATCCCCCGGCACCTCCCATCCGTATTCAGCCGGATTGGCATATACCAGTTCCCTGACATCACCCAAAAAGGCAAATCCGTTGCGGTAATCCACTTCCACCCCATAGAGGGGCCTTTGGTCCGAACAACCCCAATACAGGTACAACCGCCAGTCATCATCCAGGAAAAAGACCGGGTCCCACACGGGAACTTGCAACGCTTCCACCGCTACTTCCCAGGTGCCTGATAGCGGATGGGCACTTTTATAGATTGTACTTTTCTGATTTGAAGAGGCCAGGAAAAACAGCGTATCGTCAATGGCAACGGCCGTAGGGGCATATTCTTCTGTGGGGATCTGGTCTGTCTGAACAAAGTTCCAGTCGGCAAGATTATCTGACCACCAGTAACCACCCGATTTGGAGGCAAAAAGAAAAAAATCATCCCTGAACCGGACCACGGAAGGATCGGCCGCCTCCCTGCGTGAGGGGTAAGGGTCTTCCAGAGCAAAACGGTAAGCAAGATCCATGGGATTGCATATAGTATTCAGAGTTTGTTCCGTGGAGCAGGCAGCAAATGCCATCAACAGGGCTAATGCGGGTAAAATTTTATTCATCTTTTCTTGTTTGTAAATATTCAGACTTTCTCAACCGGGTAAACACAATTTCCTTATAATCATTTCTTTCGTAAAGCACTCCAATGTCCCCTCCCGAAAGCACGGTCATGGATATGCAGCGTATATCAGACCAGGTTTTCCCATGGTTACGGCTGGTGCGGATGACTATGTTGATATCTTCATTGCCCCCCAGATCTGTGCAGGAGCGCACGCGCTGGTCACAGGCAGCTATCACGTTCCCGTTGGGAGCTGTTGCAAGAGCCGGTATCCTGTAGCAGGAAACCTCCCCCAGCTGGGGTTGCGGCTGCTGAGAGGTAAAAAGCACTTGTTCCAGTGACTGATGGCCACATGAAACCAATAACAGCGAGAGCGAGGAAACCAGGAAAATTCTTTTCACAGGCATTAAAATAATGAAAATCACGCTCCGGGAGGGCAGCCGCCGTTACAATTGCCGGTTTGAAGGTCTTTGCTTTCAATCTGAAACGTGGTATGCCCTATTCCAAACTTATCGCTGAGTTCCTGCTGCAAACGGGTGATAAACATATCGGAGGCTCCCCCGGGCACCACCAGGTGAACGGTCAGGGCCACCTGCGTGGTACTCATGGCCCAGATATGCAGGTCATGAATGCTGGTAACACCTTCCTTTTGCAACAGAAAGTCACGGACTTTCTCAATTTTAAGATGTTTGGGGACGGCATCCAGGGCCAGGTTCAGCGACTCGGCAAACAGGCGCCAGGTACCCCACAAAATCACCAGTATGATCACAAAGCTGACAGCCGGATCTATCCACATCTTTCCGGTGATATGGATGAACAGCCCGGCAATCACCACCCCCAGGGAGACCCCGGCATCGGCAGCCATATGCAAGAAAGCCCCTTTGATGTTCAGATCGGTTTTCTGTCCCCTGTAGAACAATAATGCGGTGATGGTATTGATCAGGATGCCGAATCCGGCAACTATCATAACACTTGTTCCTGCAATGGGCTGTGGATTTTTCAATTTCCCGAAAGCATCCCAGGCAATGATCGCTACAGCCCCAAAAAGCAACAGAGCATTCAGGATAGAAACCAGGATGGTGGTCTTGCGCAGACCGTACGTATATTTGCCTTTTGGCCTTATTGTAGCCATCCAGGTGGCTGCCCAGGCAAAAGCCAGGCCCATGATATCACTTATATTATGCCCGGCATCTGCCAACAGGGCAGAGGAGTTGGCCATAAGGCCAAATGCCACCTCGGCAATGACAAACACCACATTCAGACCAATGCCAATGGCAAAACGCCCGGCATAAGCGATCGGGGCATAATGGGCATGTTCATGTGCCATAGGGTGACCTGCTTAGAACGCCGATTTAATTTTTGACCATCCTTCCCTGAACGAATCTGCTGCCTGGGAGAAAGCCTCGCGGACTTCATCAAATTTGTCATCGGCAGCATTAATCATCTGGTCATATTTGTCCTGCAGGTCTGATTTTACGGTTTCCAGCTCTTTGATGGATTCCTGGCATTTTTTCTTCAGGTCCCCCTTTACCGATTCCTTTTCTGCTTTTAACTCGTTGATTTTAGCCGAAATTTCATCGATCCTCTGATTGGCACGTGCCTTGAATTCTTCTTTGTTCATAGTGGTTGTTTATAAGTATTTGAGCATAAAATTAACTAAATATCAACTTTCTGCTACTTAAATAAAAAATAATCCCAGTTAAAAGGAGTAAAATACCTGTAAACACCAGAATCACCTCTACAGAAATCACATCGGCCATTGGTCCGAAAAGTAAAATGGCTAACGGCATGGAGCTGGCGGCAACGATCTGGATAATTGAAAAAACACGTCCCATTTTGGATGGTTCGGTAATTACCTGTATCAGAACAGTCTCAGAGGTGGCTATGATGGGCATGAAAAAACCGGCTACTCCCATGAAGATGAGATAAATGATAAATTTGCCCGCCACCCCCATAAGGGCAAACGTGATTCCAAAAGCTCCCAGGGAAATGGCAATCGCGCGGACTTTGCTCTTGAAATCACCATACAGGGACACAAAGATACCGCCAACGATAGCCCCTGCACTCCATACGATCTCATTGGCGGTTAAAAGCCAGACATCATTTCCGTAACTTCTTTCTACCAGCAACGGGGTAAGAACGGCCGCAGGGGTGAATAGAAAGAATGAAAAAGCATAACAGATTATAAGCCTTTTCAACAAGGGATTATTAAAAGCATACACTACGCCATCCCTGAGTTCGGCGAAAACAGATGCCTTTTTTTCTGTCCTCTCAATCGTATCCACTTTGATAAAAAGCATGACAACAATGGCCAGTATAGCAGTAAAAACATCCAGCATAAACGCCCAGGCTATATTGACTGATCCCAGGAGGACTCCTCCCACAGCAGGGGAAAGCAGCAAAAGCACCGAGCCAAGGGTATGGTTAATTCCCTGGATCCGGGTAAGTTTTTCCCTGGGGACCAACTGCGGAAAGATTGCATGTACGGCAGGTGTCTGAATGCCGGCACCAATGGAGCGAACGACAGACACGGCCAGAAGTAGTTCCAAACGTTGAAAACCGGCCCAGAAGGCGATAGCTAGTCCAAACGTAGACAGGGCTATGAATCCGTCAGTCAGCATAATCAATGTTTTCCGGTTGTGCCTGTCGGCCCATACTCCCCCCCACAGGGAAATGATAACCTGTGGGAACATGGCGCAGATGGTAGACAGCGTGAGCCACATTCCCGAGGATGTTTCAAGGGTAATGTGCCAGATAATAGCAAAACCCACCACAGAAGAGCCGAATAATGAAATATTCTGGCTCAACAGGAACAGGGCTATTTTTTTAGAAGTCGTGCCTCCGGGATCCATTTTTTTACATAGTTCATTTGAGGGTCAAACTTGCTGAGTTGTACCGTGGGATTGAACTTCCTGAAATAGGGCGTTGCATCGCAACCGGTTCCGGCAGCCCATTGCCAGTTGCCGTTATTGGAGGAAAGTTCATAATCCAGCAGTTTGCTGGCAAAATAAGCCTCTCCCCAGCGCCAGTCTATGAGCAGGTGTTTGCATAAATAATCGGCCACGACCATTCGGACCCTGTTGTGCATAAATCCCGTGGCATTCAGTTCCCGCATGCCGGCATCTACCAGGAGATAACCGGTCCGGCCATTTTTCCATTTTTCAAAATCCGCATGATCATTTTGCCAGGTGATCGCATCAAATTTTTTGCGGAAATTGGAGCCCACCACATCCGGAAAATGGAATAGTATCTGCATGAAAAATTCACGCCAGATCAATTCATTAAGGAAGCTTTGATTATGGGCTATGCGGCTCACGATGCTTCGAATGCTAACGGTTCCGAACCGCAGGTGCACCGACAAATGGCTGGTTCTGTCCAGGGCAGGATAATTCCTGTCTTTCTCATAATTGTCAAGGTTGTCTATGTCGTAATCCCGCACTTTCAGGGAAGAACGTTTAAATCCCAGTTCTGCCAGGGAAGGAAACGGATATGAAACCCCAAAAAAACGGACCGGCAGCGGTTCCTGCTGCGGGAGATGCAACCGGCCCTGCAGCAGGGTTTGCGGCGGATCCTGCAACGATCCTGCATATTGCTCAGCATATTTTCTGACCCACGCATTTTTGTAAGGAGTGAACAGGGTATAAGGCGTCCCGTCTTTCTTTACCACCTGATCCCTGGCAAAGATCACCTGGTCTTTAAAAAGATGAAAGGGCACTCCTTTTTGAGCCAGTATTTTTTCAATTTCACTATCCCGGACAATGGCATACGGTTCGTAGTCCTCGTTGGCATAAACCGCCCCGATGCTGAATTGCTCCAACAGCGCTATCCAGACTTCACGTGGTGTTCCTTTCTTGCAATACAGCTTGCCCAGGCCGGTTCCTTCATCGCCGGAGCGCTGCTCCATGGCTTGTGTCAGGTAAGAAAGCCTGTCGTAAATGAAAGTGACCCGGGGATCGTTTACCTCCAGCTCGTCAAGAATGTTGTCATCAAAAATGAAAACGGGCAGCACAGGAAAGGGCCCCAGAAGGGCCTCCTGCAGTCCGCGGTTGTCTTCCAGGCGTAAATCCCTCCGGAACCAGAAAACCGAAACTTTTTCCATATTTTCAGGTATCTGATAAAATACCCTCAAATATAATCATCTATCCCCGAATTCAGAATAAGTTTCAGAACTCATAAAATCCGTACCAATCAGGGGCTTCAATGATATCACTCACATCTACGCAATAAAGGTCAAAACCGCCTTTGCCTCCGGGTCTGTCGGAAGAAAAGACCATAAGGCTGAAGTCCACGAATTTAAAGCCAAGCGGCCTGTATTCATCGCTGGCCGAATTGATCTTGTCTCCAAAATTCACCGGTTCGCTCCAGGCATTGTTCTCATACTTTGCATAATACAGGTCAAATCCGCCATACCCGCCTTCTCTGTCCGAGGCAAAGAACACGTAGTCACCAAAGAGCGAAGGACATTTGTCATGGCCCTCTCCTGATAGAGCCGCTTCTTTGGTTATGACCGGCTCATGGTTGCTTGTCAGAAACTGGTTCAGCAAGGCTCCCTTATCCAGGTCAAGGCTGAAAATGTCAAAGGAATTGTTCTCCCTGTTGCTACAAAACAGCATTTTGCCCAGCTTGTCGGATATGACGGGGTACAGGTCGTCTGCTTCCGAGTTTACCGGATCGGCCGTGTAGGGCCCGTAAAGACGTTGCTGCCCGTTGTATGTTCCCCAGTCAAGACGGGGGGTATAAACAAATTTTATGTCAAAATCACCAGGTCCCCCTTCCTCTTCTGATCCGTTACCGGCATAAAAGAAATAGTTCAGACCGCCATCTTCTGAATAGGTGTAGGGACCCAGTTCATCAAAACCTGTGTTTATGAGCGGGAGCAGTTTCCGGTCTATCATGGATTCTGCCGGATTGACAGGGATGGAGATGTTCAGAACATCGTCCCTTTTGTGGTAGGAGATATCAAAGCAGTGGCTTATGATGTCAAATGTGGTTCCGTTGGTTTTCCTGTCGGTGGAAAAATAAATACCCACGCGGCCGGCTTCAAAAGGTAAAGCTGAATTATAATCGTTGTACTGCGAATTGAGCCCTTCCAGATTGGCTGGTACGTCTGTAATTATTATCTCGTAATCAAATTCATAATCTGGGTCTATGTAGGGACATCCCTGCAAAGTGAAGATTAAGACAAGAGCTGTTGCAATAAGGGCTGCCTTTTTGAGATGGTGTAAAGCTGACATGGTTAGGTTGATTGTTTATTCACTAAATGAATAAAACTGCCGTATACTGCATGGCTTCTTCTGTGTCCATTATTGGCATCTTAATATCCATCAGAACAAGTGATCTGTCTTCCTGCCCCATGAAGATCTCAACTTCCAAACCAAAAATTCAGTTTGATCATAAACACGTTTCCCGGATACGCCTCTCCCAGCAGTTTGTAACCGTCACCAAACGAGAAGGGACCAGCCTGGTGGTATCCGGTGCGGTCCTGTGACCAGACAAAATACAAGGTGGATCCGGGACGGTATTCCCAGCGCAACACCAGGTTGCTGCGGAATTGCTGGTAATTGAACCCGGGGTTGTCTATATGCAGGTCATAATCCCCATGGTTGTCCCTGTCCAGCCAGTACTCCCTGCCCTGGTCCTTATACGGAACTATCTTAAAGCGGTTTTCATATTTTGCATCCATGGAATGGGTGACTTCCTTAAGCTCCGAAAATTGGCCAATGGAAAAAAACGGGCTCCCGTAGTACTGTATGGTCAGTTCGGGAGTGATAGCCAGGTCAATGCGCAATGTAAGAGACAGATCACGTTTGTCTACCGTTCCCAGAAGCCATAAAGGCCTGACAGTATGACCTTCATACCTGCCTACGTACTGTAAAGGGTCCAGATCTTGTTCATAGGCTGCATCCAATGATAAGTGCAGATTGGAAAAGGGGCGGTAATGGAGCTGGGGAGAAATAATAAAAAAATGAAAATTCCCGGTCAACCGGTGCATGTACATGACAAAGAAGTTGAAGAACAACTTTTTGGAATCGTCTGTGTTCATGCTGATCATATAATGCAGCCGGTCCGGTTCTCTTATGGATGGCCCTCCGCGCAACCTTTGCTCGTCCAGTATTCCCGTTTCGTATTCCGCTCCCAGGGACAAAGCCCAGTGATTCAGAAAATGAAAGTCAGCTTCCAGTTCCAGTGAGTTTTTCAAACCTTTCCCCTGCAGGTTCCATATATTATCCTGGGAGACAGACACTTCGTATTCCTTGAAAATCCATTGGTTCTCCTTTTCCACATACGTTAGGCGGGTATCGTTTTCAATGGTATTGGCCAGCTTCATAAATCCGAGATCGTTAAATTCCAGGCCCGGTGTCCGTACCACCACTTCTTCGCTGTAGCGCCAGTGGCCTTTGCTCCCCTTGCCGATCTCAAAAGAAGCACCCATCCCCGTCAGCCTTGTACGTGTGGTATCATAAAGCAACCCGCTCTCTGGTCTCTGGTAATACCTTGCCGAGGAGGTCTGCAGCCTGCGAATGGCTTCCTGATCGCCTCCCACATGGGTGCCTATGGCCTTGAATTCCATGAAATACTTTCGGTCTGCCCAGAATTTGGTAAAGTCCAGCCCCACGCTCAGAGCATCCCGCACCAGGAAGTTCAGGTGCTCATCCCTGATGGAACGGTGGGTGTGCGTAACAATCCCGCCCAGGATGGTATTTCCCCGGTCAAAATCTTGCTGGAAGCGCCCTACCAGGTGGTTGGTCAGCGGCTCCACAGCCTGTGTGGACTCGGCGTTGTTTTCAAAAATACGGGCGCTTTCCTTCAGGGTAAGGGCGTCCAGGATCCCCACAGAAAGACCGCTGGCGGTCCTTCCCGAAATTTTCACGGCCCCTCCTATGGTGGTGAGTTCGGGCATCCGCACCATCCCTGCCCGGGGGATGAAGGAGGGCGCGTGCCCTATGCGGCGGGAGTAAAACAGATCATCCCCGTCAAAGTTAAAGGCAAAAATATTGTTTCCCTCCATGAAGAAGGGGCGTTTTTCCTCGAAATATGTTTCAAAGGCCGTCAGATTCATCTCGGAAGGGTCTGCCTCAACCTGTCCAAAATCGGGATTTATGGTTGCATCCAGTGTGAAATTATTGGACAATCCTATCTTGGCATCCAGTCCCCCCCTGATGCCAAAACGTACACCTTTTGCATAAGGGTTCCCCGCTATCTTTTCTGCAGTGGTTATGCTGCCCGAAAGATAGGGAGAGAGCTCTATCCGCCTGATCACGGGCAATCCCTTGAGGCCGTGCAACTCCCCAAAGGTGTATACACCGCCAGTCCCGTCGTTGGCCAGGAGCTTCCAGTGGCTTTCTTGCTGCAAACGGTTTATATACCTCCATGAAGCAAAACCCCACACCTGATCATCTGAAGAACTGTAACGCAACTGGCTTAAAGGAATTTGAAATTCAGCCGTCCAGGCATCCTCCTCAAAAGCCACTTTTACATACCATACGGCATCCCAATTCAAATCCATGTCATCATTCGATATCCACATATCCATTTTCTGACCGGCAGCCGTTACTACAAACTCATAGGCTGACCGCCGGTCATGATAACTGTCCAGCTGGATGCCCACCATATCCCCCAGATAATTATCACGGCGTCCCAGTCGCCTGGTGATCTTCTCTATATCGTCATATGAACGTATGCCCACAAACAGGTTTTTGCTGTCATACAACACCTTGATCTCTGTATTGCAGGACGGTTGGGCATTGTGCACAGGGACAAACTGCCTGTACCCGCTTTGCCACTCCCCCAGTTCCCAGCAGGCCTCGTCCAGCTTGCCGTCAATAACGGGAGGAACTTCTATGCGCTGCGTGGTATAAATCCTATTGGGGATGCTGTCGGTTGCGCTGCTGCTGGTTGTACTGCTGAAGACGATTCTGCCGGCATACATTTGTTGCCCACAGAGCAGTATGAGCAGCAATAGGAAGATAGTCCTTGAATTAAGCCTTCCGCTCATGTGTGAATACTTTTTTCATGATTCGCCGGGATTCATTGATACTGCTTAAGGGTTTTTTTTAGAATTTGCCGAATTTCTGTTGCCAGCCACTCGGGTTCCAGCACCTTTACCGTGTCGCCCAGGCGCAGGATCTCCTGGGTAAGTTCATAGTTGGGGATCACATAAAGCTTAACCCTGCATTCCTGTATGTTATCTATCAGGATTTCCTGGGATTTGTGCAGCGGCAATGATTTCACGTATTTACCCTGGGTGGGGGTAAAAGACAGGATGACATCCTGCGCCGTGTTTTGGGAAAACACAAGTCCTATGGTATAGTCAAAGAGGCTGGCTGGATCGGGTGTCCGGTCACGGACGAAGGTCTCGGCTTTTACCTCCAGATCGGTTATGCGGTCAATGCCAAAGATGCGTATTTTTTTGGTGTCGCCCACAAGTCCCACCACGTACCACCGGTTCTGGTACTCGCGCAGCAGGTAAGGTTTTACGGTGTAGTCTGTTGTTTTATCTGTTTGGAAATTGTAGTGACGGAAACTGACCTTGCGTCTTTCCCTTACAGCGAATAAAAGCGGTCTCAGATTATTTATGCCCTTCAGCCCGCCTCCCGTGTCAAAAGAAATGTGGCGCAGCGCGTCCTTGCTTTCCAACAGGCTCTGGGTAAGTAATTCTGCCGTATTGACTATCTCCAGGAAATGGAAAAAAGATTCTATGTTCACGCTGTTATCGTAGTCTATTATATAACCCCTGCGGATGCGGTCGTATTTTATCTCTACACCAAACTCAAAGCGAATCTGTTCCATATCGCGCTGTATGGTGCGGTCTCCCACCTGGAAGCCCTGCTGGTAAAGGAAGTCCCGGATTTCCGTGAACGAAGGGTATTTCCCGTTTCTGATCTTTTCAATTATCAGGAAATATCTTCTGATTTCTGCGTGTTTAGACATGCTGCGGAAAGATTTTTACGATTGTGTATAACGGTTTGCAGCTGCAAGTGTGGGAATTTGGTGAACCGCATTTTGTCAGCCGATAAAAAAACAACCAGGCGGACAAAAACGAAAAACCTGCAACCTACACCCACATTTGCAATAGGTGTTGTTAGCCATTGTTTTTATTCCTTCTCAGGCGAAATCATTTTATAAACAAATCCAGCCAATATTGCTCCTACAATTGGTGCGATAATAAAAAGCCAAAGTTGTTCAATTGCCCAACCTTGTGCAAATAGTGCCTGGCTAATACTTCTGGCAGGATTTACTGAAGTATTGGTTACAGGAATACTTATTAAGTGAATAAGCGTCAATCCTAGTCCAATTGTCAGTCCTGCAAATCCTTTGGCTGCTTTTGAATGAGTTGCTCCTAAAATAATAATTAAAAACAAAAAGGTCATCACTGTTTCTGTTACCAAAGCTGCAAGCAGACTATATCCACCTGGTGAGTGTTCTCCATATCCATTAGCAGCAAATCCCCCAATTTCAAACCCTGTCTTTCCACTTGCAATAATATAAAGAATGCCTGCTCCGGCAATAGCTCCCAATACCTGGGCAGCAATGTAGGGAAGAACCTCTTTCTTGTCAAAACGACCACCAATCCAAAGTCCGATAGAAACAGCGGGGTTAAGGTGGCAACCTGAAATGTGTCCGATAGCATATGCCATTGTCACTACAGTTAAGCCAAAAGCTATAGACACTCCTACAAATCCAATTCCCAATTCAGGATATGCTGCCGCTAAAACGGCACTTCCGCAACCTCCAAGTACTAACCATAAGGTTCCGATAAATTCTGCTACTAATTTTTTCATTTTCTCTCTGTTTTTAGGTTATTATTTAAAATTTATAATACTGCCGTAAAATCAGTCCACCGGGTAAATTTACTAAAAACGATTAAATTTACTCATGGTGATACTGAAACCCTCGAAAAAGTCATAGATCTCCAGGCTAAAGTCAGTATCCGCAGTCAATGTGATCTTTTGGATGTGAATCGGAGCAACGTGTATTATCAACCGGTCCCAGAAGATTCTGAAGATCTGGAGTTGATGCGACGTATGGATGAAGAATTTTGAAACATCCGACCAAAGGGGTATTGGGCATTTTGGTTCGGCCCAAACGAATACGAAGGTTGTTGCAAAAGATGAGCATCACGCCCATAATTGATGTATATAGCCGATATATTGTGGGTTGGTGTTTATTCAACACACTGGATGCGGAAAACTCACTTGGGGTAAAAAAAAGAGGCTATTTCAACATATGGTAAACCTAAAATTATTAATTCAGACCAGGGATCCCAGTTTACCTGTTCAGGATGGGTAGAATATTTGAAAAAAGAAGGTATCATGATCAGTATGGATGGCAAAGGAAGGGCTTTGGATAATATCTACATTGAGAGGTATGGAAAACGCTCAAATGGGGATATGTAAACCTGAATCATTATATCCCATCGACCTGGTATGAATATGCTGTTTACCATTAAAAATTATCAAGAAATAAAAGAAGTAATTTAACCAAAATGTCTATAAGGGACATGTCCTAAAATGGGAATTTTGACACTTTCTTATCAAGATACACTGCACTTTGATAAGAGCGAAGACCTTGAAACCACCACTGCAATGGCAATTAACTATAGCGCATGTTAGGCAACGTTATTTTTCGAGCTTTTACTTCCATATTATCATAAGTTCGCTCAATCAATTATTGAATTATAAATTGAATAGCGAATTTTTCCTATCTATTTTTTCGTTGAAACCAAGGAATGAACTTTGATACCTTTTTTCGATATTCTTCATATTGATTTCCAAAATCCTTTAATAATCTCTTTTCTTCCATTTTCACAACAACAGACAACATAAAAACAAAAATTGCACAAACTAATATTACAGAAGTTATTGAATTAATAAAAAGTGCAAAAGCAAGATATATTAAAAACGTTCCAAATAGCATAGGATTTCTTGTGTTTTTATATGGCCCAGATACAACGAGATTCTCTGTTTTAGGACTTATTTGGCACTATCCAATAAATTGTGTAAACGATAATGCAAAAGCAAAAAGCATTGTTAAATTTTTGGATAAAACCATATGGAAACATAATTTATAGGTAAGAAAAAACAGAAGAAGACGTAAGCAAGTTGTTAAAGGATCTACATTCCCAGGTACTCGAACTAATGTTGTATGGTAAGATGGATGCGCATTTGGGATACGAAAAGCACGATGTAATGGGAAACATCAAAGCAGGGAGCTATTCATAAAAAAGATTGTCATATCGCTTTATGCAAAAGGGATGAGGGTTGCGGATCGGCTCCTCCCATATCCATTATCACCAACAAAGTGACCCAGGCGGTGCAGGAGTGGCAAAACTGGCCTCTGGAGCGGCAATACCTGATCGTATGGATGGACGGTATCATGTTCAAGGTCTGAGACGGTGTAAAGGTCATCAATACAACGATTTATATATACAGAGGGCTTACCAAAACAGGGAAAAATAAAGTCTTGGGACTATATGTTTAGAACACCAGATCCGGATCAGTTGCCGGTATGTCATTTACAAAGACCTGAAGGCATTTACTGTTGATCTTAAGACCCTATATGGAGCGGTAAATAAAGAAGTTGCCGCTATAGCGCTGGATGCTTTATACCGTTAGCAGCAGGCATACGAACTGGGATGAACTGACCACATTTTTGATTATCCTTTTGAAAGCCGCAAGATCATCTACACGACCAACCTGATTGAAAATCTCAACAACCGGATCCGGAAATACACCAAAAGCAAATTCTCATACCCGAACGCTGAGGCCGTTAAAATCGGGTTATCTGGACAGTGCCGGGTAAAAAAGTTAAATTTTCAATTTAGCTTCAAAGACAGTTACGGCCTTGCCTTTTATCTGGACCCTGTCATTGTTCAATTTCACCCTTAAGCGGCCTGTCCGTTTAGATAATTGCAGCGAATCAAGTTCTGTTTTCCCCAACTTCTCACACCACAGCGGGGTCAGTGCGCAATGCGCAGATCCTGTGACGGGGTCTTCGTTGATTCCCGAATCAGGGGCAAAACACCTGACCACAATGTCTGCCTTTCCTGAATCACACCTGGCGGTGATCATCAGCTCGCCCAATCCCTTTCTTTTCATGGATTCAAAATCGGGCCGGGCGTTAGCAATGTCTGCTTCGCGGCTGGCAATCGCGATTTTCCAGTTGTATAGGCTTTCAAACATTTCAACGGGTTCAAAGCCGAGGCATTCTTTGAAATCCCCGGGGATGTCCATCTTTTGGATGGGGTATTGGGGAAAATCCATGATAATCCATTCCTTGTCTTTCCTTATGGTCAGTTCTCCGCCTGCAGCGCTGAATGCTATCGTTTCATGCGCCTTTTTCAGGCCCAGTTCATAGATAATGTGCGAGCTGGCCAGCGTTGCATGTCCGCACAACGGGACTTCCTGTGCAGGGGTAAAATAGCGGATGGAAAATCCACTCCCTTTGGGTATCATGAATGCCGTTTCTGACAAATTCATTTCCGAGGCCATGTTTTGCATCCACTCAGCTGTAGTTTGGTCATCAACGATCATCACACCGGCGGGATTGCCTTTGAAAGGTTCAGCTGTAAAGGCATCTACCTGGTAAATAGTCTTAATGTCAGTCATATCCTTTTTCATTTATCTATCCACCTTTTGAATTCACTTACTTTATCCTTGCTTACAATGATATCCTGAAGGGGTTTTTTACTTTTCAATATTATTTTCAGTCTGCTTGACGAGTAATTAATGATATCACTTATCTCGTTGATATTTATGATGCAATTTCTGTTGACCCTGAAAAATCTGCCGGGATCCAGCATTTTATGTAAATTATCGAGTGAATAGTCAATTACATATTCATGATCTGCTGTTGTCCTGAGAAATGTTGCCCGCTCCCATATGTGGAAACATGCTATCTCAATATCCGTGATTGATTTATAATGTTCGCCCACTTTGATCAAAAAACGGTTCTTGTACCCTTTGTTCAGTTCATTCAGTAATTGCTTAACCACATAGTTGTTTACTGATGCATTGTAATGAATGGACTTGAATTTTTCGATAGCCTGGCGTAAATTGTTTTCTTCAATGGGTTTTAACAGGTAATCTACACTGTTGACCTTGAAGGCAGAAAGCATGTATTCATCGTAGGCAGTGGTGAAAATAACAGGTATTTGAATATGGATGGTTTCAAACAACTCAAAACAAAGCCCGTCATCTAGCTGAATATCCATGAATATCAAATCAGGGTTGGGATTACTCTGGAACCAGTTTATGGTTGACTCCACAGATTCGGTAACCCCAATTACATTGATGTCCGTGTAGATGTTCTTTAAAAGCCTTACCAGACCATCAACTGCAGGTTTTTCATTTTCAATGATTAAGACATTCATGCCGTCAAAGGTACTTTTACTATGAAATTGCCCTCCTGTTCTGTTACGATTATTTCTTTACCAGTAACCAGCCTAACTCTTTCGTTAAGATTTTTAAGCCCGATCTTTGTTGAAACAACTTGTGTCGCCATTTTCCGGATGTTGTTTTTTATGACAACATATTTTCCTTCAAGATACACATTAATTGTTAAAGGCTTGTCTTGTGTTGCCATATTGTGTTTGATGGCATTTTCAACCAAAAGCTGCAACGATATGGGTATGATCTTGTAAGAATATCCGTCACTGTTGATATCAATCTCAAGTTTTATTTTACCCTCATTCCTGATCTGATGCAAATAGTAATAATCCCTGATGAATGAAATTTCCTCATTAAGAGAGACTGTCTGTTTGGAACTGTTATCAAGAATATACCTGTAGATCACTGATAACTTTGCAATGAATTGTCCGGCCACCGCAACTTCAGTATTTACAAGGGAAGAAAGTGTATTCAGACTGTTAAAAAGAAAATGTGGATTCACTTGATTCTTAAGTGTCTCATTCTGGAATATCAGATTCTGCTCTCTTAATGCATACTCCCTTTTCATAGACTCCTGCCAGGGAATAAAGAAAAACACAGGAGTAACGAATAAGAAGGCTATAGCTGAAGCGATGAATGATCCTTTAAGTTCATGCACAAGCCATAGAAAATCAGGGAAACCATTACCTCTTATGAGGTTGGATAGGACCACGAAAACAGCAAATACCAGGGTTATTACGGCAAGGGCCAAAACATAAAACAATAATAACCGGAACAGGTAATCTCTGGTGAATTTTCCCGGAACACTATATTTAGAGGTAATATCATATTCAAAAATGAATATCTTCTTTGATAATAAATATATTACTTCCATATCTACTAACATGATCAGGAATGTCGGAAGCAAATAGCGCCAGTTGATATCTGCTCCTATGATCAAGCCCCATAGGGGAGAAAACAGGACACAGAATAGCATGAATTTGACATGTAGCGCCACTCCTTTTGGCAGGTACAGGTCTTTTATCCCTCTTGATTTCATAAGTCGTTATTCATTAATGCATTACTTTATTCTTTCCAGCTTGATTTCCCGTTTGGTGCCGGCCAGCATCTTATCTGGTAGTCCCTGGATCTCCATTTCCTGCACGGTATAGCTATACATCTGGGCATATTCAATTTGTTTATTCTCCAATGAAACCCAGGTTTTACCCTAATACAGTTCACTGCCTTTAGACTTGAACATGTCTGTGTTTAATTCCACTTTATTATCTAAAGCCCTGTACTCAATGACTGCACAAAGCTTGCTGTTCATCATGGTAATTCCTATCAAGTCCACTTCAACTGTTGTATGAGCATATGTCCCAATATCAGCCATGTCAAAAGACCCGCCGGTATCTTGTATAACATACGTCTTATTCAGTTGCAGGGAGTCACAATAATTCCATGCATATTCTTCAATTGCCCTCATGTCCCAGATCAAATTGCGGGAAAGAACATTGTCATTGTTGAATTCCTGGAAGTATGATTCTTCCAGCATATCCGGCGAAGGGATGTACCTGAAATTTTCTATGTAATCCTGTCTTTCACCCTCACCATATGATTCAACCGGATTGTTTACCTGGGCAATAATCACGTTGTTCCAGCATACATATCCGCTATCCAGACCCCGGGTATATTCGCCTGTGACTTTTATCTTGCCAAACAGGTTCCCATAAATATCCTTATTGAAGTATTCAGCTGTCATAAGGTACTTTTGGGGTGTTTTTTCTTTGAGTTTAATGTTGGGAAGACTATCAGGGAAATTTTTGACTTTAATGGCATGCTGGCCAAATAACGGAGCGGAGTTAATAAATAAGCATACCCCTGTCACGATAATTGTTAAAGCAGTTGTCTTCATTTTTTTCATTTTTAGTTGAACATTTAATGATTCAAAGTAAATCATATGCACAACCATATTAAAAAAAGAGTCGCCGAATCGCGTGATCATCATGCAGAATAGGGTAAAAAGTCTGTTGACCCGGAGCATTCATTGTCATTGGGAAATGTCTTGACATGTGAGGGCGCATGATGGATTATTCTTTCAAAGCTGGTAAAGGGAACCTGGGAATCTCCTGTCGTATGCATTATTAATGCGGGTCTTCCTTGATGTGCTTTACAATTGCCTTTGTATCAAGATATTCCTTGTAGCCGAGGCAGATCATATCTCCTTCGCTTTCCCCGTGTGCCCGCATATCAAAGAGAATGGTAGCAGAGGATTTATTAGTCAGGTTTTATCACTTACCCATTCTAAAATCTTTTATACTACTTTGGTTCAATGAACATTCTTCAAATGTTACACTTGTTCCATTACCTATTGGCGATTGAGCACTTAATCCTACCCATAACCCGGCAGGATAGTCATTTTTAAATAAGCGTACCAGCTGCCAGTTGTAATGGTCTAAAAAATTTGGACAGGAATTAATAACCAATTAAATTTCTGTCACTATGAAAAGATCAAGAAGAAAATTCACAGCTGAATTCAAGGCCAAGGTAGTCTTGGAGGCAATAAAAGAGCAAAAGTCATTGAGCGAACTTGCCGAACAATTTGAATTACATCCTAATCTGATTTCCATATGGAAGAGAGAGTTTCTGGACAATGCAGCCAAAGTTTTCAGTAAAGGAGATGAAATTAAAAATACCATTGAAGAGGTTGAAAAGG
>MWDM01000009.1 GCA_002070565.1 Bacteroidetes bacterium ADurb.Bin139
TTTATCCAGGGCGTTGCGGTAGAGGTCGTAATTTTCTGCTTTGGGATCCTGGATAAACCGGGTTCCCAGCCATTCTGCCTCGTAGAGCAATGATATGGTATTGCTTATTAAAAGGCTTCGTTCCAGGATTTCTTCCCGGCGGTCTTCGCTCTGGAACAGGAACGGGTACACGCGTTTGTATACATACCAGGCGGCGCCAACGGTCAGAGCCACCAGCAAGACATAGCTGAAGACCACTTTGAGGCGAAATCCTACATCTTGTTTCATGAAGCTAAGATATAAAGAAATCCCCGCAGCACAAAAGGGGATCCCCGCAGCACAAAAGGGGGGCTGGGAAAAGCGCGGGTGGGGAAATATTCCACAAACTGTGGTAAAAAATTCCCCACTAAGTAATGCGACACAGAGGGACTGTCTTTCTGTTGTTAAAAAAGAAGTCTGATAACCAGTAAGATAGCAAAACGGGAATGTTTCTGGAACGCAATTTGAGTATGATATGGATAACGAAATTGGTGAGCACGCGGAATTTTTTCATGCAAACAGAAGATCCATTGCTTGTGCCACGAAATAAAGAGGGATACTGAAAGGCGACAGTATCCCTCTTTGCCTGTGCAGCTTTCACAGGTGATTCTGCTTTTCCCGGTTTGATCCGGGGGCTTACAGCTCCCAGCGGGTACCTTCCTTTGAGTCTTTGATCCGTATTCCCAGACCGGAGAGCCGGTCACGGATACGATCCGATTCTGCCCAGTTCTTCACAGCTCTTGCCTGATTCCGGAATTCCAGCACCATGTTTACCAGTCCTTCAATCAGGGGAAGCTGGTTGTGGTCACTTTCTTCCTTCAGTCCCAGGATGCCGTCCACCACCCGGTTGTATATTTTTTCAATAAGATTCTTGTCTGCAGGTGAAACAGGCCGGGCCGCATCGGAAGCGGTATTGATCCAGGTGACCAGATCAAATAGCGCAGCCAGGGCAATGGGGGTGTTCATGTCATCACACAAGGCCTGGTAGATCTTTTCTTCGGTTTCCCGGATCGTGGGGGAAACGGCTGCTTCTTCTGAAACAGGCAACGCGTCAGCTGCCCTGCGGGCCTGAAGCAGTCTTTTAAGGCCTTTGCCGGCTGCCAACAGCGCCTCGTTGCTAAAATCCAGTGTTCCGCGGTAATGTGCCTGCAGGATAAAAAACCTGATGGTCATGGGATGGAATGATTGTGTCAGGAGCGGATGGGTCCCGTTGAACAATGCTTCCAGGGTGATGAAATTATCCAGGGACTTGCCCATTTTCTGGCCGTTGATGGTGATCAGATTGTTGTGCATCCAGTACCGCACGCTGTCTTTTCCCCGTGTAACGGTATTCTGAGCCAGTTCGCATTCATGGTGCGGAAAGAGCAGATCCATGCCTCCGCCGTGAATATCAAAAACCTGTCCCAGGTATTTGGAGCTCATGACCGAGCATTCCAGGTGCCATCCCGGAAAACCCTCGCTCCATGGTGACGGCCAGCGCATGATGTGTTCGGGGGATGCCTTTTTCCATAGTGCAAAATCAAAAGGAAAACGTTTTTCGCCCTGGCCTTCCAGCTCACGTGTGTTGGCCAGCAGGTCTTCCAGGACCCGTCCTGAAAGGATCCCGTAACGGTTCGTTCTGTTGTATTTTTCTACGTCAAAATAAACAGATCCGTTAACATGGTAAGCCATGCCGGCATCCAGGATCTGTTGTATCATGGCGATCTGTTCTGTTATATGGCCCGACGCCCTTGGCTCGATGCTCGGTGGCAGGGTGTTGAGGCTGGCCATGGCCTGGTGGTACCGGATGGTGTAATACTGAACCACCTCCATGGGTTCGAGCTCTTCGAGCCGCGCTTTGCGGCCGATCTTGTCTTCTCCCGAGTCCGAGTCGTTTTCCAGGTGTCCCACATCTGTTATGTTACGCACATAGCGGACTTTATATCCCAGATCCCGCAACAGCCGGACAAAAACATCGTACACAACCCCCGGACGGGCATGTCCCAGATGGGGATCGCCGTACACGGTGGGACCGCAGACATAAAGTCCCACATGCCCTGGAACCAATGGTTCAAATTTCTCTTTTTCCCTGGTAAGGGTATTGTATATAAATAGTTCTCGTGGCATGCGGGTTTGTAATTATGTCTGCAAATGTACAATTTTTTAACTTGGGACCACTTCCCCGGGCTTTTGGGGTATCACTTCCCTGAGTGTCTGGGCTATTACCTCCTGGATATAACGGGGCTGGCCGTCTTTTTCGTAGGCATTGGTCCGGATTTTGCCAGTGATGGCCAGGCGGGTTCCCTTTTTCACCGATTCAAAAGGAGCTATGTCCTTTCCCTCCCAGGCAACGACCCGGTGCCAGGTGGTTTCTTCCTTGAGCGTTCCCGAACCTGTTTTAATTACCTCGCCGGTAGCAAGATTGAAATTCATGACCCTTCTTCCTTCCTCGGACTGACCGATCCTGGGATCTGCTCCCACACGTCCCATCAATTCTACTTTGTTGATAGATTGTTCCATAATGCGTTATTATTGGTTAAACGCACCAAACCTACAACACCGGTATGTAAAAAAAGGCCTTTATCGTAAAAATCTACATATTTACCTCCAGGAATTCAAAGAAAATTTTATTCCAGAGCATGTTGTTCTGGGGTTTGAGTATCCAGTGGTTCTCGTCGGGGAAAAGGACCAGTCTTGCAGGAACCCCGTGCAGCCTGGCGGCATTGAAGGCGGCCATGGCCTGGTCCACGGGTATACGGTAGTCCAGTTCCCCATGGGTGATCAGGATAGGTTTTTTCCAGTATTGAACACGTTTATGCGGGGATTGGGTATAGTGGTTCACCGCTGTGGGATTCTTGTCCCAGGGGGCACCCCCGTTGTCCCAGTGCGGGAACCAGAGCTCTTCTGTGGTCATGTACATGTGCTCTGTGTTGAAAATGCCCGCGTGTGCAATGAAGGCCGCAAAACGTTCGTTGTGTGCCCCTGCCAGGTGGAACACAGAATATCCGCCATAACTGGCACCCACTGCAGCGATCCGGTTTCCGTCAACAAAGGGCTCGCTTTTCATGTGGTCCACGGCACTCAGGTAATCCTGCATGTTCTGGCCGGTATAATCACCGCTTATCTGTTCTGTCCATTCCTGTCCAAAGGCTGTTGTACCACGGCGGTTGGGAAGGATGACAATGTACCCGTTGGCAGCAATCAGCTGGTGGCACCAGCGGTAGGACCATCCCTGGGAAAGGGTGGACTGTGGGCCACCGGCACAGAAAAGCACAGCCGGATATTTGTTTTGCGGATCAAAGTGGGGCGGGTAAACCACCCAGGTAAGCATTTTCTTGTTGTCTGTTGTGGTGACCCAGCGTTCTTCTACCTGTCCCATGGTGAGATGGTCCAGTATGTGGCTGTTCTCAAAGGTCAGCTGGTGGTATTCTCCCGATTCGGGGTGAATAGAGACCACCTCGGAAGGCATGGACATGGAAACATAAGTGCCGATGAGCCGTTCTTCCAATCCTGTACCGGCAGAAATCTGAACCGGACTGCAATCGTACCAGCCGTTGGTGATCTGGCGGATCTTGCCTGTTTCTGTGTCCAGGGCAAAAAGCTGGGTGATCCCTTGGGCACAGGCGTTGAAATACAGCACTTTACTGTCGGCCCTCCAGGTAACCCCTTCTACATTGTAACGGAACGAGGCCGTGAGGTATTTTATGGAACCGTCTGCAAAGGAATACATCATCAGCCGGTTCTTGTCTGCCTCGTACCCGTCCCGTTCCATGCTGTTCCATACCAGAAAATTGCCACAGGGTGAAAACCTGGGTGCGGTATCGTAACCCATCATGCCCTGGCTCAGGTTGGTTTCCTGTCCTGTGTCCAGGTCACGCAGGTATATGTCTGTGTTGGTAGAGAGGGCGTAATCTTTGCCGGTTAGTTTGCGGCAGGAGTAGGCTATGCGTTTTCCGTCGGGGCTCCAGCTCAATTCCCCAATGTCCCCGAAAGGAAGCGTGGGAAGCTCGTAGGGCTGGCCCTCCAGCAGATCGGTCACATTGGAAAGGGTTTTCCCGTCAAACAGGGCTGTAAAGGAATGGGGGATCTCTTCTACAAAGCAATCCCAGTGGCGGTACATCAGATCGTCGATGATCCGTGCCGTGGACTTATCCAGGGAAGGGTCAAGGTCTGTGGGCTTTACGGCAGAGGGGACCATGGAAATGAACAGGATCCTGTCCCGGGTGGGGGAAATGCTGAATTCCGATATGGTCTTGTCTGTTCCTGTGATTTGTTGCCGTCCGGTTCCATCGGCCTGCATGATCCATAATTTGCCTTCGCAGGTAAAGACGAAACGGTCGTTGTCCAGCCACCGGGCGTTGGATTCGCTGGCAGGAGTCTGTGTGACCTGGCAGTTGTCCTGCCCGTCGGCGTTGATCACAAATAGTTCGCGGTTACGCTTGTTTTCCTTAATAGAGGTATAGGTTACTCCGTAGACAATTCTTTTCCCGTCGGGTGAAACCTGCGGATCTGTTACGCGCCCCATGAGATTCAGGAGCGTGGAATTAAGCAGGTCATTTTCGGGTATTTCGGTGTTTTTCCCGATCAGGGGGGCTTTGTCCTGCCCGTTGCCGGAGCATTGTGGCAGAGCCAGAGAGGCTGTAAGCATCATAAATATTAAGATTGTTCTGTTCATAAGGTTGTGGTTTGACTTCAAAATTAGTGAATAAATTGTAAGTTTGTGGAAATTTAAAGAAAAGAGCAATGAAACGACTTATAAGCTTGTTCTTTGTGTTTGCCGCCCTTTCTATGCAGGCACAAAGCGTTAAACTGGAATTCAAACCGGTTAAAGGGGTGGAATACCCGGTATCTATGGAGGTCAACCAGACGATGAACCTGATTGTTCCCGGTATGGGGAATCTTGTCACACAGACAGACCAGATCATAGGAGCTGTTGTGACGCTGGCAGAAGAGGTGGAGCAGGGATACCTGGTGGAAGCCCGTCTTACACGAATCACGGTCAAATCAGAAGGTCAGGGACAATCCCAGGTGTTTGACTCGGAAGGGGAGGATGTCCTGGGACAGGCTATTAAAAGCCTTATGGGCAAACCTTTGAAAATGATCATTTCCCGCAGGGGAGAGGTCATAGAACAAATGCCCGCAGAGGATGTCTTCTATACAGTAGCCGACAGCATACTGGCCACACAATATGCCCGTCGCCGCAGGGAACAATCCATAGAACAGATCAAACAATTGTTCAGCCAGAATACCATAAAGAGTGTGGTGCAGGCAGGCCTGACAAAGTTTCCCGACAGGGAGATGACCATTCCTTCAGTCTGGACAGATGAGGAGCCCAGCCAGGAGCTGGGGGCCATTATCACGGTGCAGCAGCGTCTGACCGGAATATCGGATAACCGGGCCAGCATTACTGCAAAATCGGTCATCATGCCAGATCCCAATGCCACGAAATCGGAAACGGCCCAGCGTATGGAGCAGATATCGGGAAATGGAGAAGCCACTTCGGTAATCGACACGCAAAGCGGATGGGTGATTGAAAGCAGCGGAACCCAGTCTCTGCGCGGTGAACTGGTGGTTGAACAGGCAGGACAGGTTCAGTCGATAGATCTGACCATGGAGGTGAAGATCAGGGTCACTGGTAAGTAATGGTCACAGTCAGATCTGATGTGTTGGTATAATTTCCGGACGGTTGGTTTGCCCCGATGTTGAGTGTACCTCCCAGCTTGAGAATGATCGTACCATCTGTGCCGATTTGTCCGCTTGAGGGAAGAAACTGAAAATTATTCACAGTCATTGTGTGGCCGCTTCCGTTTCGCAGGGTGATCTGAGAGGGGTAACTGCCGGTTGCCACTTCAAAATACTGACCTGGCATCCCGGTGATCTGGAAGCTTGCGGCTGTACTGGCACCCAGGAACTGAAAAGTACCCGACACATTGGAAACATTGCCCGTAGACGGATCAAGCCTGACAGATCCGCCCACCGTTTGACTTATGATATCCCCAAACAGCAGGTCTGTCAATTTGCTTATCCGAAGGTCTATCCCAAGAGTGATGGAGGCTTCTGCATCTATGGAGGTAGTCTGTGAAGAAGGGTTCTGACCGGCAGCGATCTGAGAAAGCCCGGCCACAAAGGCAGTCAGCAGCAACAGCTTAATTGTTCTCATATGGGCGTAATCCTCTATTTGTATCAAAATTACGGAAAAATCCTGCAAATATCAAACCATAGTCATTAATCCCCGCATATAAGCGGCCACAGCACAGGATCTTCAATCAGTTCCTGCAGCCTGTGTTCCTTCCCGTCTACAAGCACCTTGTTTGAAATCAGGCGGACTCCGTGGCTGTAATCCACATAGGTGTTTACATGGCCGTCGTATACCGGCTGGATGGGCGTGCCATCGGGCCGGTGCCATCCGTAGATGATGACATGGTGCGACAAGGTGCGGAATTGTTCATAGAAAGGACATTCGCCGCGTTGTACCTGGGCACACAGGTAACAGGCAGGAAGCATCAGAAGTATTGCCAGCAAAGGATAAGCGCCCTTTGTTAAGTTGCCTTTCATTGGTCAGGGAAACCCGGGATTTCTTTATTTGGAATATTTTTTTTTACTTTGTCCGCTGCAAAGTTCGTGTAATTTTGCATTATCAGCTACATTTTACTAACTAATTACTAAATTATGGCAGTTAACATTGAAGAAAAAGTTAAGCAAATCATTGTGGATAAACTGGGTGCAGATGAGAAAGAGGTAACCCCCACTGCTAACTTTACAAATGATTTGGGTGCGGATTCTTTGGATACCGTAGAACTGATTATGGAATTTGAAGAAGCTTTCGGCATCAATATTCCCGACGAGGCCGCTGAAAAGATATCTACAGTAGGCGATGCTATCAAATACATTAAAGACAACGTAGAAACCGAATAATTTAAAACCATGAAGCTCAAACGGGTAGTCATTACCGGATTAGGAACCATCAATTCGCTGGGACACAATGTTCCTGAATATTTTGATAACATGGTAGCAGGAAAGTCCGGCGCAGGTTTGATTACCCGTTTTGATGCTTCTTTGTTCAAAACCCGTTTTGCCTGTGAGATCAAGGATTATGATCCGGAAAAATTCGGGATAGATAAAAAAGATGCCCGCAGAAACGATCCTTTCACACAATATGCGCTGATTGCAGCCCATGAAGCTATAATGGACAGCCATCTGGATCTGGATACCCTGGATAAGAACCGGGTGGGCGTGATTGTGGGATCGGGCATTGGCGGGATAGAAACGCTACTCAGGGAGATCGGGGAGTATTACCAGGGAGGAATGGTTCCCCGTTTCAGTCCCTTTCTTGTACCCATGATGATCGCAGACATTGCCTCGGGAATGATCTCTATGAAATACGGATTCCGTGGCCCCAACTACGCAACGGTCTCTGCCTGTTCCACATCAAATCATGCCATGAGCGACGCCTTTACCCTGATTCGAATGGGTAAGGCAAACGTTGTTATTACAGGGGGTTCTGAAGCTCCCATTAACCAGGCAAGCATTGGCGGATTCAATGCGGCAAGGGCAATTTCAACCAAAAACGATGAATACATGACCGCCTCACGTCCTTTTGACAAGACGCGTGACGGTTTTGTAATGGGAGAAGGAGCCGGGATTCTTGTCTTTGAAGATTACGATCTTGCAAAAGCCCGCGGGGCAAAAATGTATGCAGAAGTGGGAGGCGCCGGCCTGACAGCCGATGCATACCACATTACCGCACCGCATCCCGACGGGGAGGGTGCCCGCCGTGTTATGGCCGAAGCCATAAGCGAAGCCGGGTTAACCCCGCTGGACGTGGATTACATCAATTTGCACGGGACTTCCACCCCTCTGGGAGATGTGGTGGAAGTGAAGGCCATAAAAGATCTCTTTGGCGATCATGCCTACAAAATGAACCTGAGTTCCACCAAATCTATGGCAGGACATGCCCTGGGGGCTACCGGAGCCATAGAAATACTTGCCTGTATCTGTGCCATGGAAAGGGATTTGGTACCCCCCACCATCAATTTCAAAGAGGAAGACCCTGAAATCGATTATAAATTGAACTTTACGTTCAACCAGGCGCAAAGGCGGAAAGTACGCGTAGCACTTTCCAATACGTTTGGCTTTGGAGGGCACAACTCCAGTCTGTTGATCAAAAAAGTCGAAGAATGATTTTCCGCCCTGCGGATAAAGATACCAAAGACAAAAAGCTACGGATGGCTTTACGTAGTTGTCTGGGTTTTAAGCCAAAAAATCTGGATATTTACAAAATCGCACTTACCCACCGCTCTGCCGTTGCTGAAAACAAGAACTCTAATGAAAGGCTGGAGTTCCTGGGCGATGCTGTATTGGATATTGTTGTAGGAGAAGCTGTTTACCGGCGTTATCCCAATGCCGACGAGGGGTATCTGACCCAGATGCGTTCCCGTGTTGTGAGCAGGGACTCCCTGAACCGGATTGCGGCAAAGACAGGTTTGCTTCCATGGATGGATGTAAGGGGGAATGATAACCAGTCTCGCCATATTGGCGGCAATATGTTTGAAGCACTGGCCGGGGCCGTCTTCCTGGATATTGGATTTACTAAATGCCGGGAGGTACTCCTGCATATTTTATTATCCCATGTGAACTGGCAGGAGCTGGAGTGTACGGAAACTGATTATAAATCCCGTATGGTGGAGCGTTGTCAGAAAAAAGGGAAATCGCTGGGTTTCCGTATTCACATGTTGCCTCCGGTAACCGGCAGCCAATCTTTGTTCGAAGCAGAAGCCGTTGCTGACGGCACTGTTTTGGGTACAGGCCGGGGCCTGTCAAAAAAAGATGCCGAACAGGAGGCTTCACGCCAGGCCTGGTTACGCGAATTCAACAGGGGTTTTTAACGGGATTTACGACGTCTTTGCTTTTCCAGGTAAGCATCCCAGGCAACCGTGCCGCCACGCAGGTTGTAGATCACCCGATACCCATTGTCCAGAAGCAGTTGTGTTACTTCTTTTGTCTTACCTATACGGCAATATATATATAAGGTATCGGAAGCGGATAGCTGGTCGCGGACTTCTTCCAGGAATGAAATGTCTGCAGGCAGGATATTGACCGCACCCGGAACGTGCCGGTAAGCATATTCCTGAGGATCGCGCAGATCCAGTATCTGTGCACGGGGGTTCCCCTCAATCTTCTTTAAAAAATCCACCGGGTCCAGATTGTAAACCTGTGCCGAAAGTACCTGAAAAGGTAGCAAAAGCAACAGTAAGGGAACAAGACGCAGCATGTTGTGACCTCGGAGGGATTCGAACCCTCGACCCAATGATTAAGAGTCATTTGCTCTACCAGCTGAGCTACGAAGTCTTTAAAACGGGGTGCAAATGTAACGATTTTTTTTATTGTAGCAACACGGCATAGGTGATCCTCACAAAAGGAGGCCTGTCAGACATGTTACCATTCAACAGGGTGTTGCGGTAGGTATAATTGTCTACATACCAGGTGTCTGAAGAGTTGCCGGAAACAGAATAGGTGGGCATGATCCACAGGTTGTCACGTGTAGTGACGGTGCTTTTTTTGAGAAGTTCCTGCAAATAAGAGGTTATTTCAAAGGTGTATTCCCAGTGGGTGCGGTTCATGTTACCCCCTGAATTGTCGTAGTAAATTTCTTTCAGCGGGCTGTAAAAAGTCAGGGTATCGCTGGAAACCAGGCGGCTTGGATACAGGTAGCCCGGTGCCCTGTCTGCCATGGAATAATCCTGGTTTGACGGTTTGGAAACAGGCATGACCAGGTCGGCACGGGAAATCATGATATGCCCGGGGTTTACAGGCGGTGTCTGTGCCTGTGCCCAGGCTTTGATCCGGGCAGTGAGCGCAGGTGCGTCAAGACAGGGTTTTACCCCCGCAAGACCCTCGTAATAAAGGTGTTCAGAGGGTGCCGTTGTCGCAAGATGTGAGGACTGATGGGAAGAAATGTTGTAATAGGTACCGTATATGTTAAAATAATAGGTAAGCAGACTGTCGCCATCTCCCGATTTATAGTTAAGGTAAATGTTGGCTTCGTTGATGTTAAGGTAATTGATCCGGCCGCCGGTTTCTGCCGCACCCAGCGGGTCTGTGGTAATATACAGACCCTTGAACCTGTTTATGAATGCCCCGGTGCTGTCCCTTTCTATGGAATCTGCCTGAAGCAGTTCATAGGCAAAGGTTTCTTCAAAATCTATGCGCAAGGTGTCCCGCCCCAGGAAAATGATCCCCGGTTTGCTTACGGGAATGGGATCTATGTATTCTTCAGAAAAGGATTCATGGTATATGTCCAGCTTGTCCAGGTCCTTGACGAGTCTGTAAACATAGACGTTTTGGGGAATATACCGGTCATTTTCGCTGAAAACGGTAAAACCCCCTATGGGAATGTTCACGAACATATCTGACACGATAGGATTGTCGCCGTATTGGGTTTGATAGGAATAGGGAGCAAACTGTACCAGTGCCGATGTGCTTGTCTTGCCAAACAGGGGAGAGACAACAGAGCCAAACGCCAGATAGGCGGGGGCCGACATGTTCATGCTGTCTGCAACGGCCGTAAACATGGGGGCCTCGAATTCCACACGGTTGATGGACAACACCTGGTTGGAGGGAATCAGGTCGGAACCCATACGGTAATCTACTGTAATGCAAGAAGTTAATGAGAATAGGAGAAAAGCAGACAGGATTATGCTGCAGGCCCTTTTTGTCATTGGGTTTCTAAAATTTGATCGTAAAAGCCGTTGTAATCCCGGATATAGGTGCTGGCAGGGTCCTGTGGATTGATGTAGGGCAGAACGGGGATCTTCCGGGATACGGTGTATTGCGTGAGTTTGCTGTCAACACCTGGACTGGCCAGGATGATCCCGTCGGCATATTGTATCGCCGTTTTGGTTAGATTAAGGGCTGTGGGTTCTTCCAGGAATTCCACATCTTTTGCCTTAATGCCGGGCATGATCACTTTGGACAGCATGTTCTCGTTAAAAGTTTCGTTGGTCAGGTCATTGTAAAGTGAAACGACCACACGGGCATTTGTGAAAAGAGGGTCATCATGGTAAGCTTTTTTCAGAAACAAAGGCAACAGGTGGCTCAGCCATCCGTGACAATGTACCAGGTTGGGCTTCCAGCGAAGCTTTTTCACAGTTTCCAACACACCCCGAGCAAAAAATATGCCCCTTTCGTCATTGTCTGCGAAAAAGCTGCCATTGGGGTCCCTGTATGTGCATTTTCTCTGGAAATAGTCTTCGTTGTCAATAAAGTAGACTTGCATACGGGCAGCAGAAATAGAGGCAACCTTGATAATCAGCGGACGGTCAATATCTTTGATGATGATGTTCATGCCCGAAAGCCGTATCACTTCGTGAAGTTGGTTGCGGCGTTCATTGATGCATCCGTATTTTGGCATGAAGGAACGGATCTCGCCGCCTGATTCCTGGATAACCTGGGGTAAATGACGGCCAATATAGGACATATCCGTTTGTGGGAGGAAAGGGAAAATTTCCGAACTCACATAAAGGATCTTTTTGGCTTTTTTCATAGTGCTTTACCGCTTGATATCATACAAAGATAGCAAAAATTTCTTATACTTTCATTATCTTTGGAACCATTAACGATGGCACAGCAGGAGAAAAATATTATCAACCAGCAACTTGTACAGTCCTATCTATCCTCTGTGATAAGCATATCCCTGGTATTGCTGCTGGTGGGCATAACCGGTTTGCTCGCGGTCAATGCCAGGACCGTGTCTGACTATTTCAAGGAGCACCTGGGGGTTTCGGTCATTCTTGACCAGGACACGAAAGATGCAGATTCTACGCTAATTATCAAACAGTTAATGGCCACCCCCTATGTCAGGGACGCTGTCCGGGAAGCCACTTTCATATCGCGGGAAAAGGGGGCTGCAGAAATGGCGCAGTTACTGGGTAGCGAATTTCTGGACATCTTTGAATACAATCCCCTGCCTGCATCTGTGGAATTACGGTTGAATGCTGCTTACGTCCACAATGACAGTATTGCGCGCATGGAAACGTACCTGTCAAAACTCGCCTATGTAGAGGAAGTCTCTTACCAGGCACCACTGATCACTTTGATCAACAGAAACCTGCGCAATATTGGCATAGTCCTTGGCGTCATTATTCTTGTGCTTTTGATCATATCCTTTGCCTTGATCCATAATACCATCAGATTATCTGTCTATGCGCGCCGCTTTACCATATATACCATGAGGCTGGTGGGCGCTACAAGGCGTTTCATTCGAAAACCCTTTATGGCACAAGCCTTCATACAGGGACTGTTGTCCTCGCTCATTGCCATTGTATTGCTGATGGGCGTACTTTATTTTTTGCAAAGGGAATTTCCCGGCATTCTGATGCTCATATCGCGCCAGATGTTCCTTTTGGTCATGGCCGGCATGATGATTACCGGGATTCTGCTGTGCAGGATATCAACTTATTTTGTCGTAAACCGTGTGGTGAAGCTTAAGGCTTCTGCCTTTTATTATTAAACTGCAATGAAGAAACAGAAAATGAATGAACAAGAAGCCGAAGAAAAATTTGCCCTGCCTTCAAGGAACGTGTATCTTCTGCTCGTAGGGCTGGCTGTCATAGCCCTTGGCTTTATTCTGATGGCAGGGGGAGGATCCGATGACCCCGAGGTTTTTACAGGCCAGGCCCTGTTCAGTTTCAGGCGGATGGTTATTGCCCCCCTGTTGGTATGCGGCGGCTTTGTCTTTGAGATAATTGCCATCATGCACATAAAGAAAAACAAGGGGAATGAACGGGTTTGAAGCGCTGGCGCTTGGACTGTTGCAGGGCCTGACCGAATTTCTTCCGGTCAGCAGTAGTGGCCATCTGGTCATAGTCAAGACACTTTTTGGTATAGAAACAAAAGATGCCTCATTCGAGATAGTGGTGCATCTGGCAACCGTTTTAAGTACCATTGTGGTTTTTCGCAAACAGATCTGGAAAATGGTTTCCGATACGCTCCGTTTCCGTGATACTCCCGAGACCGGGCTGACCCTCCGCCTCTTGTTCTCGGCCATTCCTGTGCTGATTGTGGGATTATTTTTCAAGGAACGCGTGGAGGCTCTGTTTACCGAAGGATTAACGCTTGTTGGCTGGATGTTGCTCCTGACTGCTGCGCTGCTTCTTGTTTCCCAGTGGCTCTGGACCCTGAGGCTGAAAAAAGGCCCGGTCCGTCCCATCGGCTACCGGGAAGCTTTCCTTATAGGGGTGGCTCAGGCTTTTGCGGTTGTACCGGGATTATCACGTTCCGGAACCACCATTGCGACCGGATTATCACTGGGCGGGGATAAAGACAAGGTGGCTCCTTTTTCTTTCCTGATGGTGCTTATTCCTGTGTTGGGAGAAGCGTTCCTGGAAATCATATCCGGGGGCTTTGCCCCGGCCGGCACCGGGATCCCGTTCTTTGCACTGGCCCTGGGTTTCATAGCTGCTTTTATTTCCGGACTGCTGGCCTGCAGGTTGATGATTTCTATCGTACGCAGGGTTAAATTCACCTGGTTTGCCGTGTATTGTCTGTTAGCGGGACTTGCCTGCCTGATCGTACCTTTGTTATGAGCAATTATTATTTTGTTGCCGATGTTCATCTGGGTCTCAGGAACGGAGACCCGGCGGGCAGGGAAGCACGCTTTACCGCTTTTCTGGACAGCCTGGGTCAGGATACGGCCGGCCTGTTCCTGCTGGGGGACATTTTTGATTTCTGGTACGAATACAAATATGTGATCCCCAGAGGCTATACCCGCACACTGGGCGCGCTGGCACGTGTAAGGGACCGGGGAATACCGGTACATTTTTTTGCAGGCAACCATGATTTGTGGACTTTCGGATACCTGGAGCAGGAATTGGGCATGCAGGTGCATCGCAATGAATGGTATGTAAAGCTGGAGGGTAAAAATTTTCTCCTGGGGCACGGACACCGCATGGGCAGGCACCCTTTCAAAAGCCGCGTTTTGCACAAGATGTTTCACAACAGGGCCCTTCAGGTACTGTTCAGCAGTATACATCCCCGCTGGGCGTTTGCCTGTGCCCGCAGATGGTCTTCCTGGAACAGGGACAATCACACATCGGATCCACTGGGCAGAAGTTTGGAAGAGCCCATTTACCAATATGCCGCCGCTTATGAACGTCCGGTCGATTTCTGTATTGCCGGGCACATACACCAGTCTGTGCGCCGCCCCCTGCCTGCAGGGGGTGAACTGATCGTGCTGGAAGACTGGCTGTCAGTTGGCCCATCGGGTCCCGTACGGGGAGATATTGGGATCTTTCGGGGGGCCGAAAAGGGAGAAATAGAGATAATAAAAGCGCCCGTCGTGGTACATTCCCACTAATTCTTCAAGGAGCCTGTCTTCTCCGTACTTGTCGTAAGGCTTTTTCATATCGGCTCCGAAAATACGCGCCACCCCCTGCCAGAAAGAGGCGGTCAGTCCGCCCCGGTAACTTTTTACCACAGCATAGGATGTCTGACCAATTTCACGATCTATGAGGCGGAGCAGGATACGGCCCTGGGCGAAAGTCAGCTTCCTGAGGGGGGCTTCAAATTCTGCAAAAAGGTCACGTTCGGTTTTTTCCAGGAAACGTTCCCGTTCCCTTGGGGTGAAATTGCTGACTGCCATAATGCTGTCTGCCCTGTCAATGCGTTCCCTGGCCTGCAGGGCAAAGGGATAAGCACGGGAAAAATTGTGGACGGTCCTGTAAAACTCCCTCCATTCCCTATTGCTTTTCTTTTTGTCCCGCTGGTACACGTTCAGTTCGGGCACGGACGAAACAAACAGGGTGTCCCCGTTTTCTACAACGTATCCCATGAGATACCCGTCAGGCTGTTTTACCGCCTGTGCCTTTAAGTAAAGTGGGCAGAGCAGGTAAAGAACTATTACCGCGATGCTCAGATTTGTTTTCATCCAATTTCCAAGGAGAAGCAAAAAACGTTCCTGTTTTCTTTTCTCTCGTAGGCAAGTTCGGCAGCCAGGTTTCTGACAAGATGGATTCCAAGCCCTCCGATGGGTCTCTCCTCAAGAGGAAGACTGGTGTCTGCTGGCCTGTATTCCAGGGGGTTAAAAGGAATTCCCCCATCGTTGACCTTCGCGGTGAATGTCCCGTTAGCGATACATAGTTCTACAAGGACGGTGTCTGGCGGATCCTGGGGCCGGTAACCATAAGTCACAATATTGCTGAATATCTCGTCCAGGATGAGTTTGATTTTATATTGGACGGGAGCCGGAACTTTATGTACATCAAGAAAGTCGCCCGTCATATCCAGCAGTCCGGACAAGGCGGATAATTGATTTTCAAGTTCCAGTGTGCGTTTCATCAGGCTGTGTTAATTTCGTTTGACAACCAGGATGGTGATGTCGTCGCTTTGCTCTTCTTCACCGGCAAAACGGTTCACATCACCGGCTATGATCCGGCAAATCTGTGCCGGAGCATCTTTCCTGTCCATCACCTCTTTATTTCCAAGAACCTGCTCCTTGAGCAAGGTGTGAAGCGTCTGGAATCCGTATTCCTCCTGCTTCTGGTTGAACGCTTCGGTCACCCCGTCTGTATACAAGACCAGCGTGTCGTCTTTGAGGAAAGGGATGCTATTGGTTTTGAATGAGTAACCGTCATAAACGCCCAGTACAATGTTATCGGTCACGGGAAACACTTCTGTGCTGCCGTCGTGACGCAGCAGTATGGGAGGGTTGTGCCCTGCATTTACATAATGGAGCGTATCTGTTTCCAGGTCCAGCATTCCGTAGAACACGGTTACGAACATGGAATTTACGCTTTCTGTACACAACAGGTGGTTGACATAGTTCATGCAGTCCTTTGGTGACATGCCTTTGAGCCCCGTTGCCCTGATCAGGGTCCTGCTCACAGCCATGAAGATAGCGGCCGGGATGCCTTTCCCCGACACGTCCCCTATTACAAATCCCAGACGGTGGTCATCCATCATGAAATAATCATAGAAATCGCCGCCTATCTGTCTGGCAGCTTCCATGGATCCGTCAATGTAGGCCCATTCCAGTCCGGGGATGGGTTTGGGCATGATGGCCCTTTGTATTTCACGGGCCACCATCAGGTCATGTTCAATAGAGAGGAGTTTATCATGGTAGGCAAGTCCTTCCCTGACAATGTTCAATTCCCCGATAGTCTTTTCGAGGGTGATTTCCAGGTCGTTGAAATCGACCGGTTTGGTAACGAAATCGAAGGCTCCCCGGTTCATGGCCGTGCGGATATTATCCATATCGCCGTAAGCAGAACAAATCACAGTCTTGAGCAGCGGGTTTTTCAATTCCCGCACCTTGCTCAACAAGGTCAGGCCATCCATCTCGGGCATATTGATATCGCTCAGGATAACCCCGATATCGGGCACCTCTATGAGTTTGGCCAGGGCTTCAAGCCCATTGAAGGCAAAATGGAACTCATACTGGCCATTACGGATCTGTCGCCTGAATTTCTGGTGGATTACATATTGAAGATCCGTTTCGTCATCTACCACTAAAATCTTTTCAGCTGCCATGAATTATTATTATTTTATAGGGATTGTTACTATGAACTCTGCATATTCACCCTGTTGCGATTCCACTTGTATTTGCCCTCCGTGCACCTTCACAACAATATCGTAACTGAGTGACAGGCCGAGTCCTGTTCCTTTACCTGCAGGCTTTGTGGTAAAGAAAGGATCGAATATTTTTTTGATGTTTTCGGGAGAGATGCCTTTCCCGTTATCACGGATACGCACTTCCAGAAAATTGCCCGCTTTGCGGCTGCTTACCCGTAGCGTTGGTGTCCACCCGGAAGGTTTGGAGGGACCGGCGTCCTTAACCGAATAGCAGGCATTGTTGATCAAATTCAGGAATACCCTGCTTAAGTCCTGCGGGACCACGCTGATCTGGGGAAGGTCTTTTTCCAGATCTTCCTCTATGGTGATGTTGAACGAGTTGTCCTGCGCCCTCATGCCGTGGTATCCCAGGGCTATGTCCTCGGTAAGCATGTTGTTGATATCGGTAAGCTGGAACTCTCCGCTCTTGCCCCTTGAATGGAGCAGCATTCCCTTGACTATGCTGTCTGCGCGTTTGCCATGTTCCAGGATCTTGGCGGCGTTCATGGACAAATCTCCCAGAATTTCGTTGACATAGGATTTGTCGTTTTCATTCATGGCTACCGGAGCAAGTGCTTCCTGAAGTTCTTTGGCAAGATCTACCGATAATTCCGAGAAATTGTTGATGAAATTGAGCGGATTCTTGATCTCATGCGCCACGCCGGCTGTCAACTGTCCCAGGGATGCCATTTTTTCCGACTGGACCAGTAAGTCCTGTGCCTCTACCAGCTGTGCTGTACGTTCCTTAACACGGTCTTCCAGTGTTTTATGTGCCTGGTCGATTTCATACATCATAACAGAGAAGGAATTGGCCAGTTCGCCAATTTCATCGTTCGAAGACAATTCGGGCACGGCCCTGGTGTAGTCGCCGCTTTCGGCAACAGATTTGGTATAGCGTGTGAGTTTTACGATGGGCAGGGTCAGCACCCTGGTGATAATAAAGACAAATCCGAATAAAATAAAGAGTGAAAACAGACCCACCAGGATCAGGATGGTGTTCAGGCTGCGCACCTGGGCAAGTGCCTCGTCCCGCGGATAAATCAGGGCCAGCGACCAACGGTTTGCACGGATGGGCACATAAGCGAACCAGGCTTTTTCTTCCCAATCCGGGAACATAAAGGAATCCATGAAAAGGCCGCTTTCGCCGGCCAGCATTTTGCGGTAGACGTTGAATTGCTGGTAGCGGATGGTGTCTGCTTCTGCCGTGGAGAGGTCTTTATTGCTTACAATCCAGTCATCCATGGCAGAAAAGATGGTTTCGTTCATCCTAAGTCGCGGGTCTGGGTGATACACATACCGGCCGCTGTTGGTGATCAAAAATCCGTAACCGGTCTGGTAAACAGCCAGTGATTCCATAAGGTTGTTGATCCAGCGGAGCGAAATATCCACCGTAGTCACGCCGGCAACTACCCGTTTCCCGTCCCGTTGTGTGAAAAAGGGAACGGAATAGGTTATCATGAGCACGTCCTCCTGCCCGGCTGAAGTTTCGTGATAGGGGTCTGACCAGTAGGGTTCCTGCAATTGTACAGGAATAATGTACCAGTCTTCCATGAAATAGTTGTTTCCACCTTCAAAAAGAAACGTGGATTTTACCACGGAATCTTCTCTGTAAACATAAGGTGCCATGTGTGGCTGACCTTTGTATACGCCAGGTTCAAAGGCAATGGTCGCGCCAAAGACATCGGGATTTTCAAGGAGCATGGATTCCAGCATCCGGCTTAGGTTAACGGAAGACCAGTCTTCCACCTGATTCAGCTGTGAGGCCATTACGGTGGGGATCCTCTGCGCAGAGGCAAAAACCTGATTGATGTTTCCGGCAAATTCCTCTGCCTGGTGTTGTGCTTTTTCCAGGATCACGGCCGTCATGTGTCTTTTGGACGAGGTGTAGTTCAGTCCCAGGATAATGACAAGGATCACCACAGTTCCCGCAAACACATACCTGGCGATGGTGTAGGATATGCTTTTCCTTTTTTTAAAGGTCTGCGATGAATGTTTCATAAGGAGGGATGGATTTGATGAAATTACGCTCCAGGAGTACAGATCCCACAAAATTATAAGCATGTACCGGGAGCGTCGTTTCTATTTTCCTGGTTTGGGGGTGGACCAGGAGTTCGCGAAAGCAGTTGAGCATCCAGCGCTGGTGTGCACGGCTGAACGGTACCCCTGCTTTATTGCAGGCTTTTTCAAGAATATCAAGCGTTCCTTCCACATCGTTAAAGGCGGCCATCCATCCACGAATCGATGCTTCGACAAATTTTTTACACACCCCGGGCCGGTTCCAGGCCAGTTTTTCGTTCACATAGATTCCATCTTCGGGGAAATTCATTCCGTAATCACTCATACGGAATATGTTCAGGTCTTCTTCCCTGACGCCGGCACTTAGAATTTCATGGTATTCGTTGTACCACATTGCCATACATACATCTATACCACCGCGAAGAAACAGGTTTATGGAATTGTTGATGATTATGATATTCATCTCTATGTTGTTCCTTTTGAGGAGGCTTAAAGGCTGCAGCTCAAAATCCCCGCTCCATATGCCGATTTTCTTCCCGCTGAAGTCTTCCAGTCTGTCCACACCCCTGCCTTTGTGACTTATAAGCATCAGGGCAGAACTCTGGTTGGTCTGTGCCAGGAGCTGCAATGGCACTTTTGCTTCCTTAAGTTGCATGGCTGTGGAGAGCCAGAGGGTGGCAAAATCGAAATCTCCGGTTTTGATGATATGGGAAGACGGGGTGGTGACAGTCCCGTTGATTATTTCTATGTTCAGGCCAAGCTCGTTGTAGAAACCTTTTTCCCGGGCATAGTAATAACCTGCAAACTGAGCCTGCGGATACCAGTGCAGAAGGAGTCTGTAGGTGTCCTTTTGGGCGGTGGCCGGAGAGGCAACCAATAGCAGGATAAGGAAAGGTAATAAATAAAGTTTCATAAGACCGGAAAGCTTTATATTGACACAAATGTAACAAAATTAGGATTCACGTTCTATCTTTGCAGTATGAAACTTCTTTTTCTTTTCTGTCTGCTGGCTCAATCGCCCATAACTGATTCTCTGGATATTAAGGTTGAACGCCTGCATGATTCCATCCTTTCTGTGGATACACACAATGATTTTGCCATGGCGCTGGCTTTTCCCGAGCGGCGATCCACGGTGACAAAAGGTCAGGTTTCCTTTGAGCTCATGAAAAAAGGCCGCCTGGATGCTGCTTTTTTCGCTGCCTATCAGGATCAGGGGCCATGTACCCCGGAGGGTCATGAAAGGGCTAAATATTTGGCCGACAGTATGCTGCGCTCATTGCACAAGTACGCTGCAGAACACGGGCAAATGGGTGGTATGGCATACAGAGCCGGGGATGTAAAGGCACTTAAGGAGCAAGGCAGGGCAGCAATGTTGCTTTCCATAGAAAATGCCTATTGCCTGGGTCAGGACATTTCACTGGTGGAGCATTATTACAGGATGGGTGTAAGAATGATAGGCCTCACCCACAACGGCAACAACTGTGTGGCCGATGCTGCGATGGACAGCCTGGAAATACACGGAGGGCTTTCGCCCTTTGGCTACCAGGTCATACAGGAAATGAACCGCCTGGGAATGATAGTGGATGTTTCCCATGCATCGCGTAAAACATGCCTTCAGGCTGTGCAGGCAAGCCGTACGCCGGTTATGGCAAGTCATTCCGGAGTCTACAACCTGAAAGAGACCCCAAGAAACCTTACAGATGAAGAAATCCTTGCCATAGCAGGAAAAGGCGGTCTGATACAGATATCCATAGGCCGGTATTTCCTTTCATATCAGCCCAAGGCTGAAGTAGGGCTGGAGCACCTGCTGGAACATATTAAATATGTGGCAGACCTGGCAGGTATCGACCATGTGGGCATTGGCAGCGATTTTGACGGAGGTGGGGGTATTGTGGGTGTAGAGGATATGGGAAAGATGAAAGCCATAACCCGGGCCCTCCTGGAGCAGGGATATTCCGAGGGGGATATCGGCAAATTGTGGGGTGGCAACGTGTTGCGTCTGATGGAGGAGGTTGCCCGGAATGCAGGCAGTTTCTAACATTTTTCAATTTCTTTTGTTCATAAATTTTTGTAAATCAGAAATTAAGTTCTATCTTTGCAACCCGCAATTTTAGACTAGATTGTTTCTAATAAATTGCAAGACAAAGGGTTACAAAGTGGACTCCCTTAAATTAGCACCGAAGCAACAAACCATATTTACGTTACGTTAAACGTTTAGAAAAAGCAATGTTACAACCTAAAAAAACCAAGTTCAGAAGGCAACAGAAAGGCCGTATGAAAGGGGTTGCCCAGAGAGGAACCCAGCTTGCCTTTGGTTCTTTCGGAATCAAGACAATGGAGTCCTGCTGGCTGACCGGCAACCAGATCGAGGCGGCACGTCAGGCAGTGACACGTCATATGAAACGTGAAGGACAGATCTGGATCCGAATATTTCCGGACAAGCCTTTTACAAAAAAACCTGCTGAAGTCCGTATGGGTAAAGGGAAAGGTGCTCCAGAAGGATTTGTCTGCCCCGTTACTCCCGGCAGGCTCCTGATAGAAGTGGAAGGTGTTCCCTTTGAAATTGCAAAGGAAGCCCTCCGTCTGGGTGCCCAAAAGCTGCCTGTGACCACCAAGTTTGTGGTCCGCAGGGATTATGTAGAACAAAATTAGTTTAACAACAATGAAAGCACCTGAAATACGCGAGTTATCTGTGAAAGATCTAAGCGATCGTATTGAGGCGGAAAAAGCCGGTTTGCTTCGTCTTAAAATGAACCACTCCATCTCTCCCGTAGATGATTTGTCACAAATAAAAAAAGCACGCCGCAATATTGCCCGGATGCTTACTATTTTGAGTGAAAAACAAACCAAACAGAATCTATAATTATTGATTCATGGAAAGAAATCTTAGAAAAGAAAGAACGGGATTGGTGGTCAGCAACAAAATGGATAAGTCCATTGTGGTTGCTGTAAACCGGAAGGTAAAACATCCCATATACGGTAAGTTTGTGAATAAAACCACCAAATTCGTTGCCCACGACCAAAACAACGAATGCAGCGAGGGTGATACCGTACGCATTATGGAAACGCGGCCTTTGAGCAAGACAAAGTGCTGGCGTTTGGTTGAAATCATTGAAAAAGTGAAATAGCCATGATACAGCAAGAATCACGTTTACTGGTGGCCGACAACAGCGGGGCAAAGGAAGTCCTTTGTATCCGCGTACTGGGGGGCACAAAACGCAGGTATGCGCGTATTGGCGATACCATAATAGTTTCGGTCAAAAGCGCCATCCCGGGCGGAGGGGAAGCCAAGAAGGGTTCTGTCTCCAAGGCTGTGGTGGTTAGAACTAAAAAAGAAATCCGTCGTCCGGATGGATCTTATATCCGTTTTGATGACAATGCCTGTGTTTTGCTCAGCAATACCGGAGAGTTGCGCGGAACGCGCATATTTGGCCCGGTAGCCAGGGAACTCAGGGATCGTTATATGAAGATTGTCTCACTGGCCCCGGAGGTATTATAGGAATTGAGTTATGAGTACAAAATTACACATCAGGAAAGGAGACACGGTGTTTGTTAATACCGGTGAAGATAAGGGAAAGACGGGAAGGGTGCTCGAGGTAAGGCCCAAGGAACAGCGTGCCATAGTTGAAGGAATCAGGATGATAAGCAAGCACACCAAACCATCGGCAAAAAGTCCCCAGGGTGGCATTATCAAGAAGGAAGGAGCCATTCATATATCCAATCTGCAGGTGGTGGATCCCTCCAAGGGAGGTCCCACGCGTATTGGACGCCGGCTCAACAGCCAGGGAAAATTAGTACGTTATGCTAAAAAATCGGGAGAGGAGATCAAATAATGGCAAAGGCAGTTAAAAAACAGCAACAGGCCCCTGTAGTGGTTAAAGGTTATGTTCCCACACTGCAGAAAAAGTACAGGGAAGAGATTGTTCCCAGGCTGATGAAAGAATTTGGTTTCACCTCGGTTATGCAGGTTCCCAAGCTTGAAAAGATAGTTCTGAACGAAGGCGTGGGCTCGGCAACGGCGGACAAAAAGCTTATAGAGGTGGCCCAGGGCGAATTGACCCTGATCACAGGTCAGAAAGCGGTGCAGACCTTTTCAAAAAAGGACATTTCCAACTTCAAGCTCAGGAGGGGCATGCCCATTGGGGTAAAAGTCACGCTTCGCTCGGCAAAAATGTATGAGTTCCTGGACCGGCTGGTTTCAATAGCATTACCGCGTATTCGCGATTTTAAAGGAATCACGGAAAAATTTGACGGTAGGGGCAATTATACGCTCGGGATCAAGGAACAGATCATTTTCCCCGAGATTGATATTGACAAGATTTCCAAAATCCTGGGGATAGAGATCACTTTCGTCACATCCAGCAGCAAGGATGAAGAAGCTTTCGCCCTGCTCAGGGAATTTGGTTTACCCTTTAAAAACATTAAAAAAGAACAATAGATGGCAAAAGAATCAATGAAAGCACGCGAGGTCAAGCGCGCCCGTCTGGTAGCCAGGTATGCAGAGAAGAGAAAAGCCCTGAAAGAGGCTGGTGATTGGAGCGGATTGGCAAAACTACCCAGGAACTCCAGCCCCGTACGCTTGCACAACCGTTGTTCCATTACAGGCAGGCCTAAAGGCTACATGCGGGACTTTGGCATTTCCCGCATTCAGTTCCGCGAAATGGCAAGCAACGGACTCATCCCCGGTGTACGTAAGGCAAGCTGGTAAAAAGGCCCTGAACCGGCCATACATATATATTATTGGATATCGGGCAATTTATTGCCGAAAACAAATTTTAAAAACATTAATTATGACTGATCCAATAGCAGATTATCTGACAAGGATTCGTAATGCGGTGAATGCAGGACACAAGATCGTGGAAATTCCCGCATCCAGGGTAAAAACGGAACTCACCCGTATTTTACACGAAAAGGGGTATATTCTCAGTTACAGGATTGAAGAAGGAAAACCCTCCAACACCATCAAGATCGCACTTAAGTACCATCCGGAGACAAAACGCCCGGCTATTAAAAAGCTTATCCGCGTTTCAAGTCCCGGTTTGCGTCGTTATACCAATGTGGACAATATGCCCCGGGTACTTAATGGCCTGGGTATTGCCATCATATCCACATCCAAAGGCATTATTACCGACAAGGAAGCTAAAACACTGAACGTTGGCGGTGAAATTATGTGTTACGTATATTAATTAACAAAATAATATGTCACGAATAGGAAAACTCCCTGTAAACCTGCCAAAAGGCGTGAGCGTATCTATAGGCGCGGGCAATTTGGTTGTGGTGAAAGGCCCTCTCGGAGAACTGAAACAAAAAGTAGATCCGGACATCAAGGTGTCGGTGGAGGGGACAGAGCTTAAGGTGGAACGTCCTACAAACCAGCCGCGCCACAGGTCAATGCACGGTTTGTATCGTGCACTGATCCACAACATGGTCGTTGGTGTATCTACGGGTTTCTCCATTAAACAGGAACTTGTAGGCGTGGGTTACCGCGTAGAAGCAAAAGGTCAAATGCTGGAATTCAATCTGGGTTATTCCCATGATATCCATTTCATGCTACCCAAAGAAGTTAAGGCTACGGTTGAAATCGCCCGTAAAGGGGCCAATCCGGTCCTGACCCTTACAAGCCACGACAAACAGCTGCTTGGAACAATAGCTGCCAAGATACGCTCGCTGCGTGCTCCCGAACCATACAAGGGCAAGGGTATCAAATTTGTAGATGAACAAATTCGCCGTAAAACCGGTAAATCCGCAGGAGCTAAATAGTAGGAGGTGAAATTATGGCTTTATCAAAACAAGCAAGAAAACAAAGGATTAAATACCGCATTCGCAAGCGGATTTCCGGAACTCCAGAACGCCCCAGAATGGCCGTTTACAGGAGCAATAAACAAATTTATGTTCAGTTGATAGACGACATAAAAGGGATAACCCTGCTACAGGCTTCGTCAAAAGATGCCTCCCTGGCAGAAGAGATCAAAGGGAAAAAACCCGTACAGGTTGCTGCCCTGGTAGGTAAACTGGCAGCAAAGCGTGCCATTGAAAAGGGCATAACCACAATCTCTTTTGACCGTGGCGGGTATCTCTATCACGGACGAGTAAAAAGTTTAGCAGATGCCGCCAGAGAAGGCGGTCTAACATTCTAATACGGATATGGCAAATAGTAGAGCAAAAAAAGTAAAAGCCACGGATCTTGAATTAAAAGACCGTCTTGTGGCCATTCAGCGTGTTACCAAAGTTACCAAAGGGGGCCGAAATTTCAGTTTTGCCGCCATTGTGGTAGTAGGTGATGAAAAAGGGGTTGTCGGATACGGCCTGGGTAAAGCCGGAGAAGTAACCTCGGCCATAGCCAAGGGTATTGAGGATGCAAAAAAGAACCTGTACCGCATCCCGCTGAACAAGGAAACCATTCCGCACGAAATGGAAGCAAAGTTTGGTGGTGCCCGCGTATTCATGAAACCCGCTGCTCCCGGATCGGGGGTTATAGCCGGTGGGGCCATGCGGGCCGTATTTGAATCTGTAGGAGTGCACGATGTCCTGGCCAAATCTAAAGGATCTTCCAACCCCCACAATCTCGTAAAAGCCACGGTACATGCTTTGATGGAAATGCGTGATGCTTACCAGGTGGCCGGTGTAAGGGGTGTGAAAATGGAAAAAGTTTTTAACGGATAAGGAGGAAAGGTCATGGAAGTATGGAAAATCACCCAGATTAAAAGCAGCAATTCTGCCACTAAAAGACAGCTTGCCACGCTGGCCGCTTTGGGAATCCGCAGGATGAGCCATAGTGTGGAAAAGGAAGCTACTCCTGTCATCAGGGGAATGGTTGAAAAAGTGCGTCATTTGGTGTCAGTTGAAGAAGTAAAGTAAAGGAGGAAACATAATGAACTTATCGAATTTAAAACCCGCCAAGGGATCAGTTTCCAGGAAAAAACGCATCGGACGAGGCGAAGGTTCTGGCAGGGGCGGCACATCTACACGCGGACACAAAGGTGCACAGTCACGTTCCGGCTATTCCCGCAAACGCGGATTTGAAGGCGGTCAGATGCCCTTGCAACGCCGACTCCCCAAGTTCGGTTTCAAAAACAGGAACAGGGTAGCATACAAAGCCATTAACCTTTCCACTTTACAGGCACTTCACGAAAAAACGGGGATCATTGATGTCGATGTCAACGTATTGCGTGACGCCGGCCTGATATCCGGCAATGACTTGGTTAAGATCCTTGGAAAAGGTGAACTGAATGTCAAGCTGAACGTTACTGCTCACGGTTTTTCCCAAAAGGCGAAAGAAGCTATAGAGGCAAAGGAAGGGAAGATTGCCATCATTGAATAACCCAGAATATGCCTGACCAATGAAAAAACTGATAGAAACCATTAAGAATATTTTTAAGATTGAAGAACTGCGTAAGCGCATTGTATATACTTTATCGCTTCTTCTGATCTACAGGCTGGGTAGCTTTGTTGTCCTTCCCGGAATAGACCCCATGCAGCTGAGCAATCTGCAGGCACAGGCTTCCGGTGGTCTTGTTGGTTTGCTGAATATGTTTTCCGGCGGAGCATTCGGGAATGCCTCCATTTTCGCATTGGGTGTAATGCCCTATATCTCTGCTTCAATCGTAATCCAGCTTTTAGGGATAATGATCCCCTATTTTCAAAGGATGCAGCGGGAAGGGGAAAGTGGTCACAGGAAACTGAACCAGTGGACGCGTTATCTTACCATTGTCATACTGGCCCTGCAGGGTCCTGTCTATCTAACCAACCTGCGCACACAACTTCCGCCTTCTGCTTTTTTGATTGAAGGCTTTTCGTTCAACATCTTTTCCACCATAGTGCTCATTGGAGGCACCATGTTCATTATGTGGCTTGGAGAAAGGATTACAGACCGGGGATTGGGGAACGGAATTTCCATGATCATCATGGTCGGGATTGTTGCACGTATGCCTTTTGCCTTTGTGGCCGAGGCAGGTGACCGCCTCTCCCAGTCATCGGGCGGTATGCTGATGCTTGTGGTTGAATTGGTTATTCTATTTTTTATCTTTGTGGCATCCATCGCTTTGGTTCAGGGAGTACGCAAGATCCCCGTACAGTATGCAAAGCGTATTGTGGGTAACAAGCAATACGGCGGTGTGAGGCAATATATACCCCTGAAGATAAACGCAGCAGGTGTCATGCCTATCATTTTTGCACAGGCCCTGATGCTTTTCCCGATGATTTTTGCCAGCTTTGATGCCACTCGTGGTTTTGCTGCAGTTATGAGCAACATGCAGGGTTTTTGGTATAACTTTGTGTTCTTTCTGATGGTGGTTGCCTTTACGTATTTTTATACGGCAGTTACGGTTAATCCCACCAACATGGCAGATGACATTAAAAAGAACGGCGGTTTTATCCCTGGAATCAAACCCGGCAAAAAGACGGCCGAATACATTGACAGTGTGATGTCCCGCATTACCCTTCCGGGTTCCATATTCCTGGGATTAGTTGCCATTTTGCCCGTATTTGCCCAAATGCTGGGGATTAATGCTCAATTTGCACAGTTTTACGGAGGAACTTCGCTGCTGATCCTTGTTGGAGTTATCCTGGATACCCTACAGCAGATAGAAAGTCATCTTATGATGCGTCATTACGACGGTCTTATGAAAAGTGGAAGGCTCAAAGGCCGTTCCAATTTGTAAAACTGGGATATATAATTGTTCTTTGTTTAATGAATATTACGAAAACCGAAGAAGAGATAGCGCTTTTGCGCGAAAACGGGATGCTGGTCTCCAGAACCCTGGCTGAAGTAGGCAGGCATATTGCCCCGGGAGTTGCTACAAAACAGCTCGACGCAATAGCCGAGGCTTTTATTCGTGACCACGGAGCGGTTCCCGCTTTTCTCGGATACAACGGTTTTCCCTATTCCCTCTGCATCTCTGTGAATTCAGTAGTGGTCCACGGGTTTCCCGGCGATTACCGGCTGGAGGAAGGAGACATCGTGTCTGTAGATTGCGGAACAAAGTATAAGGGTTATTTTGGGGACTCGGCCTACACCTTTGGCGTGGGGAAAGTTTCCCAGGCGGCTGAACTCCTTATGCATACAACCCGTAAATCACTCTTCAGGGGAATCGAGAAAGCCATAGCCGGTAACCGCATTGGCGATATCGGCGAAGCTGTCCAGAGCTATGTTGAAAAACAGGGTTTTTCCGTAGTAAGAGAAATGGTAGGCCATGGTATTGGTACCCACCTTCACGAAAAGCCGGATGTGCCCAATTATGGCCGCTCAGGCCAGGGAAAGCATCTGGAAGAAGGGATGGTGTTATGTATCGAGCCAATGATCAACCAAGGAGGAAGGGGCGTTTACGTAGAACGCGACGGATGGACACTCAGGACAGCAGATAACAGGAATTCTGCCCATTACGAACTAACGGTTGTTGTTCGCAAGGGAAAAGCTGAACTCCTGTCTACTTTCGCCTTCATTGAAGGTGAGGATATGAAGTTATAAAGTGATTAAGGATTAACAAACAATGCCCAAACAGTCTGCTATTGAAAAAGAAGGTGTAATTATAGAAGCATTATCCAATGCCATGTTCCGTGTGGAACTTGACAATGGACATGTGATAATTGCACATATTTCAGGAAAGATGAGAATGCACTATATCCGCATTTTGCCCGGGGACAGGGTTAGGGTGGAGATGTCTCCTTATGATCTTACTAAAGGCCGCATAACCTTTAGATACAAGTAATAATATTTTAAAGGTCACTACAATGAAAGTGAAAGCATCCATTAAAAAGCGCAGTGCAGATTGCAAAATCGTAAGACGCAAAGGCCGTCTGTACGTGATCTGCAAAAAGAATCCCAAATTCAAAATGCGCCAGGGATAAACCAGTAAATTAATAAAGGATTAGAAATTATGGCACGTATAGCCGGTGTTGACTTACCCAATAACAAACGCGGAGAAATAGGCCTGACCTATATCTTCGGAATCGGTCGCAGTTCTGCCCGGACGATCCTGGACAAGGCAGGAATCGACTATGACACCAAAGTGAAGGATTGGAATGACGATCAGATCGCAGCCATCCGTTCGCTGATCACGGAGGAGTACAAAATTGAAGGAGAATTACGCTCATCCGTACAAATGAACATAAAACGACTGATGGATATTGGTTGCTACAGGGGCATCCGTCATCGTCTTGGATTGCCTGTACGCGGACAAACCACAAAAAACAATGCACGTACCCGTAAAGGCCGCAAGAAAACAGTAGCCAACAAGAAGAAAGCAACCAAATAACAACTCAGATTATGGCAAAAAAATCTAATACTACCAACAAGAAGAAAGTGGTGAAAGTGGATGCTTACGGGCAAGCCCACATATCTTCTACATTCAACAACGTGATCGTTACCCTGGCCAACAGCGAGGGACAGGTGATTAGCTGGTCTTCGGCCGGGAAGATGGGATTCCGGGGTTCCAAAAAGAACACACCCTATGCCGCCCAGACGGCAGCCGCAGAATGCGCCAAAGTCGCCTATGATCTGGGATTGCGCAAAGTCAAGGCCTATGTCAAAGGGCCCGGATCGGGACGCGAATCTGCCATCCGCACAATACACGGAGCTGGTATAGAAGTTACTGAAATTGTTGATGTGACCCCGCTTCCCCATAACGGGTGCCGTCCCAAAGGACGCCGCAGGGTATAATTGTTGATCAAATAAATTGAAATAAGATGGCAAGATATACAGGTCCAAAGACCAAGATCGCACGTAAATTTGGAGAACCGATTTATGGCCCCGATAAAAATTACGAACGGAAGAACCATCCTCCCGGACAGCACGGGATGACCAAAAAGCGTAAGAAAACATCTGAGTACGGTACGCAGCTTAAGGAAAAACAAAAAGTGAAATACACTTACGGAATTTTGGAACGCCAGTTTCACAATTTATTCAAGAGGGCATCTTCCATGAAAGGACGTAAGGGCGAAAACCTTTTGCTTTTACTGGAAAGCAGGCTTGACAATATCGTTTTCCGCATGGGTATTGCGCCTACCAGAGCTGCTGCCCGTCAGCTGGTTACACACCGTCATATTACCATTGACGGGAATGTGTGCAGCATACCTTCTGCCCTGGTTCGCCCCGGATCCGTTGTAGCCGTTCGGGAGCGCTCCAAGAACCTTGAAGTTATACAGGACAACATTTCACGTTCGGTAAGCAAATATTCCTGGATAGAATGGGATGCAGCATCGGTCACAGGTAAGTTTCTCAACTATCCAGACAGGACAGAAATTCCTGAACCCATTAATGAACAGTTAATTGTGGAGTTGTACTCCAAGTAAAATTTTAAATTTTTACCATGGCCATTTTAGCATTTCAAAAACCCGATAAAGTCATCATGCTCGAGGCAACCGACACCTTCGGGCGTTTTGAGTTCCGTCCCCTGGAACCCGGATACGCTACGACTATCGGCAATGCGCTCCGCAGGATCTTATTGTCTTCTTTGGAAGGATACGCACTGACTTACGTCAAGATAGACAGAGTCGAACACGAATTTGCAACCATTCCCGGCGTGATGGAGAATGTGGTGGACATTATTCTTAACCTGAAACAGGTGCGCTTCAAAAGAATGATCGAAGACATAGACGAAGAGACAGTCAGGGTTACTGTTAAAGGCAAAGAAACTTTTGTCGCTGCTGATATATCCAGGCAATTGTCCTCTTTTCAGGTGCTCAACCCGGACTTGGTTATATGCAACATGGACCCTTCTGTTACCTTGTCCATGGAGCTCCACATTGGAAAAGGACGCGGTTATGTACCGGCAGAAGAGAACCGGATAGAAAACGCCCCATTTGGATTAATAGCCATGGATTCAATTTACACTCCCATAAAGAATGTCAATTTTTCCATGGAATACTGGAGGGTAGAACAGAAGACCGACTACGAAAAGCTCATTCTTGAAGTGACAACAGACGGATCAATTCATCCTAAAAATGCATTGAAAGAAGCCGCCAAAATACTGATTCATCATTTCATGCTTTTTTCCGATGAACGTATCAGCCTGGAGCTGCCTCAGGAAGATGTAAGCTCCGAACTGGATGAGGAATCTTTGCGCATGCGTCAGCTGCTTCTGACCAAGCTCTCGGATATGGAGATTTCCGTTAGGGCATTGAACTGCCTGAAGGCAGCAGAAATTGAAACTTTTGCTGATCTGGTTTCAATACCCCGGCACGAGTTAATGAAATTCCGCAATTTCGGGAAGAAATCACTGACCGAGATAGATATGCTTATGGAACGTTTGGATCTGTCTTTTGGCATTGACGTTACCAAGTATAACATTGAAAAGAAAGTAAGGAAACATGAGACACAGAAAGAAAGTTAATCACCTGGGACGCAAATCAGGACACCGGAAGGCCATGCTGGCCAATATGGCATCGTCCCTAATAATTCATAAAAGGATAGAAACAACGGTAGCCAAAGCCAAAGCATTAAGGGTTTACGTAGAGCCGCTGATAACCAAATCAAAGCTCGACACGACCCACTCGCGCCGTACGGTTTTTGCCTATCTTAAAGACAAAGATGCCGTCAGCGAACTGTTTCGTGTTGTAGGGCCTAAGATTGCAGACCGTCCCGGAGGTTATACCCGCGTATTGAAAACAGGTTTCCGCGCAGGGGATGCTGCCGACATGGCCATGATAGAACTGGTAGACTTCAACGAGCTGGCACTGGCCGGAACAACCAAAAAGGAAGAAAAGAAAACCACCCGCCGCGGCCGTTCCAGAGGTTCCAAAGAAAAAGTGGAATCAGCGGATAAGGTAATTACAACGCAAGAACAGACAGCAGCCGATACATCTGAATCAAGGCCGAAATCCAAAACAGCAAAAGCAAAGACAAAGCCTGCCGCAGAAGTTGCTGAAGCTGCCGCAGAACCTATTGAAGCTGCCGCAGAAGTTGCTAAGAAAGAGACTGCAGAACCAGAGAAGTGAGAGGCTCAGGACCCAGCACAGGCCCCAGCTGCTGAGTAACCACTCAGATTGAAAAAAGAGACTGATCAACACAAATAGTTGGTCAGTCTCTTTTTGCAGGGACGAGGTGGAAAGTCGTTAAAAATGCATGCAAGCTTCTAGTGCGCACATATACAGCGTGTTATGAGTTTATGTAACATAATTGTTACTTACTACCTCCCCGTCCGACAGCAACTAAAAAATGTATGGTGCTGCTTCGCAGCGTAAAATAAGCGCCAAACATGTTTGGCGCACCACATTGAAAGACCACCGGGCAGCCAGCGGGTGAGAGCAGGGCGAGCGCTGGGCAGGCACCGGGCGGTTGTTTGAGCAGGAACGCACAAAAAGCAGCGAAAGCCTCGGCAAAAGGAAAAAGCTTCCTGACCTGGTAGAGGCAGTGACCGCAGCAGGCGACAAAAGTGCGGAAAGCCCAGGTTTAAATGAAAAATGATCCGTTTTAGCAGAGAAGCGAAGGCCAGCAGGAGCGACCAGCAGGAGCAGCCGGCAGGAGCATCGTGGGGATAGGAAGAAAAGGTAAAAGGTTTATATTTGTGGGATGTATTTTACGGTGTTGCATAGCGATCCGGGCAGTGGTGCCCGGATGGGGAAGCTGGTCACGGATCACGGAGAGATTGATACGCCCATTTTTATGCCGGTAGGTACGTTGGGTACCGTAAAAGGCCTGTTTCACAGGGATCTGGCAGAAGATGTAAAGGCACAGATTATTCTTGGAAATACGTATCACCTGTATTTAAGGCCGGGTTTGGATATTATCGGGAAAGCAGGAGGAATTCATAAATTTTGCGGCTGGGACAGACCGGTGCTGACCGATAGCGGGGGCTACCAGGTATTTTCATTGGCAGCAAGGCGTAAACTTACATGGGAAGGATATTTTTTTCAGTCGCATATAGACGGATCCAGGCATTTCTTTTCGCCGGAAAAAACGGTGGATATCCAAAGGATTATAGGCGCAGATATCATAATGGCCCTGGACGAATGTACTCCGGGTGATGCCCCGTACGATTATGCCGCGAAGTCTCTTACCATGACACAACAGTGGCTTGAAAGGGGGTTGACCCGCTTTCGCCGTACAGACGGCCTGTACGGCTACAAACAGTCCTTTTTTCCTGTGGTGCAGGGTTGTGTGTATCCGGAACTTCGGAAACAGGCTGCCTTGCATGCCGCATCGTTGGATGCAGAAGGATATGCCATAGGAGGTCTTTCTGTAGGGGAGCCCACAGAGGTGATGTACCAAATGATAGAGACCGTAGACCCTTATTTGCCCCGCAATAGACCAAGGTATCTTATGGGGGTAGGGACTCCGGCTAACATCCTGGAAGGGATTGCCCGGGGAATTGATATGTTTGATTGTGTAATGCCAACAAGAAATGGCCGCAACGGCATGCTATTTACCGGGAACGGAATAATCAACATAAAGAACAGGAAGTGGGCCGATGACCTTTCTCCCGTAGATCCGGAAGGGACCTCATTTGTGGATAAAACATATACAAGGGCCTACCTGCGTCACCTCTTCATTGCCGGGGAAATGCTGGGGCCGCAGATAGCCAGCCTGCATAATCTGGCTTTTTATTTGCATTTGGTCAGAGAAGCGGCACTTCATATTAAAACGGGAGATTTTACTTCGTGGAAAAACAAAATGGCCGGGCAACTTGAAACAAGGTTGTAACAATGAGTGGAAGACTAAAGAAAAGATCCTATAATTTTAATATAACCATACTGGACCGGTACATTATCCGGAAGTTCATGGGAACTTATTTCTTTGCCATTCTGATCATTATAGGCATAGTCATAATTTTTGACATCAGTGAAAAAATTGATGATTTCGTAGACAAGGAAGCTCCTCTGAGGGCCATAGTGGTGGATTACTACATGAATTTCATTCCTTATTTCATGAATATGTTCTCCCCGCTATTTGTCTTTATTTCCGTTATCTTTTTTACCTCAAAACTGGCTGGCCACAGCGAGATTATTGCCATGTTAAGCGGGGGGATCAGTTTTAACCGGATCATGTACCCGTATATTTTGTCTGCCCTGTTCATCGCCCTTTTATCCCTGGCGCTGAACTGGTTTGTAATACCGCCTGCCAACCGTAAACGACTGGCTTTTGAGGAACAGTACCTGAAAACGCGCACAGAATACAACAGGAATATCCATTACCAGGTTGAGCCAGACACGTATGTCTATATGGAATCGTACAACGCCTGGAACAGCACGGCCATTCGATTTACCCTGGAATCATTCAAGGGGAACCAGCTTGCTTCAAAACTGTCTGCCGAGACAGCGCGCTGGGATTCCATCACAGGGAAGTGGCGTTTGAACGAATACAACCTCCGCCGTTTTTCCGATACAACCAATACCGTAACCTGGGGGAAACAACTGGATACCCTGATTGATATTACCGGGGCAGACCTGGTGAGAAGGAAGGAATCTGTAGAACAGTTCAACCTGAGACAGTTGAATCGTTTCATCGAAACCCTGCGCCTGCGTGGCGACACGAACATTAAGTTTGCGCTGATCCAGAAAAATTCGCGCCTGGCCATACCCTTTTCTTCTTTTATCCTGACCATCATGGGTGTGTCTTTATCGTCACGTAAAAGACGGGGCGGGATAGGACTGAACATAGGGATAGGCATTGCCCTGAGCTTTTCCTATATTCTCTTCCTAAGGTTTTCCGAAATGTTTGTCCATGCCGATGTATTGCCACCGGCTATAGCCCTGTGGCTTCCCAACGTTCTTTATGCGCTGATTGCCTTTGTTTTATACCGGCTCGCGCCTAAGTGATCCTATAGGAACATTCCTATCATGGAAGCAGATAATAATCCTGCCAGGGTAGCTCCCAGCAGTGCCCGGAATCCAAATTGAGCCAGCACATGTTTCTGGTTGGGTGCAATGCCACCTATACCCCCTATCTGGATCCCTATGGAAGCAAAGTTGGCAAAGCCACATAGTACATAAGTGGCTATGATCAGCGATTTGGTATGCTCAAACACCCCGTCTTGGATCATCCGGGCAAGGCTGCTGTAACCTACAAATTCGGTCATAATAAGCTTTTCTCCCAGCAAACGTCCCACAAGGGCAACATCCTGTCCTGAAACACCGGTAAGCCAGATGACAGGAGCAAAAAGGTAAGACAGGACACACTCCAGAGAGAGGCTGTCATACATTCCATTGGTCCAGTTGGCTATCAGGTCGTTCAGGTGGGTCCAGTGCCCCACTTTTCCGAAAATGTAATTGACTCCGGCAATCAATGCATAGAAAACCAGCAACATGGCAGCTACGTTGGCCGCAAGTTTTAATCCGTCTATGGCTCCGTTGGATATGGAATCCAACATGTTTCTTCCCATTTTTTCTTTTGAGACCTTGACTGTATTGTCAATTTCCTCTGTTTGAGGGACAAGTATCTTGGCCATGGCAATAGCCCCGGGTGCAGCCATAACCGAAGCTGATAACAGGTGTTTGGCAAAAGCTACGCTCAGCTGAACATCCCCGCCGCCCAGCATGCCAATGTATGCGGCCAGGACACCTCCTGCCATGGTACTCATGCCGGCGGTCATCACCAGCATGATCTCTGATTTGGTCATTGTGGGGACATAGGCTTTCACCAGTAGGGGAGCTTCTGTCTGTCCCAGAAAAATATTACCGGTTGTTGACAGGCTTTCGGCTCCAGAGAGGTTCATCAGCTTGGTGAATACCCAGGCCATGCCCCATACAACCTTTTGCAGAATACCCCAGTAAAACAGCAGGGATGTAAGGGCAGAGAAAAAGATGATGGTAGGCAGGATCTGCAGGGCGAATACATACCCGAATTTGTTTTGATCCATTAATGATCCGAACAGGAAAGTGGAACCGGCTTTTGTCCAGTCCAGGACAACGACAAAAGCCTTTCCGAATATTTCAAAGAGTGTTTGTACCGCCGGTACAGATAGAATTCCAAGAGCAATGAGCAACTGCGTAACCAGGGCTATTCCAACCGTTTTCCAATTAATTTTCTTACGGTTGGTGCTGAAGATGAAGGCAATCAGCAATATGGAAGTAAGTCCCAGGAGACCCCGGAGGATAGATTTGATGTTGAAGACAAACTGGCGGTTCTCCAGGATGCCTTTGTAAGGATTAACGTTTTCCTCTACAGGCTCCTCTATCACGAGTGTTTCAGTCCCCGCACTGACCTCGACAATGGAATTGTTTTGACCAAACATGAAAATCAGTGGCATGGTCATACAAAACAACAGAAGTATGATTTTTTTCACAAGGGGTAGTTTTAGGATTAATGCAGCAAAGATAAACAAAATGCTAACTTTGCATCTATGGAATGGCGAACAAAAGTAACAGCCCAACCCCTGCCTGAACGCTGTTCATATGCAACCCGGTTTTACTTTGCAGGATCCTGTTTTGCCACTGACATGGCACAAAAAATGAGGGAATTGCATTTTTTGGTTGCCCCTGATGCATTTGGCCCGCTGTTCAATCCCTCATCCATAGCCTCTTCCCTGGAACGCCTTGAGGGTCCTGTTCCCTTTGAACTTGCCCAGGTGATGAGGTTTCCTTACGGGGCTTACGGCTCTCTTGCTCATCATACCTCTTTTTCCAGGGAGGATGCCGGCAGTTTTCTTGCTCATGCCAACGATCAACTGAATAAAGCGGCGGATTTTTTTCATACTGCTGACATTGTGATTATAACCTTTGGAACTGCCTGGACATACGTTTATCAGGGTAAGGTGGCGGCAAACTGCCACAAATTGCCGGCCCGTAATTTCAGCCGTGAGTTCCTGGTTCCTGAACAGGTGGCAGATCTGATGGCTCCCCTGCTCCAACGCCACCGGGACAAGACATGGATCATGACGGTGAGCCCCGTTCGTCATTGGGCAGACGGAGCCCATGGCAACCAGTTGAGCAAAGCCTCCCTGCATCTGGCCATAGACCGTTTACAAAGCAATTTTCCCAATGTGTACTATTTTCCTTCTTATGAACTGGTAATGGACGAGTTACGGGACTACAGGTATTACGCAGCCGACATGTGTCATCTTACAGACCAGACCATTGAGTATATCCTGGGGTGTTTTTTTGAAGCCACAGCCGATGATGAAACAAGGGCTCTTGTAAAAAAAATGGAAAAACTGAACGCTTCCCTTGCCCACAAGCCGTTATTCCCCTTTTCTGACGAAAACGCGCTTTTTATTAAAAAACTTGAAAAACAACAGGCTGAATTGCTGCAAGCTATTGGAAACAAAAGAAAATTATGTTAGATTTGTGCCTGTTACCACAAGAAAACTTCATTTAACCTAATATTTATTATCATGAACAAAGCAGATCTTATCGCCGCTATGGCTGCTGAATCGGGACTTTCAAAAGTTGATTCAAAAAAAGCACTTGATGCTTTCCTTGCTGCCACAACCAAAGCCTTGAAAAAAGGTGAAAGAGTAACCTTAGTAGGGTTTGGCTCATTTGTTGTAGGAAAAAGAGGTGAAAGAACAGGGAGAAATCCTCGTACAGGAGCTACTATTAAGATTAAGGCTAAAAAAGTCGTTAAATTCCGTCCCAGCATTAAATTGTAGCCAACGGTACAGTATCCGCTTGACATAAGTCAGGAGATAATTAGGAGGACTACACGTTCTCCTTTTTATGTATATAAAGGATCAATGAGGCGGCACATCAGAATTTTTTTTACAGGCATCCCTCTGCTGGCGGGATTCCTGATCATTACAGCGGCCGGACTGAAAGCACAGACCAATTATACACTTTCGGGAAAGGTCATGGATGCTGTATCTGGTGAAATGCTGCCGGGTGCCGTGATCCGTTTGCCCGAAGAAGGTGGCCTCTGGACCCTCACAGATACACGGGGCCATTTCTTGATTAAACTTCCGCAGGGAAATCACGGAATAGAGGTTTCCTATATCGGATATAAGCCACAGCTGGCAACTGTGGCTCTTGACCGCGACAAGGACACCGTTTTCACACTCATGCCTATGTCTTATTTCATACAGGGCGTGACCATCTTTGCCGACAGTCCGGCAAAACGGCTCAGCAGGGCCGAAATGAGCATTGAACGTATAGACGCCGAGATCATTCAGCGCGTACCCACGCTGCTTGGAGAAGTGGATTTGCTCAAGGTGGTACAGATGCTTCCCGGAGTACAGGCTGCCTCGGAAGGGAGCAGCGGTTTTCATGTGCGTGGCGGCAGCCCGGACCAGAACATGATTCTTTTTGACAATGCCACATTGTACAATGTGTCCCATATGCTGGGTTTTTTCTCCATCTTTAATTCAGATGCAGTCAAGACCATGACTTTATACAAGGGGGATATACCCGCCCGCTTTGGAGGCCGGCTCTCCTCTTTGCTCGAAGTCATACCGGCCGACGGAGCTGGTGATTTTTCCGTTGACGGGGGAATTGGACTGATTTCCAGCCGCATAAGTGCTCAGGGAGGTATCGCGGATGACAGGCTGACTTTTCTTGCAGCCGGGCGCAGAACATATGCAGATCTGTTCCTTCCCCTGGCAAAGAATGAAATCATAAAAAATACGACCATCAATTTTTATGATCTGAATGCCCGGGTGAAGTGGAAGGTCAATGACAAAAATTACCTATACCTGAGCCTGTACAATGGAAGGGACCGTTTCAGGATCTCGGATATGGGATTAAAATTTGGCAATGCCGCAGCAGCTGTAAACTGGAACTATGCCATATCTGACCGCTTGTTCATGAGGCTTTTCACTACGTACACCAATTACGATTACGATTTTCAGGGATCAACCAGTGAAATGGACCTGGAATGGATCTCCCGTATCCAGGATGCCGGATTGCGTGTGGATTTTTCCTATATGCCGGACCAGAAAAACGTTTTTGAATTCGGGTATACTTCAAATTTTCAGTGGTTTCAGCCGGGAAAAGCCATAGGAACCGGAATCCTGGCTTCGGGAACACAGGTGGAGCAGGATATAACCATGTCGCCCCGCCAGGGATTTGTGAACGTGTTGTATTTTTCCAACGAACACAAGCTGTTCGGGCAACGGATACAACTGCGCTATGGCCTGCGTTTCACCCGCTTTGACAATGTGGGGCCCACGACTTTATACCAGGTCGATGAGCGGTATAATCTGTTAGATGAAGAAGGGACAGTCATACCTTCCGGTCAATTTTTTCATCACCGGTACGGATGGGAGCCCCGCCTGGGACTCTCATTCCTTGTAACTCCGGAACTTTCCCTGAAAGCATCCTATTCCAGAACACTGCAATACGTTCACCTGTTGTCTTTCTCTTCTGCCGGTTCTCCTATGGAAATCTGGATCCCTTCCGGACCATCCATCCTTCCCCAGGCATCCCACCAGGTGTCTGCCGGCATCTTTGCCAATCTTTTCAACAAGGATTATGAGGCCTCGGTCGAGATTTTTTATAAACACCTGGATAATGTCCTTGATTTTAAAGAACATCCCAACCTGTTGCTTTACGACAAGATTGAGACCGAACTCCGCTTTGGAAAAGGGAAGAGTTACGGGGTGGAATTCCTCCTGAAAAGAAATACAGGCATCTTAAGCGGATGGATAAGCTATACCTGGTCCCGCTCTTTCAGAACCATCCCCGGAGTAAACAACAACCAGACATACCGCGCCCCCTCTGACCGGCCGCACAATATCAATGTAGTGGTCTTTTATGACATCTCACCCCGTCTGCAGGCTTCACTCAATTGGGTTTACGCCACCGGAATGCCCATTACCCTGCCCGAGGGGCGTTACTGGTTTTACAATGAACTGATCCCCGTGTATACAGAAAGGAATTCATACCGCATGGCAGACTACCACAGGATGGATGCCTCGCTCAACATAAGGCTGGGCAAACCTGGCTGGCGCTGGAAACATTCATTGAATGTATCTGTCTACAACCTCTATGCGCGCAAGAATCCCTGGGCAATCAATTACCGGCTGAATCCGGCCGGGGAGCAATACCTTGAAATGACCTATCTTTTTAGCATAGTTCCCTCAATAACATGGAATTTCAGTTTTTAACCATAAAAAACATCAGGTCCGCCACCATGGTATGGCTGCTGTCGCTGTTAGTGGCAGCGGGTTGTACAGAGCCCATAGCGCTCAGAAGTGACGATATGGAGCCCAGGCTGGTCATAACAGGAACCTTATCCACTGACCCCAGACCCCAGTTTATTGAAATTTCCTCCACGGCATCGTATTTCGGATCGGAACTACCGGTGAACATAGATGCAACAGAAGTGCGCCTGAATGGAGAAAATCTCAGGTGGAATGCCCCGGGCATTTATGCGACAGATGATCATTTTACGGCCCGGCAGGGAGAAACATACCTATTGGAAGTATGGATAGACTATGACCGGGACGGCAAAGACGAATACTACTCTGCCACCACAACCGTCCCCTTTATACACAAACTGGAAACCCTTGTGCTCAAGTCGCTGATGCCTTCTTCCACAGACACCCCGTTCGTGCTTGTGGCCGGTTTTCAGGATACACCGGGAGAAGATTACTACGGAGGCGCTCTCTGGATCAACAACGAGCTGTACAGCAACAGGATTCTCAGGTATTACATCCATGTGCTCAATGATTATACACAAGACGGGGAGTATCTGTTATATCCCATTCCTGAGTGGATAATTACCAAATCGCTGGTATGGGACAACGGAGGCACTTACGATCTTTATGCCGGCGATGTGCTGACCCTGGAACTGCAGACATTGAGCAAGGAGTATTACCTGTTCCTGGAAGAGGCAAAAATTGAAAAAAACCAGCAATTCCCGCTTTTTTCAGGCCCCAGGGGTAATGTTTCAGGCAATATAACAGGCGGGGCGCTGGGAATTTTCGGCTCTTATGCCGCGAGCCGCAAATCGGTCACTCTTCCGGAATGTCCCGGACTTCCTTCAAGGTAGGGGGATAGGGAAGGTACACCAGCAAAGGTCCGTTCAGAAAGGACAATACCAGATGGTTTGCCGTACATTGATTCAGGGTGGCTTTCCACCAGGCATCAAAAACCACGTGTTCCACAGGATAAAGCACCCCCCCTGCCCGTAATTTCATGGCCGGATCAAAGGCGAAAAAAGAAACGGGATTTCCTTCTGAGCAGGGCACAGATACCTCCATAAATCCAGCGGCCTTTTTTATTCCCTGTGCAAATACATGAAAAACACCGTGATCTGTTACCATGCGCACAGAATCCATCATCAGGGCGTAAGATCCTAAAAGGGAGATGTTTCCCAGCGTATGATCTTCTCTTAGTCCGGTGGCACCCAGAATGATAATGCTCCTGAAACCTTTCCGGAAGCACAACTGCACGGCTTTAGTCAGATCATTGGTCTCTTCAGAGGTATCTCTGACCATACGGGAATTGTATTTTTCCCGTGAAACTCCTGACAAGGAATCAAAATCACCTACAACCCAGTCCGGTTCCTGTCCCTGCAGTTTATTCACTGCCCCGTCTGTGCAAATGAGCGTCTTTGCCGTTTTCAGAAGGTGTAACGGATAAGGGTGTTCCGGGTATGCCCCCTGGGCAAGTATGACGGCTTCTTTCATGGTTATTGGAAGTTCAGTTCTCCTGTATTTCTGAAACCTGCCAGGAATGTACCGGCAGAAAGCCGTTTTTTCCCGGGAGCCTGGACCTCCAGCAAATGGACATATCCCCCGCCGCAGGCGATTTTTAACATTTTTTTCCAGTCCGAGATGACTTTTCCCGGGGTATATCCATGCTGTGCCATTTCGGCCTGTGCTTCATAAATTTTGATATCCATCAGGGTTTCTCCTTTCTTAAGGGTAGAGAAAGCACAGGGATAAGGACTAAGGCCCCGTACCAGATTGACAATCACCCCTGGTTCGCAGGTCCAGTCTATACGGCAGGTATCGCGGCTGAGCCGGGGAGCGGGTTTGAGTTCCTCCGGGGCAACGTAAGGCTGGGGAACCGGTTTTAGGGTGCCCTGCCACAGCCCGTCAATGGTCCTTGCCACCAGGGGAGCTCCGGCGGTCATCATGGTATCATGCAGGGATCCTGCATTGTCCGTCCGTGCAATGGGAATGGGCTGCTGAAGGAGTATAGCTCCGGTATCTATTTGTTCGTCAATGAGAAAAGTGGTAAGCCCGGTTTCTGTTTCGCCGTTTATGATCGCATGATTGATGGGAGCAGCTCCCCGGTACAGGGGGAGCATGGAAGCATGAAGGTTCAGGCACCCGTGAGAGGGCATTTGCCAGACCTGCCGAGGCAACATCCTGAAAGCCACAACCACGAATATGGAAGCATTCCATTGGGAAAGATTTTCCAGAAACAGGCTGTCTTTTAATGAGACCGGCTGAAGTACCGGCAAATTGTGTTCAAGGGCCAGAGTCTTTACGGCAGAAGGTTGCGGTACAAGACCCCTGCCGGCCGGTTTGTCGGGTGCCGTGACAACGCCCTTCACGGGATATCCCATACGCAGCAGCTCCTGCAGGATCCCGGCTGCAAAGACGGGAGTGCCCATAAAGACAATATCAGGCTTTCCTTTTTTCTTTGCCATGATAGCGTGGTAAATGCTTCCAGATCTTCTTGATGGCTGCAAGGTACGCATCTTTATTGAACAAAGCCGAGTCTGTAGTGGCCTTGTAAGTCAGGAAAACCCCTATGGGCAGCAACACCAGGGACGAGATAAGTGTTCCAAAGGCAGCCGAAACCGATCCGTCAGTGGCCAGCTTTTTTCCCGATATATCAATCACATAATAGACCACAAAAAAGAGCATGGAAACGATCACGGGAGTTCCCAGGCCGCCTTTTCGTATGATGGCCCCCAGCGGAGCACCCACAAAAAAGAATATAAAACAGGCGAAAGCCACGGTGAATTTGCGAAACCATTCCACCTTGGTTCTTCTCAGGGGAAGGTGTATCTGGATCTCTTCGATCATATAGTTGTCCACCTGGTTCAACATCTGGTCCACCTTCCCGATGGCCCTGTTTAAAAGGTCGGGATATTGCATGTTTTTTTCGGGAACGGGAAGCCGGTCAATGGGAAAGTATCCCTGGTGTTTTTGGAGGTTGGCCGAATCCAGTTGCATGGCATAATTCAGTCCCCCGGCTACAAGCATCCGTTTCTTGAATAGTTGCAGGGCAATGGTATAAAGAGAATCCAGCGAGTCACGCCGATGGCCCAGGCTTCGCACGCCCTGTGCCATTACGTCGCTTCCGAACCGGTCTCCGTCCCGCCGTTGAAAAGCATAGTTGTTAAGCTCTATGATGATATCCTGTTTGTCAAATTTGATCCGCTGAAGTGCAAAAGCAGTGTCGGTAACGGATTTTCTTTCGCCTTCCTCGTATGTTACCCCTTGGTATAAGGTGAAAAGAATGTTTTTTTTGTCTTCTGTCAGCCGGATGGAACCCGAATCGGCCAGGGTCACGCTGTTGTTCCCCCTTCGGGCACTGTGATCGTATACCATCACATCGTACAGCATATCGGTAACCTTGTCCCTGTTTTCGACCCGAAGGCTGTAATTATCAATTCCATTGTAAAAAATTCCGGTGGGTATACGGATTTCCTCTTTGGTACGCGAAATGTCGTCGCGTAAAGCAAAAATATTCTTGTAAGCCAGCGGCATGAGGTTGTTGGCAGCAAAAAAGGCACCCACAGAGATAACAAAAGACAAAATAATAAGCGGACGCATGATACGCTGTAAGGGAATGCCCGCTGCCTTCATGGCCAGCAATTCGTTGAATTCCCCCAGATTTCCCATGGTCATGATAGAGGCCAGCAGGGTAGCCAGGGGTAGGGCCATGGGTATAACGGTACAGGTTCCCCAGAACAGGAATTCAAGGATCACCCTCAATCCTAGACCTTTGCCAACCAGTTCATCTATGTACACCCACAGAAACTGTAATACAAGAACAAACAGCACTATGAATATAGTCAGGAACAAAGGGCCCAGGAATGAACGGACCAGAAAACGGTCAAATATTTTCAACGCCAGTTTGTTTAATGGTTCTTCAATGCTTCGGCTATGGTATCCAGTGCAGCCTGCAAACCTCCGGGATTTTTTCCGCCGGCCGTTGCATAAAAGTCCTGCCCGCCGCCTCCACCACCAATAGATTTGGCGGCCTTTCGGACGATCTCTGCAGCGTTCAATCCGGCACTTACCAGGTCTCTGGACAGGAGTAGGGTCAGATTGGCTTTACCGTTGTGTTCGTAAGCTGCGGCGAAGGCCATATTCTCAAAGTTGCCCTCCCGGAAAGAAAAAGCCACGTCTTTTATCATCTCGGGTACATACATGCCCCGTAGTTGTACAAATTGAATGCCGTTCAGGCTGGAACGCTGCTCCCAGATCGATTTGCCCAGGGCAACCGCTCTTTCGTGACGGATTTGTTCCATGGTCTTATGCAGATCTTCATTTTCACGTACAATTTTCTGTACCGAGGCAATAACATCTGAATGATCGTTCATCAGGCCTCTGATCCCGCTCAGCATCATTTCCATTTCTTCAATTTTCCGCTCCACGGCCAGGCCTGTGATGGCTTCTATCCTCCGTACACCGGCGGCAATGGCCCCTTCGCTCACTATCTTGAATATCCCGATATTCCCCGTTGCCGGGGTATGTGTTCCACCGCACAATTCAATGGAGTCGCCAAAGCGGACGACGCGCACTTTTTCACCATATTTTTCTCCAAACAAGGCTATAGCGCCCATTTGGCCTGCTTTTTCAAGGGGAACATCTAAAAGCGCATCCTGCGGGATGTTTTTCCGGATCATCTCGTTGACCAGGCGTTCAGTTTTCCGGATTTCCTCGGGTTCCATACGTGCGTAATGCGAAAAGTCAAAACGTAGCCCGTCTTCCGATACCTGGGAGCCTTTCTGTTCCACCTGCGGTCCCAGAACCTGCCTGAGTGCATGGTGCAGCAAGTGAGTAGCTGTGTGGTTGTTGGCAATAGTTTGCCTGCGCTCCTGATCCACGACTGCCAGGAACTCTGTTTCGGGATTCACCGGGGCTTGGGGCGTAAGATGCAGGATCAGATTGTTTTCTTTGATGGTGTCTGTAATAGGGATTTTTTCTCCCTGGGTGTTTTCCAGATAGCCTGAATCCCCTGCCTGTCCTCCGCTTTGGGCATAAAAAGGTGTCTGGTCCAGTACAATCTGGTAATATTCCCGGTTTTTTGTTCTGACTTTTCTGTAACGCGTAATCCTGGCGTAAGCCTGCGTTGTCTCATACCCCAGGAATACGGTTTGAACAAAGGGCCTCACCTCTATCCAGTCTCCTTCTTTTACCAGGGTGGCCCGGCGCGCCCTGTCTTTTTGCGCCTGCAGCTCTTCTTCAAATTCGGCAATATTCACACCCAGACCTTTTTCCTTTGCCATAAGAATGGTAAGGTCCAGGGGAAATCCATAGGTGTCGTATAGTAGAAAAGCGTCTTTGCCGCTGAATATTTTCAGTGTTTTGTCTTGTGTGAAGTACTCAAACAAACGGGTTCCTTTTTCCAGTGTCCGTAAGAAAGCTTCCTCTTCCTGACGTATGATGTTTTGGATCAGGTCTTTTTGCTGACCAAGTTCCGGGAATGCTTCTCCCATCTGGCAAATCAGGGCCGGGACCAGATCGCAAAGAAACGGTTTGTCAAATCCCAGGAAAGTGTGTCCGTAGCGAACGGCCCTGCGCAAAATGCGCCGTATGACATACCCGGCTTTGACATTGGAAGGCAACTGCCCGTCGGCAATGGAAAAGCATATGGCCCTCAGGTGGTCTGCGATCACGCGCATGGCCACATCTACATGGCTGTCCTTTCCGTATTCTTTATGGCACAGGAGTCCTATTGCCCCTATCAGTCCCTGGAACAGATCGGTGTCGTAATTGCTGGTTTTTCCCTGGATGGCCATGCACAGCCGCTCCAGTCCCATTCCGGTATCTACGTGTTTTTGATCAAGGGCGACCAGTTTTCCATCTGCTTTGCGGTTGTATTGGATAAAGACAAGATTCCATATTTCCACCACCAGAGGATGGCCCTGGTTGACCAGGGTAACCCCGGGAACCTGCGCACGGTCTCCGGGTGTCCTCAGGTCAATATGGATCTCGCTGCATGGTCCGCAGGGACCGGTTTCTCCCATTTCCCAGAAATTGTCTTTCTTGCTGCCTGCAAGGATCCTTTCCGGGGGAAGGTACTGTTCCCAGATGGCACGTGACTGGTCATCAGGCCCCAGGTTATCCTCCTGCGATCCCTCAAACACGGTGGCATAAAGGCGGTCTGCATCCAACTTGAAAACCTGGTGGAGCAATTCCCAGGCCCAGGCAATGGCTTCTTTTTTGAAGTAGTCTCCGAAACTCCAGTTGCCCAGCATCTCGAACATGGTATGGTGGTAGGTGTCGTGTCCCACTTCTTCAAGGTCATTGTGTTTTCCGCTTACCCTGAGACATTTCTGGGTGTTGGCAACCCGTTTGTATATGGCCGGCTCGTTGCCCAGGAACCAATCCTTGAACTGGTTCATTCCCGCATTGGTAAACATCAGGGTGGGATCGTTCTTAACCACCATGGGAGCAGAGGGGACTATGGTATGTTCTTTCTCCTCAAAAAAGTTCAGGAATGTTTTCCTGATATCGCCAGAAGTCATGATGCTATAATATTATCGGACAAATATACCGTTTTTTAGAAAAATACTTATCTTTGCTTGTTGACAACGTGTTTACAATCCTGATGGCGGAAAAAAGAAAATATAAATACAACCCGGAAACACTTTCTTACGAGCTGCAGAGGACATCGTTACGCTTTTACCTGGTAAGGGCTCTGGTTATCCTTCCCATCAGCCTGCTTGTGGCTTTGGGGTATTATATGGTTTACACAGAGGGATTGAAACTGAAAACACCCCGGACCATAAAGCTTGAAAGAGAGTTCGAAAATGCCCGTTCATCGCTGGAATTGCTGAATAAACAAATGGCGCAATCTGAAAAAAGATTGGAGAACCTGCAACTGCGTGACAACAACATCTACAGGAATATTTTCGGAATGGAACAAATCCCCCCTGCCGTCAGAAATGCAGGTTTTGGTGGAACCAACCGGTATCCCTATCTGGAATACGCACAGAATTCCAGCCTGCTCATGACAACGGCTCTCAATTTTGACAAGCTCATGAAGAAAGCCTATATCCAGTCAAAATCCTTTGACGATGTGGAGCGTGTGGCAGGACAGGTAGGAGAAGTGGCCAAATGCATTCCTTCCATATTGCCCATTCCCGAGGATACGAGAAATTTCAGATGGTCAGGGGGATTCGGATACCGTAAAGATCCCGTTTACGGAGACATCAGGATGCATGAGGGAATTGACCTGACAGGCGCGCCCAATTCTCCGGTTTACTCTACAGGTGACGGTCAGGTTGAGGCCATACGCTACGAATACAATGGTTACGGACGTTTTATTGTCATTGACCACGGATTTGGCTATAAAACCCGTTACGCCCACCTAAATAAAACCAATGTATATGAAGGCCAGCTGGTAAAACGCGGAGAGCAGATAGGCCAGCTGGGATCGACCGGAAAGTCTACAGGTCCTCACGTACATTACGAAGTGATATACATGGGACGGCCAGTCAATCCCTATAATTATTTCAACAACAATATTGCAACGGACGATTACCATGCGGTAATTCTGGGCGGACGCCAATAGTTTCTGACAATGAACCGGTATCAGTTCAATAAGGAAAAATTGGAATTCACCAGGGTGCGTCTTAATGTCAAAATCATCTTAAAGCGCATCCTGTGGTTGTTCCTGGGCAGCATAGGCCTGGCCCTGCTCTACTACTTGATTTTCGGGATGTTCATTCTTTCTCCGGCCGAAAGAAACCTCATCCGTGAAACAGAAATCATGCAGAGCGAATACGAAAGGCTCAGCCGTGAGATGAATAACCTGAATAAGGTTCTGGAAGAACTGGAGATCAGGGACAAGAGCATTTATGGTACGGTTCTTCATTCACAGCCGCTTGAACTGACAGAAGAAGCCGATATAAACCATTACCGCCTGCTTATGGAAGATCCTTCTTTCACACTGGCATACCATGCCGATTCGGTAATTACCGGGTTGGAAAAACGTGCAGCGTGGGTAACCGATGGCCTTTTCCGGGTGTCCAACATGGTGTACGAAGAACTGGACAGTCTGAAATACATGCCGGCCGCCTTTCCGTTGCGCAACCCCTCCCTGGAAGCCATGGGGGCTACCACAGGCAGCCGTATACATCCTTTTTATAAAATTCCCATGGAGCATACGGGCATGGATTTTCTGGTGGGACTGGGAACAGATGTGCTGGCTACAGCCGAAGGCCAGGTGGTAAATGTAGCCCGTTCGGCAAGGGGCAAGGGAAATGTTGTGGAGATTCTGCATCCTTACAGGGGCTATTCTACCGTTTATGCTCACCTGAGCGATATATTTGTCAGGAAAGGCCAGTATGTTACCAGAGGTATGACCATAGCACGGGCTGGATCCACCGGGATGTCCTTTATGCCCCATCTGCATTATGAAATCTGGAAGAATGGACAGTTAATGGACCCGGTTCACTTTTATTTCATGGATGTCATGCCTGCCCAATACCGCCAGATCATGCTTACGGCATATAACACAGGACAATCTTTAGATTAACCGATTATGGATAAAATGTACTATTCCATTGGAGAAGTGGCCGAAATGCTGGGAGAAAGCACCTCTCTTGTGCGTTTCTGGTCCACCACTTTTTACGAGTTTATTAAACCGGTAAGGAATAAGAAAGGGAACCGGCTGTTCACTGCAGAGGATGTAGCCGGTTTCAAGATTATTTATCACCTGGTCAAGGAACGTGGAATGACCCTGGAAGGAGCAAAAAAGCGCATGCGGGACAACAAGGAAGGGGAGGACAGAACGGTTGACATCATTGCGTCGCTCAACCGGATCAAAACACAGCTGACAGAAATTAAGGACCTGATGTGATGAGGCTTTGTGCATCGGATATCATAGAAGTCCTGGAACAATGGGCTCCCAGAGAATTACAGGAAGAATGGGACAATTCCGGACTTTGCATAGGGAATCCCGCAACCCAGGTGACAGGGATCCTGGTTTGCCTGGATTGTACTTCGGAAGTAGTTGAAGAAGCTATTGCCGATGGTCTGAATATGATCATATCACACCATCCGCTTATTTTCAAAGGTTTGAAAAGCCTGAAGGACACGACCCCTGTAGAACGGACCGTTGCCAGGGCCATTCGCGGCAATCTGGTTGTGTATTCCATGCACACCAACGCAGACAAGATTATGGACGGTGTGAGCGGGGCTATGGGACGCGCATTGGGTCTGCAAAACATGTCCATTCTGGCCCCTGAATCATGCCTGAACCGGGATACTGCCCCTTGCGGGCTGGGTGTGGTGGGGGATCTTAAGCAACCCATGCTGACAGAAGGTTTTTTTGACCTGCTCAAAACCACCTTTACCCTGAAACATTGTAAAACTTCTGTCCCGTTTCACCGTCACGTGTCCAGGATAGCCCTGTGCGGGGGCAGCGGATCTTCTCTAATACCCTATGCCTTGCGTTCCGGTGCCGAGGTTTTTGTTAGTGCAGATTTTAATTATCATTCTTATTTCGAGACTGTTCCTCAGATGATGCTGGTAGATATCGGGCATTACGAATCGGAGACCGGTGTACAGGACCAGATAGTCAACCAGCTTATAAAAAAAATCCCTAACTTTGCCGTCCGCAAAACACAGATCTACACAAATCCCATCAGATATTATTAAGTTATCAATCATATTATGACAAAGAAAACGACTAAAACAGCCGGGACCGAAGCCGGTTCATTTACCGCTCTGCAAAAGGCAGAACAGGAAGGAACGCTGACCATGGAGGAAAAATTGCGTCTTCTTTTTCAACTTCAGACGACAGATTCACAGATAGATAAAATACACCTGCTTCGCGGAGAGCTTCCCCTGGAAGTACAGGATCTTGAAGACGAC